>JANXXX010000131.1 GCA_025350405.1 Gallionella sp.
CACCGCTTTGGCGTGCAGCAGAAGGAGCGCCTCAAAGCCCTGCGTTCCGAGGTGGATGTGCTGACCCTCACCGCCACGCCGATACCGCGCACCCTGGCGATGTCGCTGGAAGGCCTGCGCGATTTCTCGGTGATTGCCACCGCGCCGCAGCGGCGGCTGTCAATCAAGACCTTTGTCAGCAACTATGACCGCGGCGTAATCCGCGAGGCGGTGCTGCGCGAGCTGAAGCGCGGCGGGCAAGTATATTTCCTGCACAACGAGGTCAGCACCATCCAGAATATACTGGAGAACTTAACCGACTTGCTGCCGGAAGCGCGCATCCGCGTGGCGCACGGGCAGGTGGGCGAGCGCGATCTGGAAGCGGTGATGCGCGACTTTTACCACCAGCGCTTTAACGTGCTGCTGTGCACCACCATTATAGAAACCGGTATCGACATCCCCACCGCCAACACTATCATCATGAACCGCGCGGATAGATTCGGATTAGCGCAGATGCACCAGCTGCGCGGACGCGTCGGACGCTCGCACCATCAGGCCTATGCTTACTTGCTGGTGGACAGCCTGGAAGGCCTCACCGCGCAGGCGAAGAAACGGCTGGAGGCGATCCAGGCGATGGAACAATTGGGCAGCGGTTTCTATCTCGCGATGCACGATCTGGAAATTCGCGGCGCGGGCGAAGTGCTGGGCGAGTCGCAAAGCGGCGAGATGCAGGAGATTGGTTTTTCGCTTTACACCGACATGCTCAACGCCGCCATCACCTCGCTGCGCCAGGGCCACGAGCCGGACATGGCGCACCCGCTGGGCGTCACCACCGAGATCAACCTGCACACACCCGCACTGCTGCCCAGCGACTACTGCGGCGACATCCACCAGCGCCTGATGATTTACAAACGCCTGGCCAACTGCAACACCCTGGACGAGATGGACGACATGCACCAGGAACTGATAGACCGCTTCGGCCTGCTGCCCCCGCCCGCCCACGCCCTGCTCGACAGCCACCGCCTGCGCATCATGGCGAAGCCGCTGGGCATTATTAAAGTGGATGCTTCCGCCGATGCGATATCGGTTCAATTTGTACCCAACCCGCCGATCGACCCGATGAAGATCATCACGATGATCCAGAGCAAACGCCATATCAAACTGAACGGGCCGGACAAGCTGAAGATTGAGTTGAAGTATGGCGACCTGGCGCAACGGGTGCTGGCGATCAAGAACTTGTTTAAGGAATTAAATTGACTCTTTTGACACTTTTCCACACACCTTGTGTTTAAGCCCTTTCAAGCGCCAGCTAGCCAATTTAGTCATCTATTGATTGAATTCCCGATAATTTCACTATACTATCAAACTCGACTCGCAATTTTCCAGGATCGGCCGCCTCATATAACCAGGAGAGTTGCCTTGTGTATAAGCCCGGGTGAACATCTGTAATCTGAAATCCGTACTACACCACCCCGAGCACAAGCCGGTTATTTTTATTGCATTTTTATGGTTGATGTTGTTTGGTAACGCAGGCGAAGCTGCATGGTCATGGTAGACATGACAGAAACTGTTTTTCTAAACCCCTTTGAAAGGGCTGCAACTGATGAGCATACGCGCCCGGCTTTTTCTGCTGGTTTTGTTTGCAACACTGATTCCCGCCCTGGTCGGTGCAGTGCTGTTTCTGGACTATCGCAACGGGCAAATAACTGACGCACGGCGTAACCTTGCTGCCTCTACACGGTTGATTGCACTGGGCTTGACCAACACAGTTCGCGGCACCGCACAGCTCGAATACGGATTGTCGCGGGCACGCGAATTCGATACCAGTGACCGGGCTGCTTGCTCTGCTTTTCTGGCTGACGTGCTCAAGGAATTCCCGCTCTACACCGGTTTACTGACAATCAAGCCGAATGGGGATCTGTTTTGTGATTCTCTCCGCACCAATAAGACACTCAATCTCAAAGACCGCCAATATTTTCAGCAAGCTCTGACCGCACAAAATCCCCTTGCCATAGAACCCGTGTTTGGCCGACTGACCGGCATTGCTGTTTTGCAAGTGGCGTACGGGGTACGCAATGCAAAGGGAGTGACCAAATTTGTGATGCTTGCCTCGGTGAATCTGGAAAAATATATTCAACTGCGAACCAATAATCTGCCGCAAAAGGATGCAATTGTTGTGCTGGTCGATGCCAACGGAAAGATTCTTACAAGAATTCCCAACAGGGAAAAATTACTCGGCTCATCCATCACCAACACCCCGTTGTTTCGTTTTGCGCAGGCGCAAACGGAGGAAAATATTCGCGAAATTGAAGACACTGATGGCACAATCCGGATCTGGTCAGCCAGTGTGATGCCGGACCTCCCCGATACCGGACTGCACATACTGGTTGGAGTATCGAAAAACGATTTGCTTGCCGAAGCAGACGAGGGGCTTACCAAAGCGCTCGCGACACTCAGTGTGGTATGGCTGCTGGCTTTTGCGAGTGCGTGGGCGCTAACAGAGCTGGGCATACGCCGCCAGGTGACAAGCATTATTACCGCAGTTAAAAAACTGGGAAGCGGTGATACCAATGCGCGTACAGGTTTGCCGCATACAAAGGACGAATTCGGCCAGCTTGCTCACAATCTTGATAACATGGCCGACGCATTGCAGGCACGCCAGTCCGAGGCGGTGCGTGCGGAAGCGCGCTTCACCAACATCGTCAATCTTGCGATGGACGCCATCATCTGCATCGATGAGGAGCAACGCATCCTCACTTTTAATTATGGTGCCGAACAAATTTTTGGCTACACAGCGGCAGAGATGCTGGGACAGCCGCTGAGCAGGTTGCTACCGGAACGCTATACCGAAGCACACCACCAGCATGTACGCCAGTTCGCGGAATCGACTGAGGTAGCAAGGCACATGAACAAACGTCCG
>JANXXX010000145.1 GCA_025350405.1 Gallionella sp.
CCGCCTCGGCGCGCAGATCGATGTCGAGGGCAACACCGCGGTGATCAAAGGCTGCGCGCAACTGGAAGGCGCGACCATCATGGCGACCGATCTGCGCGCCTCGGCGTGTCTGGTGATTGCCGGATTGGTCGCGCAAGGCGAGACCATCGTGGATCGTATCTACCATCTGGATCGAGGCTATGAGCACATCGAGGCCAAACTCGGGCAGCTCGGGGCGAATATTCGTCGTCTGAAATAGTTTTTCCGTTCGTCCCAACAACCAGCGACTTGGCTGGCGTTTTTTGACAGCCTAGTCGAATGGCTGGTAGTTTCATCAGTAGGCGTAGCCATATCGAGGGAAGTGCCGCGCGTAGCGCGGTGTATCGAAGGATGAACGACAAAAGTCAAAATCAACACCGCCGGTGGCAGACCGGCAACTGGTTACCTTTCTTGTCTTGGCAAGAAAGGTAACCCAAAGAAGCCGCCCCCGGTTTGCCGCCCACTGCGTGGGTACCCTCGTGTGCTCGGCCGGTCAGGCCTCCTCGTAAACTCGCACGACCTGCATGTGCAGTCACGTGCTCGAGCATATTCGTCGGACTACCCCTGATCTGCCTGTGCTACTCGGCGGCGCACAGGGGATGGTCGAAGTCCACAATGCCACATTTCATGGGACAGCATGCCGTGTTAGCATGACTCATAGCTAGTGAAATTAAGGAGGTAAACGATGTTGCTCCAGATTATCCGGCAAAACTTGCCAGCTTATACGGCATTTTTGCCGCCTACTTTAGGTTAGGTACTCTCATGCACGTATTCATCGATACCAACATCCTCTTGAACTTCTTTCATTTCACGAAGGAAGAGATTGATGCGCTAAACGATGTATTCGCTTCGCATGAGCACGGCGCAGCGACGGTACATCTCACGGAACAAGTTTGTGATGAGTTCTATCGCAACCGTGAGAGCAAGATAAAAGACGCGCTCAAGAAGTTCAAAGACGTTAAGTTCGCCGCGCAGCTTCCAGCGTTCATGAAGCAGTACGAGGAACATGAGCAAATCAAGAAAAAGAGCACTGAGCTTCAAGAGCTAGCGAAGTCCATATCTCAAAAGGTCGACGCTGATGTAGTGAATGGCAGTCTGTTGACGGATGTCCTAATAAAGGACATTTTTGAAAAAAGCCATCCCATACCAACGACGCCAGAACTATTCGCGAAGGCACAAATGCGAGTCTCTCTCGGAAACCCTCCTGGCAAGAACGGGTCACTTGGAGATTCAGTCAACTGGATTGCATTGCTCGAAGCAGTTCCGGATGGAGAAGACCTTCACGTAATAAGTGAGGATGGAGACTACTACTCAACCCTCGATGAAAACAGGCCTCATTCATACCTAAAGACGGAGTGGCGGAAAAAGCGGCATGCTGAGTTCTTCGTCTATAGAACACTGTCCTCTTTTCTGAAGGAACACTTCGACGGCGTTGCCTTCTCCTACGACAAGAACAAAGAGGCCTTAATTGAAGGCCTCGCGGATTCCGGGTCGTTTGCCGTCACCCACAATCTGATCGCGAAGCTGGAGCAGTTTGGGTACTTCTCCCTCAAAGAGGTGCAGCGCATTTTGGCGGCCGCGTTAAGCAACGACCAGTTTGGATGGATCGTCACAGACAACGATGTCTATAGCTTCCTAAAGCGTGTAGCTGTTCCTCGCATGGGCGCGCTGGACGACGTTGAGCAGGTGGAACTACTTCAGAAGATGCTCGACTCGAAAGCTCTAGAAGAAGATGCCTAACCCGTCATTGCAGCGGACCGGCTTCGCCAGCCGCTGAATTCCAACGTTAGCCGTCATTACCCGAGGCGTGCCGGAATGACGATTTCATCCAGCTTCCCATTTGCCTGTAAAATGCGCTCCTTAACAAAAAATACCAAACCAGCATGACCATCACCATTGCCCTGTCCAAAGGCCGCATCTTCGAAGAAACCCTGCCGTTGCTGAATGCGGCGGGCATCACTGCGCTGGAAGACCCGGAGTCTTCGCGCAAGCTGATCCTGACTACCAACCGCGCCGATGTGCGCCTGATCATCGTGCGCGCCAGCGATGTGCCGACCTACGTGCAATACGGCGCGGCGGACATCGGGGTGGCAGGCAAGGATGTGTTGGATGAGCACGGCGGCACCGGGCTGTATCAACCGCTGGACTTGAACATCGCGCGCTGCCGGATGATGGTGGCGGTGCGCGATGATTTCGATTATGAGTCCGCGGTGCGCCAGGGCGCGCGTTTGCGCGTGGCGACCAAATATGTGCAAACCGCCAGGGCGCACTTCGCCGCAAAGGGTGTGCATGTGGATTTGATCAAGCTGTATGGTTCGATGGAACTGGCACCGCTGGTGGGATTGTCCGACGCGATCGTGGATCTGGTGAGCAGCGGTAACACGCTCAAGGCCAACCACCTCAAGGCGGTAGAACACATCGCCGATATTTCATCGCGTCTGGTGGTGAATCAGGCCGCGTTGAAATTGAAACACGATGCGATCCAGCCGATGCTGGATGCGTTTGCGCTTGCAATCAAGAAATAGGGCAATAAAGAAATAGACGAGTGATTTAAACAATGAAAATCAGGAAACTATCTTCCCGTTCTGCTGGTTTCAAAGCCGAGCTGGATAAGCTGCTGGCCTTCGAGGAAACGGCGGATGAAAAGCTAGAGGTGACAGTAGCCAGCATCCTTGCCGACGTTCGCAAGCGCGGCGACGCTGCTGTGCTGGAATACACGCGCAAGTTCGACCGCCTGACATTAGCCAATGCTGCGGCGATGGAATTGTCGCGCGATGAATTGCATGTCGCGTTCAAGGGCTTGCCCGCAAATCAGCGCAACGCGCTGGAACAAGCCGCGCAGCGCGTCACCGACTATCACAAGAAGCAAGTGCAAACTTCGTGGAGCTATACCGATGCCGATGGCACCTTGCTCGGGCAGCAGGTCACCGCGCTGGATCGCGTCGGCCTGTATGTGCCGGGCGGCAAGGCGGCGTATCCGTCTTCGGTGTTGATGAACGCGCTGCCCGCCAAAGTGGCGGGAGTGGGCGAACTCATCATGGTGGTACCGACCCCGGATGGCGTGAAGAATCAGTTGGTATTGGCGGCGGCATATCTTGCGGGTGTTGATCGCGTTTTCACAATCGGCGGTGCGCAAGCGGTGGCGGCGTTGGCCTATGGCACCGCGACGATCCCGAAAGTGGACAAGATCGTCGGTCCCGGCAATGCGTATGTGGCAGCCGCGAAACGCCGCGTGTTCGGCGTGTGCGGCATCGACATGATCGCCGGGCCTTCGGAGATTCTGGTGATCTGCGATGGGCAAACAAATCCGGACTGGATCGCGATGGACTTGTTCTCTCAGGCTGAGCATGACGAATTGGCGCAGGCGATTTTACTGTCGCCGGATGCAAAATTCATCGAGGCCGTTGCAGCCAGCGCCGAAAAGCTGCTGGGACAGATGCCGCGCCGCGACATCATCAAGACCGCACTGGAAAATCGCGGGGCTTTGATCCATGTTACCGATCTGGACGAAGCCAGTGTCATCAGCAACCGGATCGCGCCCGAGCACCTGGAGTTGTCGGTCGCAGACCCGCAAGCATTGCTGCCGAAATTGAAACACGCCGGTGCGATCTTCATGGGCCGCTATACTTCCGAAGCGCTCGGCGATTATTGCGCCGGGCCGAACCACGTGTTGCCGACCTCCGGCACTGCGCGCTTCTCTTCACCGTTGGGCGTATACGACTTCCAGAAACGCAGCAGCCTGATCCAGGTCTCGGTACAAGGCGCGCACAAGCTGGGCGACATCGCTTCGGTA
>JANXXX010000164.1 GCA_025350405.1 Gallionella sp.
GGGGAGAGGGTGCGCGACTCCCACCACCGTCATCAATAACAATCTTCCCTCGTAGCGGATAGCCTTCTTCCACCGCCAGGATTTCAGCCAGCACGCTATCCGTCTTGCCCGCCGCCATACTCGGAAAGCTTGCCGTCTCCACCACGCGCAGTCCGCGCTGCCGCGCGGCATCGCGGTAGGCAGGCGGCAGTGGCCGCGACGAAGAAATACGCAAATCCGCACCCAGCAAACTGGTCGCCTCCTGTTGCAGCGCCAGCCGCACCCGATCCGCGAACAGGCCGACAGTGGCGATGCTGCCCACCGCCAGCACCAGCGCGATCAACAGCACGCGCCACTCACCGGCGCGCCAGTCGCGGCGGAGCAGGTTGAGGGAAAGGCGAAGAAGGTTCATTTTCTGTTAATCATCATGTAGGGTGGATAAGCGCAGCGCATCCACCATTTATGCATAGGCCATTCTTCATTCGCAATCCATCCCGACAATGGTTGCCGGTTCGTGATCACCCCATGCTTCCTCATACCACCTTTTTTTCACCGCATTGCTGAACGACGACCATGCCCATTCGCCGGGACGACTCGCCAACCCATGTTTCACCGGATTGTAATGAATGTAATCCATATGCCTGCGCCAATCATCTTCATCACGAATCGCATGTTCCCAGAATCTGCGCTGCCACACCATGCGTTCATTGCGCGCGTTGATATCCATACCGATCTGGCGCGAGGCCGCCTTTTTTATTTCGCGCCAGCGGGAGGAATAATCGGCATCGCCTTCCGGCAAACGCCAGATACAGTGCAAATGCTCGGGCAGGACAACCATCGCATCAATCTCGAAAGGGCGAACCGTCATCACCTGGCGTAATGCTTGCCGCAGCGCCTCGACACGATTTTCATTGATAAAAATCGGAACGCGATTGAAGGTCACGACGGTAAAGAAATAAATGCCGCCGGGGAGATAAGCCCTGCGATAGTTGCTCACGTTGCTTCCTTTTTCATGGATGGGCTGGTGGATGCGCTGCGCTTATCCACCCTACGAAACTGCAATGTCTTTGGGATAATTGGAATGGGGGCCCTTGGCCCGCTGGAATCTTGCGGACATAGATAATTTGGCAAAGATGCCTCCCGCAAGATAGTTTTGAATTGGGTCTGGGTAAGATCGCTGTTGGCCTGCTGAACCATCGCTACAGTTACATAACGCTTGCCCATTTTTTCCACTTCATTGTCGGGTGATGAAATAATCAAATTCGGTTTGCTCAGCTCTGCCGGCAACTCTTGCATGGTGATGCGTTGCCATGCCTTGTCCTGGTATCTGAAAATGACATAAGGCGGATTCGGGCGCCCCCATTTGTTGTAGGCCAGGCATCCCACGGGGGAAGTCACCAGGTAAACCGCTCCCTGGGATATATCCAGCAGCAGCGGCTGGAAATCGGCATAGCCAATGTCTGCGCTGAACTCGCTCTTCCAGGTGATGCGCTCATTTGATAAAGGCAAGGTGAAGCTCATGCTTTCTTCTTTGACCGGCGGCTGTTGCCCGATCTCGTGCCGCCCGCCCCGGTCAATCGAACGCTCGGCGATGATCCTGCTTCCATCGTGCAGCAGCACTTCTTCCTTCCAGCTCGTGCTGCCAAACCCCAAAAATCCTGCGCATGCGCTGATGCTTGCCCCCAGCATCAGCAGCAAACAAAACTGCGAAATGCGTTTCAGCCATTGTTTATTATCCATGTCGCCCTCCATCGTTGAGATTGATAAGCACATCATTGTTCATCACATCACCCGCCCTGCCTCCAGCCGCAACTGCCGATTACACCGCCGCGCCAGCGCCTCATCGTGAGTGACGAGGATCAGTGTCGTGCCTTGTGCGCGATTGAGTTCCAGCAGCAATTCGATGATCTGGTTGCCAGTGGCGGCGTCGAGGTTGCCGGTGGGTTCGTCGGCAAACAATATCTTGGGCTGGACGACAAAGGCGCGCGCGATAGCAACGCGCTGCTGTTCGCCGCCGGATAGATGCTTGGGCAAATGATCCATGCGCTGCGCCAATCCAACACGCCGCAAGGTTTCTGCCGCGCGCTCGCGCGCATCTTGTGCGCCGTGCAGCTCCAGTGGCAGCATCACGTTCTCCAGCGCGGTCAACGCAGGCAGCAACTGGAACGACTGGAACACGAAGCCCGCGAGGCGTCCGCGCAGACGCGCGCGGCTGTCCTCGTCGAACGAAAAAATATCCGTGCCATCGAGAAATACTGTGCCGCTGCTCGGCGCATCCAGCCCGGCCAGCAAACCGAGTAGCGTGGACTTGCCGGAACCGGACGCGCCAAGTATCGCGAGGCTGTCGCCCGCCTCCACGCTGAAATTGACCTCATGCAGGATGACCAGCGGCGGAGCATCACCCTCCATCGATGGACTTTTTACTTGCTTGGTTAGATCAATTGCCTGCACAATTGCTGTCATGAAAAACTTGTCCTTAAAAATTATTTTGCTGGTCGCAATATTATTGCTGCCACATTTCGCTTATGCCGCAAAAAACATACTGGTGTTCGGCGACAGTCTATCAGCCGGATATGGCATCGCAATAGAAAAAAGTT
>JANXXX010000075.1 GCA_025350405.1 Gallionella sp.
TCGGCTTATCCTATACATGTTGCAGTCTCGGTTGTTGAGTTGGCGCTCCGGGTTTTATCCCATTCAACCTTGTACTGCAACACTCTTAACTGGTTACATAAAAATTATCCCGGACAGCAGTGCGCCTTCGCGGGAATGACGATCAAACGGAGAGAACATGAGCCAAACCATCGAAGTAAAAGTACCGGACATCGGCGATTTCAAAGACGTAGCGGTCATCGAAATATTTGTAAAGGCCGGTGACAAAGTCGAGGCGGAGCAATCGCTGATCACGCTGGAAACCGACAAGGCCGCGATGGAAGTGCCCTGCCCAGCCGCAGGCGTGGTGAAAGCACTCAAGGTCAAGGTCGGCGATAAAGTTTCGGAAGGCAGCGTGATCCTGACCCTGGAGAGCAGCGCGGCAATCACCACTCCCGCTGCGAAATCAGCAGCCAGTGCGCCGAGTTTGGCGGCGGCTTCCAATAACAAATCTTCCGCTCCTGCGCCTGCATCGGCTCCCGCCCCAATATCCTTCGCCAAAGGTGACATCCATGCCGAGGTGCTGGTGCTCGGCGCAGGTCCTGGCGGCTACACTGCTGCGTTCCGCGCTGCCGACCTCGGCAAGCAAGTGGTGCTGATCGAGAAGCATGTCAATTTGGGCGGTGTGTGCCTGAACGTCGGTTGCATTCCATCCAAGGCACTGCTGCATATCGCAAAGGTTATTACCGAAGCGGAAGAGGTGTCACAACATGGCGTGACGTTTGGCAAGCCAAAATTTGATATCGATGCCATCCGCGCGTGGAAGGAAAACGTCATCGCCAAATCCACCAGCGGATTGGCCATGCTTGCCAAGCAACGCAAAGTGCAGGTAGTGCAAGGCACCGCGAAATTCACTTCACCGAACAGTTTGACCGTAGCAACCAAAGACGGCAATAAGACCATCAGCTTCGATACCGCCATCATCGCCGCCGGCTCCAGCGTGGCGCGCATCCCCGGCTTCCCTTATGACGATCCGCGCATCATCGACTCCACCGGCGCTTTGCAATTGCAGGATGTGCCCAAGCGCATGCTGATCATCGGTGGCGGCATCATCGGGCTGGAAATGGCGACTGTGTATGACGCGCTCGGCGCAAAGATTTCCGTGGTCGAATTGATGGATCAACTGATGCCGGGTGCGGACAAGGACATGGTCAAGCCGCTGCACACGCGTATCGCGAAACGCTACGAGGCGATCTACCTGAAGACCAAGGTCACCAAGATCGAAGCGAAGAAGGATGGACTCAAAGTCACCTTCGAAGGTGAACAGGCCCCCGAGCCGCAACTCTACGACCGCGTGCTGATGGCAGTTGGTCGCCGCCCGAACGGGCGCGATATCGGCGCGGACGCCGCCGGCGTGGCCGTCAACGAGCGCGGCTTCATTCCGGTCGACAAGCAAATGCGTACCAATGTGCCGCACATCTTTGCGATTGGTGACGTCGTCGGCGACCCGATGCTGGCACACAAAGCGGTGCATGAAGGCAAGGTCGCGGCGGAAGTCATCGCCGGACACAAAGCGTTCTTCGAGCCGCTGACCATCCCTTCAGTCGCGTACACCGACCCGGAGGTCGCATGGATGGGACTGACCGAAACGCAAGCCAAGGCACAAGGCATCGAATACGAAAAAGCTTCGTTCCCGTGGGCCGCCTCCGGCCGCGCAGGATCGATAGGTCGTAGCGAGGGGGCAACCAAGGTGCTGCTCGACCCGACCACCCGCCGCATCCTCGGCGCGGGCATCGTCGGTGTGAATGCAGGTGAATTGATTGCCGAAGCAGTGCTTGCACTGGAAATGGGCGCTGACATGGAAGACATCGGCCTGACGATACATCCCCACCCGACACTATCGGAAACATTGTGCTTCGCGGCTGAGATGGCGGAAGGCACGATCACCGACATCATCGCACCGAAGAAGAGACACTAAGCAACTTTGGAATCCCTCACCGGCTGGATCAGCAGCGACATCAGCCTGTGGGGGCTGTTCATCTCCAGCTTCCTCGCGGCCACGTTGTTACCCGGCGGCTCCGAAGCTGTGTTGTTCGGCGTGCTCAAGGCCTATCCCGAAACGCTGTGGACTGCACTGTTCGTCGCCACCATCGGCAACACACTGGGCGGCATGGTGACTTTCGCCATGGGCTGGCTGCTGCCGCAGACCCAGCAACTCAAGCATGTGGAAAAGCTGCGCCGCTATGGCACACCGGTATTGCTGCTCGCATGGGTGCCGCTGATCGGTGATGCGCTGTGCCTCGCCGCCGGATGGCTGCGACTGAACCCGTGGCAGGCTGCACTGTTCATGGCTATCGGCAAGCTCGCACGCTATGGACTGATTGTGGCGACTATGTCATACCCATTGAGCAACTAACGCGATAACAGTATAGTCTGGCGTAGCTATTGGAGGAGTCCCGCATGGAGCAGATGAACACGCACGAACACAAATTAACATTACCAGAACTTCTGGGCATGCTAATTGCCGATAGCATTATCAGCCAGGCTATTGCCGATGCAATAGTTGCCGAACGTCGCGGTCAACGCTTGGGCGTCCATCCTCTCCTGGTCATTGCCCGGCAGAATTTGAAATCGCTGTTGCCACCGCATAAAGTGCTGAATTCGGATGTGCTGGCAGAATGGCTTGCCGTACGCGTCGGCCTTGAATATTTCCACATCGATCCGCTGAAGATCGACTTTTCTGCTGTCACTGACATCATGTCCAACGACTATGCCACGCGTTTCGGCATACTGCCGGTGCAAATGACGCAAACTGAAGTGGTCATCGCCACCTCCGAACCATTCCTGCGCGACTGGGAAAAAGTACTCCAACACACCCTACGCAGAGACATCCGCCGCGTCATCGCCACACCGGAAGATATCAGCCGCTATCTGGTCGAGTTCTACAATCTGGCGCGCTCGGTGAAGAATGCGGCTCAGACCAACAAACAGAACAAATCCGGGCAAGCTTCGTTCGAGCAATTGGTCGAACTGGGCAAGACCAAGCAGCAGTTCGACGCCAACGACCAGCACATCGTCACGATCGTTGACTGGCTGTGGCAGTACGCTTTTGAGCAGCGCGCCTCAGACATTCACATCGAGCCCAGGCGCGATATCGGGCTGGTGCGTTTCCGCATCGACGGCGTGCTGCATCAGGTGTATCAGATCCCGATGTCGGTGATGGTTGCGATGACCAGCCGGATCAAGCTGCTCGGGCGTATGGACGTCATCGAAAAACGCCGCCCTCAGGACGGCCGCATCAAGACGCGCACTGCCGACGGCCAGGAAGTGGAGTTGCGCTTGTCCACGCTGCCGACTGCATTCGGCGAAAAACTGGTGATGCGCATCTTCGACCCGGAAGTACTGGTGCGCGATTTTTCCGAACTGGGTTTTTCCGACGAGGATCGCGCACGCTGGGACAAGATGACCTCGCAGCCGAACGGCATCATTCTCGTCACCGGCCCGACCGGTTCAGGCAAAACCACCACGCTGTATTCCACGCTCAAACACCTGGCAACACCCGAGGTCAATGTCTGCACCATCGAAGACCCGATCGAAATGGTCGAGCCTGCGTTCAACCAGATGCAGGTACAAAGCGGCATCGACCTCAATTTCGTCGATGGCCTGCGCGCACTGATGCGGCAAGACCCAGACATCATCATGGTCGGCGAGATACGCGACCTGCAAACCGCCGACATGGCGATCCAAGCCGCACTGACCGGCCACCTCGTGCTCTCCACACTGCACACCAACGATGCACCATCGGCCATCACCCGTCTGCTCGATCTCGGCGTCGCGCCCTTCATGATCAACGCTACAGTGCTCGGCATCATGGCACAGCGGCTGGTTCGCACGCTGTGTCCGCATTGCAAAAAACCGCTTCCGCTGCAAGACGAGGAGAGCAAATTTTGGGATGACCTCGTCGCTCCGTGGAAAACCAGCCGCCCGCCCCAGTTGCAACATGAAGAAGGTTGCCTCGAATGCCGCATGACGGGCTATCAAGGGCGCGTCGGCATCTATGAAATCCTGATGATGTCCCCCGAGATACGCAAGCTCGTCACTCCGACTACCGACCTCGCACGTGTCCGTGAAGTGGCTTACCGCGAAGGCATGAAACCGCTGCGCATCTCCGGCGCAATGAAAATTGCAGCAGGAACAACAACGCTGGAAGAAGTCATCAAGGTCGCGCCACCAGCAACCTAGTCCCGGCAAAAAACCATGGCTTTCCCCTGTCATTCAAGATGAGCGCCACATTCAACAAGTCGCTAAGCCTCATGTTTGATAAACGCCTACAAGGCGTGTTCTTCATTATGTTCTTCACATATGTTAACGTCAGATTCGGCGACTGATTTAATAACCATCAAGGGGAATAATCATGGGCATGATCCAGGAATTCAAAGAGTTTGCAGTCAAGGGAAATGTAGTTGATATGGCCGTCGGAGTAATTATCGGCGCCGCATTCGGGAAAATCGTTTCTTCCTTAGTAACCGATGTCCTCATGCCTCCAATAGGTGTGCTGGTTGGCGGTGTGGATTTCTCGAAATTGTCTTTTACTTTGTTGGCAGCAACCGCAACTGCGCCTACTGTTGTGATCAGCTACGGTAAATTCATACAAACAGTTGTGGACTTCACGATTATTGCTGCGGTTATTTTCATGGTCATCAAAGGCATCAACTCGATGAAGATGAAAGCCGAGCAAGCAGCCCCAGCGGCACCGCCGGCACAAGAAGTACTGCTGAGAGAAATCCGTGATTTGCTGAAAAAATAATTCAGCGGAAACATGAAGACGCTACGCCTTGTCATTCATGGCCGCGTACAAGGCGTATTCTTCCGCGACTCGATGCGCATTGAAGCACAAAGACTTGGAGTTACAGGCTGGGTGCGCAACAATAGCGATGGCACGGTGGAAGCCGCGGTGCATGGCGAACCCGCCGCCGTGGACGCCATCATGCTCTGGGCGCGGCGCGGCCCGCCGCACGCACAGGTAACGCGGGTCGAGATCGAGCCGGATGAGGGCAGTTACACTAGCTTCGAGGTTATCGGGTAATCATCTAGCAAAAGGCACTGGGGGCGATTTCATTTTCAACCATATCATCAACTCTCAAAAATAATTTAACTTCGGTACCTTTGGACTTTAGGGCGTGTTAAGCAATTCAAGTTTTGGTGTATCCCAAGTACTTCCTAACTTCATTTTCAATGATATTGATGCTGCGCCGCCGTCCCCCATCACCCCAATGTCGATTCTGAATGTATCGTTCGCGTTAAATACATTTTTTGCTCTTGTTGGAATAGTTCCGCTGGCAGTACATGGCCAAAAAATATTGTTTTCTGGAATACAAAAAATATCAAGATATTGAGGGACGCCATTTTGGATAGTTATTGGATTTGCGTTTCCTCTGTTTGCCCAAGTCAAATCCAATCGCTCATCAAATTCTGTCGCTTCCCATTTATCGTTGGATAACTTGAATACTCCGCGCAAATATCCCACGCAATTTGTCACGCTTGATTCACATATGGGAAGAGCCCTAATAAATAGAGCATTATTCGTATCTCCTAAAAGAGTTTTATGTGCACAGCCGCTATTCTTCGGATCAAACTCAAGACGTATTTTTGGACGTGCAGCTTCTTCAAATTCCTCAATTTTTTCCTTCTCTGCCAGCCATAAACGAAAAGGAGAAATAAAGACAAACAGGAATATAACCCAAAGGCCAATAGTCCATTCCCACATCTCTCCACTTTTAGTGAGTTTCAGATTAATGCCCAATGCGGCTAGAAACGCGAAAGCGAGCGCAATAAGAGCAAGGATGATGGTGCGCATTAGCTCACCCCGCTCGAAAGCATGCAAAGATTGCTTTACTAATCCTACAAAGTATTGGGCTAGGCGATTGTTCATTTAGTAGTAAAAGCTACCGGGGTCGATTTCTTATTCATATTTGCCTTCATCCCTCAAAAATTTTGACCTTGGTACCTTTAGGTTGTACTACATCTTAAAAACACTTACTTCCCCTGCAACATCCGCAGTCCCCACCCCACACCAAACCCAGTCACGTCGCTGGCCACGCTGCCCAGCCCGCCTTCGCAGCGGCTGGAGGACAAATCCACATGCAGCCACGGCACGTCGTGTTCCAGGAAGCGTTTCAGGAAGCGCGCAGCGAGGATGTGGTCGGCTTCGCCATCCAGCGTGCATTGCTTGATGTCGGCGACTTTGGAATCCAGCGCGGGTTCGTAATCGTCGTCCATTGGGAAGGCGCACAGCCGTTCGCCGCATTGCTGTCCGGCCTGCACGGCCTGTTGCAGCAATGCTTCGCGGTTGCCAAGCACGCCGCTGTAACGCGCCCCCAAGGCGACGGCCATGCTGCCTGTGAGCGTGGCGAAGTCGATCAGCAGGTCTGGTTTTGCGCGCGAGGCCAGCGTGAACGTGTCGGCCAGCACCATGCGCCCTTCGGCATCGGTGTGCATCACTTCGATGGTGGTGCCGTTCAGCGCCTTGACGATGTCGTTCTGCTTGTAGGCTTTCGGGCTGATGTGGTTTTGCGCGATGGCCAGCCAGCAGTCGATGTTGACCGGCAGCTTTTGTTGCGTGGCGGCGAGCAGGATGCCGAGCGCGACCGCCGAACCGTTCATGTCCTCGTGCATGCCGTGCATGTGACGCGCGGGTTTTAGATTGTGCCCACCGGTGTCGAAGCAGATGCCCTTGCCGACCAGCGCCACGGTGTGTTTCGCCTTGGCATGGCGATAGCGCAGATGCACGATCACGGCATCTTCTTCGTTACTGCCCTGCGCCACCGCGACGAACGCGCCCGCGCCCATCTTGCGCAGCGCTTTCAGGTCGAATTCCTTGAGCTGCCAACCGTTCTGTTTGGCGAGCTCCTTGATGAGCTTGCGGTACAGCGTGGGGGTGAGTTCGTTGGGCGGCTGCACGGTGAGAGTGCGGCACAACAGATTGCCTTCAGCCTGCGCCTTGAGTGCGGCAAAACTTTTAGTGTCGGCGTAACCGTATAGCGCGATCTTTTGCAACGGCTTGCGAGTGTCTTTCTTTTTGTGCACCGGCAGTGGCGCGCCGTTCACCCACGCCGCATACACCGCCGCTTCTGCGGCCTGTTGGCGTTGCGCCGCATCGCCCTGCACGACAATGTTGACGCTGGCCGGTTGCTCGTCCAGCAGCAATTGCATAGCCTTGCGCGCCTGGGTCTGTATTGCAAAATTCGTTTTGCTGAAATCCAGCATCGCCCAGGCGATCAGGCTGCCGTCTGCATGATTTGCGGCGATGGGCGCATCGGCGAATTCATCGGCCTTGATGTTGCGACGCTTGAGCACGGCGGCCAGCAGGTCGCTATGCGGCACGTCCTTGGGTAGAGTCTTGCCCTTGGGCAGCAGCACCAGCAAGTGGGCTGCGTTCAGGGCTTTGGGCAGGCTAAGTGTGGCGGTCAGTTGTGCTAGCATTAGAGCCTCGGAAATTGATGTGGTTTGTCATTATCCTAGAAAAACCAATTTGCCACTGAGATCACAGAGAAAACCAGCTCTACGCCTATCTCTGTGTGTTCTCTGTGGCTTGAATTTACTAATTCTCAAATTCACCATGCGCAATTATTTAGACCTGATGCAGCACGTGCTCGATCACGGCACAAAAAAATCCGACCGCACCGGCACCGGAACGACCAGTGTGTTCGGCTACCAGATGCGCTTCAACCTGGCGGAAGGATTCCCACTGGTCACCACCAAGAAGTGCCATATGAAATCCATCGTGCACGAACTTCTGTGGTTTTTGCAGGGCGACACGAACATCAAGTATCTCAAGGACAACGGCGTCAAGATATGGGACGAGTGGGCCGATGCAAACGGCAACCTCGGTCCGGTGTATGGCAAGCAGTGGCGCTCCTGGGCGACCGTGGATGGCCGCGTGGTGGATCAGATCAAAATGGCCGTCGATCAGATCAAGGGCAATCCCGATTCGCGCCGCATCATCGTTTCGGCTTGGAACGTCGGCGAACTCGACCAGATGGCGCTGGCACCCTGCCATGCGTTCTTCCAGTTCTATGTCGCGGATGGCAAATTGTCTTGCCAGTTATACCAGCGCAGTGCAGATATCTTCCTCGGCGTGCCGTTCAATATCGCCAGCTACGCGCTGCTGACCTTGATGATGGCTCAGGTGTGCGACTTGCAGCCCGGTGATTTCGTGCACACCTTCGGCGATGCGCATTTGTATTCCAACCACATGGAGCAGACAGCTTTGCAATTGTCGCGCGAGCCGCGTCCGCTGCCGACGATGCGCATCAATCCGGCCGTGAAAGATATTTTCGGATTCAATTTCGAGGATTTCACACTGGAAGGCTACGATCCGCATCCGGCCATCAAAGCGCCCGTAGCAGTATGAATATGAAACAGCGCGTTTCGCTGATCGTGGCGATGGCAAACAACCGCGTGATCGGTGCCAATAACACGTTGCCCTGGCATTTGCCCGCCGACCTGAAGCACTTCAAGGCGCTCACGATGGGGCACCATATCGTAATGGGGCGCAAGACTTATGAATCGATCGGCAAGCCTTTGCCGGGACGCACTTCAATAGTGGTGACACACAATGCAAATTATTCCGTGCCGGATGTGATCGTGATGAATTCGCTCGAAGCGGCGATCTCGGCTTGCGAGGGTGATGCAGAAATTTTTGTGATCGGCGGCGCGGAGCTTTATCGTCAGGCGATCGATTTGGCCGACCGTATCTACCTGACCGAAATCGATGCAGACATATCAGGCGATGCACAGTTCATCGAACTCGACCGCACGATGTGGCAGGAGACCGAACGTGTGAGCCACGCGCCGGACGAGAAGAACGCGCACACTTATCACTTTGTGGTTTACGACAGAAAGCGCTAGTTTCTAACGGAAGTCCCAGCGATAGCCAATGTAGAAATACTTGCGCTGCGTCTTGTCATCCTGAATCGCGCTACTGGTATGAATTTGTTCGATCCCTCCTTCGCCCTCCAGATTGACCGAGTCGTTCCAACGGTAATTCAACTTAAGGCTGGGCCTGATCTGCGTTGTATGAGTGCCGAAGTCGTCAACTTGGTTGTATAACAGCAGCAACATATCTATCCGCCAGTATTGCCGCAATGTCTCAACCTGAGTAAATGCCAGCGATTGCCCTGTATAGGTTTTAGAACTTGTGTAGGTGGCATTCACGACACCATAGTCGTTCTCCAACAACAAATTGTTGCCGGTCGCCTGAATGGAATATGAATAGGTATTCCCACTCCCTTCTGTCGCTTGCTGTCCGGTACTCGTTGCACCGGTACCGGACATATTACTAACGCGAAAATCACCACCCAAGCGCAAGCGCGGAGAATAAAGGCGGTTCATTCCGATCGCGAACATGTTGGATGTGGGACTTAACGCCTTGGCATCAGCCCGAATGGTATCCATCGACACGCCAGACTGGAGCAAAGTCGCGACAGACTGTATGGGTTGACCCATTAACGCGTTAGTCAGCTGTAGCGGAGGCGACCTACGGTGATCCACCAGCACGTTGTAACTATCGTTCTCCACCGTCCAGTTTCCCTGGAGCATTGCAAGATTAACATCCCTGAAGATGGTGTCGAATTCAAATAGCCCCATGAAATTTCGCTGCGCATCGAAATAATGCGCATCTACTCCGACAGCCCTGCGATCAACGAGACCATCCACGCGCTGCTGGATAAGATAACCGCTACTGCTCCACTGTTCCGGCAAGCGGGTAAGATCGACGCTCATACCGGCAAAGTCTTTGCTGGGGCCAGATCCAAGGCCGCCACTGGTAAATTCTACCGGCTTGCCGACGACACCATTGACGCGCCAGGTTGGATTAAAACTGTAACCTGCCACCACGCCGTCGAAACGTCCCGGCGCACCGCCTCCCGATCCTGTTTGCCGTCCCACACGGTACATATAACTATGGTCGCGTGCACTCTGCTCGATGTAGGCAGCATCGAAGCGGTTACTGCTTACTTGCCCGGGCAAAAAATTCGCGTTGTAGTTATCGCGAAACACCATGCGCGTATCGGTAGTCTCGGTACGTTTCCGTCCGGTCACGTCCAGCATCGAGAGCAGCTGGGACTGATCCTGGCGTGTCAGTGACGACGTAGTCGAAGTTGCGCCGCTAATGATGAGAGAATCGGTGTGCGAAATGCCCTTGTAAAAATATTGGGAAAGACCGCCATAAACCACCATCTTTTCTTCTACGAACTTCGGCTTGGCGACAACAGCCGCCTGCACCGGTTTTGTCGTCCCCTTTGCGGGCAATCGTGCCAACCGTTCGTTCACCTGCTTGATATCCGCAGCATCGGGATAAAGCTTGATATACAACTCATACTCCACGCGCGCCTTGTCAAATTCCCCGTGCTTCTCCCACGCTTCGCCGATCAACTTTTGCGCAGGCTGGGATTGTTGGTTGGGCGGCAAGTTAAGCAATTTGTTCAGCGATTCGATCGCTGCTTCAGGCCGGTCATTCTGAAGTGCATAGCGTGCACTACCGATCAACTGCTGCGCCTCCAGCTCGATTTCCGCCACGGGGCGTGGTGCTGCCAATTGCACAGATGGCAAAGTCACGCTTGGAATGCTTAACGGAGGAGTGATTGCAGCCGTTGGTGCCACAATAGCCGTTGCCGCACTTGATTCAGGCCCGTTTTTAGGCTTGAGCGCAGGGGTGAAAATGCTGATGCTGCGCCCATCTTTGCCGGCACGAACATGATAGTCGACCACTTTGCCAAAACTGACGGAGAGTGATGAATCGAGTTCGGGATAGGAAATAGAAAAATGCGGAGCAATATCCGATGGCGGCGATTCCTTGTTTTCCGGAACCAGACGAGGATCTGTAGCATCGAGTCCCAAGAGATTAAAGTAAATCCTTATATCGCCACTTTTAAGCGAGCCCTCGCGCAAGTATTGAATCTGGGTAACGAACAGGATACGAATCTCCGCCTCCTCTCCAGCTCGCTTGATCTCGACGCGTTCAATGACTCCGGCGTTGGCCGAACTTATGGCTACACCCATCGGCAACAAGGCAAACACCCACAAGGTGGCTGAGCAAACAATGTTCCGCATGAATCGCAATACATCACTGACTTTCAATATCTTCATCCTTACTATTTATTTATTGCGGAATTATTGGCTCTCACGCTGAGGCGTAATGACATGCCTAGAGGCCCCTAGTTGGCGGCTTCCAATGCTTGCTGGATTAAAAAATCAATTCCACCTTGTGTACGACGATCCGATACCTCCTATAGGTCTATGACAGCCCGACTTAGAACAATCGGTTGATCCTGGAGTATCGTGGTTCACCGAATGCGTCTGCAATGGAGCCGACCAGGTAGTTTGGTGACAGTTAAGGCACCATCCAGAACCATTGCCCAAAGTACCGTTGTGCATGGTCGTTGACGTCACGAGGCCCGTAGTAAATGTAGTAAAGACCGTCGGGCTGTGGCAGAACTCGCAGCCCATACTCGCGCCGCCGTTCAAATTCGCCGCATAGGGAATATGCCTAGTCGACTTGGACACTGGCGTCACACCGGCAAAGGCTTGGCCGTTGTGGCATAACGTGCAATTATTGACGATGCCCGTGTGCATCATCGCCGTTCCTGCGAACGATAGGAAGGCAGTCGTCGAGTGGCAAGTCTCGCACGACATGCTGGTCGGCAGGTGGTTAGGCGGCTTGGCCTTCGGCGTGATACCGGCAAAGGCCTGGCCATTGTGACAATTGGTGCAACCGCTGACGATGCCCACGTGATTCATCGCACCATTGGCGAATCCACCGGAAGTGGTACTTGCCGGTTGGTGGCAGTTCTCGCACGCCGCACTGGTCGGCAGGTGGCTCACCGGTTTGGACACCGGCGTCACTCCGGCAAAGACTTGGCCATTGTGACAAGTTGTGCAACCACTGACAACGCCCGCTCCCGCGTGGTTCATTACCCCCGGGTAATAGCTGGCAGCACTATGGCAGACCGAGCACGCCGCAGTAGTAGGCAGATGATTCGACGGCTTCGCGCCTCCCGTAGCAACCAGGAAGCCCCCCGGCGCGGTCGAGGTATGGCAGCCCTCACATGGTGAAGAACCCGTTGGCATATGGGATGCGATTTGCGGCATCGGCGTCACACCGGCAAAGCTAATGCCAACACCCAGGAAACCATGGCATGTTGCGCAACCACTGACGATGCCCGCGTGGTTCATCGGCGTTGCTGGACCAAACCCACCCGGATTAGTATTACTCGTTGAGTGGCAGGTTTCGCACGACATGTTGGTCGGCAGGTGATTCACAGGCTTGGACACTGGCGTAACCCCGGCAAAGCTCTGGCCGTTATGGCAATTGGTGCAACCACCGACGATGCCGGTGTGCCTCATCGGCGTTGCTGGACCAAACCCACCTGTATTAGTACTAGCCGGAGAGTGACAGGTCTCGCACGTCATACTGGTAGGCAGATGGTTCACCGGTTTGGACACCGGTGCTACGCCGGTAAAGACCTGGCCGTTGTGGCAAGTTGTGCAACCCGTTGTGATGCCCGTGTGGTTCATCACGCCGGTAATCGGTACAAAGTTTGCGCTATGGCAAGTCGTGCATAACGATGTCGTAGGCAGGTGTCCAATCGGCGGGGTCGTTACGTTCGCCATCAAGAAGGATGTCGTCGAACTATGGCAGCTTGAGCAATCCAGCGAGGTCGCCATATGTGACGAGAAAGCAGCTTTGGACATCGGTGTCACCCCGATAAAGCTTTGGCCGTTATGGCAGTTCGCACAGCCATTGACGATGCCCGTGTGGTTCATCATCGTTGGTGATGTTGGAATCACAAATGATATGAAGTTGCTCGTCGAGTGGCAATTCTCACATGGCAAATTACTGGTCGGCAGGTGATTCGTTGGCATGGATTTCGGCGTCATTCCCACGGCAAAGGTTTGGCCGTTGTGGCAATTCATGCAACCACTAACGACGCCCGCGTGGTTCATCACCCCTGAATTCAACCCAAACCCTGTGCTATGGCAAAGCGAGCAGGTCTGCATCGTCGGCAAGTGGTTTGCCGGCAGGCCTCCCGCCGAGAGTTGTTGCCAATTGATGGTTTTGTGGCATGCATCGCATGAATCGTTGGTGGGCATATGCCCGCTCGGCTTTCCCGTGGTAGCCGTGCCATTGTGGCAAGTCAGGCAAGTACCCGTTGCCACGCCAACATGGTTAAACTTCACCGGTGTCCAGGCCGTGTTTTGGTGACATCTTTCGCACGGAGCGGTCGTGGCAACGTGCTTGGTTGTCTTTGCCTGAGCCCCCATGCGGTTTCCGGCCACGTGACAACTTGCGCAATCGCGCGGTGTTCCCTTGAATACCCCGTCGACGTGGCAGGATGCACATCGGGCCACGATGTGGGCACCGGTGAGACTGAATGCGGTTTTACTGTGATCAAATTTTATCGTGCCGGGATCGGTAACCGCTGCCCAAGCAAATTGAGCAACGACCAGTAGTGGCATTAGAAACATGCGCGTTATCCAACGCGGTGAAATCAAGACCTGAAACATTTGCGCTGTCCCGACTTCTTTTCTGTTGTTATTCATTTTTCTGCCCCTCAATAAAAATCGTGTGTAAAAAGCACACATATAATATCACACTGCACTATCTGAAAACCGTTAGTCCCATCTTCCAGTTCGGCAACCAGGATTATATTTAAACCAAACATTGATCCAGATTTTCGAACTTCCGCCAAAAACGATTCTGAAAAATCCATCACAAGCATTTACGATGCTTCAGACTGGCAGCCAAATTACCAAAAAAATGCTGTCCCTCAAAGACCATTCATCTGGTCGTTGTCTGCTGGAATAAAAGGCATAATTTTTCAGACCGACGGTTGAAAAAAAGGAGCTAACGGTAGCCTGAATATATTTCCAGAGCCCAAGATAAAAAATAGGGCCATTGATAAACCCCGAGTGCGATACATTGAGACTTTTCAGGACATACCTCCGTCCATATAACGGAGGGCTATAAATACATTTACTGTATTGAGACTGCGGTGGTGATGGAATATGGCAGATTGCCCGCTACTACACTCGATTGTGGGGCCATGGCTGTCAACAAGCCACCAACGCCTATGGCGTATTGAGAGATGACGCCATTCTGACTTGCCATATATACGTACTTGCCCGAAGCATCAACAGTAATAGATTGCTGGGTGAAACCCGTTGAAGGAACTATCGGCGGGGTCATGGCTCCCAACACGCCACCCGCCCCTATGAGAAATTGTGCAACACCGCTGCCAATCGACACGTAGGCGTACTTGCCGGTAGGATCGATGGCGACAGAGGTTGGGAGAGTGAGCCCAGGGGTCGTCGCCGTCGCCGGGGTCATCGGTGTCAACGCGCCAGTCGTGCCTATCGTGTATTGCGAGATATAGGTGCTACCAAAATTCGCCACATAGGCATACTTGCCTGAAGGATCAACGGAAACGGAGATTGGACTCGTTCCTGTCGCAACAGTCGGCGGGGTCATGGCTGTCAACGCCCCACTCGTGCCTACGGTGTATTGCGAGACGTTGTTGCTGCCCTGGTTGACCACATAAACATACTTGCTCGTAGGATCAACGGTGACGGAGACTGGCCCTGGAAAACCTGTACCCGACGCAACCGTCGCCGGGGTCATCGGCAACAAGCCGCCCCCCGCACCTATCGTGAATTGCGCGACTTCGTTGCTACCGCTATTCGCCGCATAAGCATACTTGCCCGTAGGATCGACAGTGATAGAGATTGGTGCTGATCCTGCTGCACCTGACAGAACTGTCGCCGGTGTCATCGGCACCAACCCACCTCCCGCTCCTATGGTGTATTGCGAGATGTCATACCCACCTGAATTCGCCACATATGCGTACTTACCAGCAGGATCGACGGTGACGGAGGTTGGCGTCGAGTTCGTCGTACTTGTTGTCGCCGGATTCATCGGCGTCAACGCGCCAGTCACGTCTATGAAGTATTGCGAGACGTTGTTGCTTCCGCTATTTGCCACATAAGCTGAGCGCACCGGGGTGGTTCCTGGTGCAGCACCGCCGCCCCCACCGCCACCGCCACACGCGGACAACAATATTGAAACCAGGCTCAGCGCAAGATAACTATTTTTTGTGTTGGTCAAATTCATTGGGGGATTTTATTCCTTGTAACAAAATTATTTATTCGACTATGCAACGAAATAAACGTTCAGTGCAGGTTTGCGCTTTTATATCATATCTCCGTGCTGCTAGACAATTGCAAGGCTATTAAAAACATAGCCATTAGCAAAAATGGCGTGCCCGCAAGCGGGCCATTTCATAATCTATTTACGACGCTGCGACCCAACCCCGATGCGGAGAGTGCGCCACTTACTGGTCTCGTGGCAACGTTCGCATTGCGTACCGAATTCGCCCCGGTGCACGTCATCATTATCATGGCAACCGTCACAGGTCTTCGCAACGACGACGCGATCATCCATCTCTTTTTTATGGCAGGCGTAGCAATCTATTTTCTTATGTCCGCCGTCAATCTTGAATTTGGTGCGCGTGTCGTGATCGAAATCCCACGCTTTCCAGGATCGCGCGTTGTGGCATGACTCGCATTTTTTACCCAGCCGATGCTTGTGCATCTTGTCATCGTCCTTCTTGTGACAGGCAAAGCAATCGCCCGGCACATCGCGGTATAGCTGCGTCTGGTGACATTTTTTGCATTCGACTTTTATATGCAAGCCCAGCAGCGGAAAACGTGCCCGCCCGTGATCAAACTGCGTTTCTTTCCAGTCTTTTTCGCTATGGCACGATTCGCAGCGCTTGCCCAGCTTGTCCTTGTGTACGTCGTGTTTCGCATGGCAAGAGATGCAATCCTGCGCCAGCTTGGGAGGCTGATAAAGCTTGCCAGTATGGCAAGCAACGCACTTAACCTTTTCGTGCTTGCCCTTTAATACATATTTTGTATCCCGGGTGTGATCGAAGCTGATCGTTTTCCAGTCTTTTTCCTTGTGGCAGGACTCGCACTTCGTCCCGAACGATTCCTTATGCTTGTCGTCTTTCTTGTGACAGCCGATACAAGTCAATGGGAGCTTTTCTTTCTTTTCTTTCATCTCCGGCTTGTGGCAGGCATCGCACTTGGTCGTGACATGCTTGCCCAGCAAAGGAAATTTAGTGTCCTTGTCGTGATCGAATTTGGTGACCTTCCATTTTTTCTCGTCATGGCAGGTTTCACATTTCGTGCCCAAGCCACCTTTATGGACATCGTCCTTGCGGTGACAGCCAATACACGTAGTCGGCGTCTTTTTCTCTTTGGTGTAGAGCGGAGTCTTATGACAACTGACGCATTTCACCGTCTCGTGCTTGCCTAGCAGTTTGAATTTCGTTTTTTCATCATGATCGAACTCGATTTTCTTCCAATCTTTATCCGTATGGCAGTTCTCGCATTTCTTGCCGTATTGCCCCTTATGCTTATCGGCCTTAAGGTGGCAGGACACACACTCATGCGGCGCCCCCTTAAATTTGGCCGGGTCGGCATGGCATTTAGTGCATTTCACATTTACGTGCTTGCCTTCAAGCGCAAAGTGGGTCTTCGCCAGACTGTGATCGAATTTCGTTTCTTTCCAACTACGCTCGTTATGGCAATTTTTACAATCGGGACCCAGACTGCCCTTGTGCTTATCAACCTTGCGATGACAGTCATTGCATACTGAGGGCGCTTCACGATATTTTTTCTTCGCCGCATGACAATCTGCGCACTTCACTTTTTCTTGTTTCTGGTGCGCACCCAGCAATGGAAAATCTGTCTTCGCGTGGTCGAAATTATTCCCCTCCATCACCACGATCTTCGCGTTTCTGCCTTTGTGTTCGGTATGGCAGGTGCGGCACTCTTTTTCTTCAAGCCTGCCGTGGAATCCCTCGTGTTTTTGGATATCCACCTTAACTTCCTTGTGGCAATCCGCGCACAGCCCGGTCTGCGCATCTTTGTTAAAGCGGACGTGACATTCCTTGCAATTTTCTTCGAGCTTGGCATGCCCCTGGATCACTTCGCCGGGCATCAGCGCGGACTCTGCCGCCCCCAGCGCGATACTGGAAAAAGACAGGGATAAGATCAGAAAAATCAGGCGTAAAGACATTCGGCAACAATCAGTACATAAACTGGGTCGCGATGACATGGACTATGCCGCTGGCACCCAATGACCAGACAAAGGGCGAATGCAGAACATGCCACAAACGGAACAACTTCTCGTACGCTACAAATTGGGCAGCCTCCTGTATAACTCCCAGATACTCTTTCACATCTTGCGAAACCGCCTGATAACGTTGGTCCTGATGCTGCTTATCCCACCTTTGAGACTTGCCAAGAACAGCAATAGCCCGCTTCAATTTCCTGCTGAATCGGTACGCCAAATAACGCCGCCGCAAACCCAGAGTCATAAATATCCAGGCACGAACGGGAAATGCTCCCTGATGAGACATGGCCTTGTGGCGAAACTTCTCCAATCTTTCGCCCACTCCAGTTGCATCGAACAGGATCGCGTTTATTTCGCTCATTTTATTTTGGCTGGAGTCGACGGCCTGCTGCAATTCCTCCAGATTGGATTTTCGCCCGTACAGCCCATGGTGTATGCGCTTGTAGATAAAGCGCCCTATGATGCCGCTGGATGCCACCAGCAACATGGAATAAAAAGCCACCGCGGCATTCAACGATCTCACATGGAAGGTTGAGTGGAAGATGACCAGTACCGGCCCACCGATCCCAAATATCATGTGCACCATGAACCAGTAGCGCACAGGGCCCCAAGTCCGCGCCCATGACATATGCTTGCGTACCGGATAAAGAAGCATCAGCAGCATCATCACACCGCCGACCAAGCCAAAGTAGTAGCCCAAACCGGAGCCCGGCTTAATAACCCAGCCCATGTAAACCGGCCATGACACCAACACGAGAGAGACAAGGGCAAACCACACCACCCAAGGATGAATGCCCTCTTTAGGTGGGGAAGGCGTACGCTTATCGCCTGAACGCACACCGCCAAATATTGCCATCTGAACAGGATGTTTTTCCTGGCGTCGCTCTCCGGCACGCCGCTCGTCGAGATTCGAATCGCCCTCTGCACCTGATGCGCGCCTGCCGGAAACTGGCGCTCCGTGACCAGCAGTTGGTACAGTATTTTTATCTCGAGAAGACTCAGATGACATATTCACTCAGCTCATTTGTTAAACCCGATTCGATTCAACATAATGAAAAAATTGGGACGTTATTCTAACATGCTCTAAAACCAACCCTCGATATCCTGCTCAGGTATGTCTTGAATTGCTTTGTCCGCATCGGTAGACTGCACACACTGGAACTGGTTCACCCGTCGAATAGTCGAAACGCTAGTCGAGTGACGGGCATTCTCTACATCAACGCATTTCGTGTTATCGGCCCCCTCTTGACCTTTGCAATATTACTCAAGAAGGATATTCGGCGAAATTTCATTTGCATCTACAGGTCACAATACAAAATGAACGATCAGTCAATTTTTTACCTGCTATATGGACTGCCCTTGGCAATACCGTTGATACTTTTTTTGATTAAACGCAGCAAACACCAAAAAGTTTCGAAAGCTACTTTTCATGAAACGGTGCTGTCCGGTCTGACCGAGCCCCCGACGCTACACCCGGTGTTCGACCCCAATATTTGCTTTGGCTCGGGCGCTTGCGTTAAGGCCTGCCCGGAAAAGGCGATCGGCATCATCGATGGAAAAGGCGTGCTCATCAGCCCGGCACACTGCATAGGTCACGGAGCTTGTGCCTCCGCATGCCCGGTTGGCGCGATCAAACTTGTTTTCGGCACAGAAACTCGCGGGGTTGATATCCCTCAAGTGAAGCCCAATTTTGAAACCAATGTTCCGGGCATTTTCATCGCAGGAGAACTCGGAGGCATGGGCCTGATCAGA
Source organism: Gallionella sp. (assembly GCA_025350405.1). Taxonomy (GTDB): domain Bacteria; phylum Pseudomonadota; class Gammaproteobacteria; order Burkholderiales; family Gallionellaceae; genus Gallionella. The sequence goes on from JANXXX010000075.1 coordinate 18,911, forward strand.
AAGGCAGTAGAGCAGGGTCGCCAGGCGATGGAAGCGATCTTGAAGCGGGGTCGTTCCAAAACTCCGCACGATGTCGTCATCATTGGCGCCGGCCCCGCCGGCATTTCCGCCACCCTTACCGCCAAACATCACAACTTGCGCAGCGTAACGCTTGAACAGGAAGACACTTTCGGTGGCACCACGTTACACTATCCCCGGGGCAAATTAGTCATGACAGCACCGATGAAACTTCCCATCATCGGCAAAATCAACATCAGAGAAATAAGCAAAGAATCTCTGATGAAGATATGGCAGGACGTGGTCACCAAGGCCGATATCAAGATCAACTTCGGTGAACGCATGGAAAAGATCGAGCGTAAAGGTGACACTTTCACCGTCGTCACTAATCGCGCCAGTTATCTCACCCACAGCGTGCTGCTTTCCATTGGCCGGCGCGGTACACCGCGCAAACTGGATGTCCCGGGCGAAGATCAGAAGAAGGTGGTGTATCGCCTGCTCGATCCGGAACAATATCGAGGCAAGCATGTGTTGGTGGTCGGCGGCGGAGATGCCGCACTGGAGGCGGCAGTATCAATTTCCAGAGAGCCCGGCACTACGGTCACCCTTAGTTATCGCAGCAACGCATTCAGCCGCGTAAAACCAAAGAATCGGCAGCTAACCGAAGAAGCAAGTCATTCCGGGCGTCTGTCCGTGTTGCTCGAATCGACTGTCAAAGAAATCAGGGCCGCCAGTGTGCTGCTCGATCAGAAAGGCACCTCAATCGATCTGCCCAACGAAGCGGTGATCGTTTGTGCCGGAGGAATATTGCCTACCCCGCTCCTTCAGGAAATCGGCATTGAAATTCAAACCCGTCACGGCTCTGGCGCCTACCCCCAAATAAAAAAACCGGCTTCCCGTTAATCCTGCCGCACGCAGTCCACGAAATACAGCCTCTCGCCGTTGGTCTTGTCCGAGACCAAACCGTGGATGTCGGTCTCGAATCCGGGGAATTTTTTATTGAAGTCGCGCGCGAACTTGAGGTAATCGACGATGGTCTTGTTAAAGCGTTCGCCCGGGATCAGCAACGGGATACCGGGCGGATAGGGCGTCAGCAGCACCGCCGTGATGCGCCCCTCCAGATCGTCGATCTCGACGCGATCGATCTCGTCATGCGCCATTTTGGCAAACGCATCCGAGGGTTTCATCGCGGGCTGCATATCCGACAGATACATCTCGGTGGTCATCTTCGCCACGTTGTGCGCCTTGTAGGTGTCATGGATCTGCTGGCACAGATCGCGTAGACCAACGCGCTCGTAACTCGGAAATTTCACCGAGAACTCCGGCAGGATGCGCCACATCGGTTGGTTCTTGTCGTAGTCGTCCTTGAACTGCTGCAACGCAGTGAGCAGCGTGTTCCAGCGGCCCTTGGTGATGCCGATGGTGAACATGATGAAGAAGGAGTACAGGCCGCACTTCTCGACAATGACGCCGTGTTCGGCGAGATATTTGGTGACCATCGCGGCAGGGATGCCGTTCTCGTCGAAGTTGCCGTTGAGGTTGAGCCCCGGCGTGATGACCGTGGCCTTGATCGGGTCGAGCATGTTGAAGCCTGCCGCCAGCTTGCCGAAGCCGTGCCACTTGTCGGAAGTCTTCAGCATCCAGTCGTCGCGCGAGCCTATGCCTTCGGCGGCGAGATTGTCCGGCCCCCACACCTTGAACCACCAGTCCTTGCCGAACTCGTCGTCCACCTTGCGCATCGCACGGCGGAAATCCAGTGCCTCGGCGATGGATTCCTCCACCAGCGCCGTGCCTCCCGGCGGCTCCATCATCGCGGCAGCCACGTCGCACGAGGCGATGATCGCGTACTGCGGCGAAGTCGAGGTATGCATCAGATAGGCCTCGTTAAACACGTGGCTGTTGAGCTTGCAGGTTTCCGATTCGCGCACCAGAATCTGCGAGGCCTGCGACAGCCCGGCCAGCAATTTGTGCGTGGATTGCGTGGCGAAGATCATCGACTTTTTGGCGCGCGGACGATATTTGCCGATCGCATGCATATCCTTGTAAAACTCATGGAAAGCCGCATGCGGCAACCATGCCTCGTCGAAGTGCAGCGTGTCAATACGGCCATCCAGCATCTCTTTCAGCATCTCGACGTTGTACACCACACCATCGTAGGTGCTCTGCGTAATGGTCAGGATGCGCGGTTTCTTGGTCTTGTCCTTGATGAACGGGTTCGCGTCGATCTTCTTCTGGATGTTCTCCATCTCGAATTCCGATTTCGAGATCGGCCCGATGATGCCGTAGTGGTTGCGTGTCGGCGTCAGGAACACCGGCACCGCGCCAGTCATCATGATCGAATGCAAAATGGATTTATGGCAGTTGCGATCAACCACTACGATGTCGTCAGGCGCCACGGTCGAGTGCCACACGATCTTGTTGGAAGTGGAAGTGCCGTTGGTGACGAAGAACAGATGGTCGGCATTGAAGATGCGCGCCGCGTTGCGCTCCGATGCCGCTACCGGCCCGGTATGGTCGAGCAACTGGCCCAACTCATCCACCGCGTTGCACACGTCGGCGCGCAGCATGTTCTCGCCGAAAAATTGATGGAACATCTGCCCGACCGGCGATTTCAGGAATGCCACGCCGCCGGAGTGTCCCGGGCAATGCCACGAATACGAGCCGTCCTGCGCGTAGTGCAGCAACGCGCGAAAGAACGGCGGCGCCAGCGAATCCAGATAGGCCTTGGCTTCGCGAATGATGTGCCGTGCAACGAACTCGGGCGTGTCCTCGTGCATGTGAATGAAGCCATGCAGCTCGCGCAACACATCGTTCGGGATGTGGCGCGAAGTACGCGTCTCGCCGTACAGGTAGATCGGGATGTCGGCGTTCTTGAAGCGGATCTCCTGAACAAAGGCGCGCAAACTCTTCAGCGCGACCTCGGTTTCCTCCTTGCTACCTGCGCCGAACTCTTCATCATCGATGGACAGCAAGAAGGCCGAAGCGCGGCTCTGCTGCTGCGCGAACGAAGTCAGGTCGCCATAACTGGTGACCCCGAGCACTTCCATGCCCTCACTCTCAAGAGCGTTCGCCAGCGCGCGTATGCCCAAGCCGCTGGCATTCTCGGAACGGAAGTCTTCGTCGATGATGACGATGGGAAAGCGGAATTTCATTGTTTAACTCCCAGTGGGGATTAACGAATCGGGTCGAGGCTACGAATTGGCGCGGATTGTCGCAGATTTACACGGCAGCGCAAGGAAGATTTTTGACGCCAAGAACCGAGTATCTGGCATGCAGGCTACATTTTTGGCAAGGTCACGCCGACCTGCCCCTGATATTTGCCGCCGCGATCTTTGTAGGAAGTTTCACAGACTTCATCGCCCTCGAAAAACAGCACCTGCGCCACGCCTTCATTGGCGTAGATCTTGGCGGGCAGCGGCGTGGTGTTGGAGAACTCCAGCGTCACATAACCTTCCCACTCCGGCTCAAACGGCGTGACGTTGACGATGATGCCGCAGCGCGCATAAGTGGACTTTCCCAGGCAGATGGTCAGCACACTGCGCGGAATACGGAAATACTCAACGGTGCGCGCCAGCGCAAACGAGTTGGGCGGGATGATGCAGTAATCGGCCGTGACCTCGACGAAGGAGCTCGGGTCGAAATTCTTCGGGTCGACGATCGTGCTGTTGATGTTGGTGAATAGCTTGAACTCGTTGGAGCAGCGGATATCGTAGCCGTAGCTCGATGTGCCATACGACACGATGCGCTTGCCATCTTTCTCCTTCACCTGGTTCGGCTCGAACGGTTCGATCATCTTGTGCTGCTCCGCCATGCGGCGTATCCATTTGTCTGACTTGATGCTCATTGCTGTTCCTTCTAAAAATCGGCGGACACCTTTTGTAAGGGCGCGATTTTACCTAAATTCCTCGGCAGTGCGTGGGTTTTGCTACAATCGCGCCCTTGCTTTAAGTAAAGTTAAAAGCGAGCGAGGCGGATGCAATGCAAGGCGCATGGCGAGCAGCGACCGAGACATATCTGAATGGATAGGCGAGGAAGCGAGCACCATGCAACACCGCAGTGCGCCGCCGCAGCCGCTTTCCAAGGAACCCGCTACATGAACCGAAAGATACTCGTCACCTCCGCGCTGCCCTATGCCAACGGCAGCATCCACCTCGGTCATCTGGTCGAATACATCCAGACCGACATCTGGGTGCGCTTCCAGAAGATGCAGGGGAACACTTGCCACTACGTGTGCGCCGACGACACCCATGGCACGCCCATCATGCTGCGCGCCGAAAAAGAAGGCATCACCCCCGAACAACTGATAGACCGCGTGTGGCATGAGCACAAGGCAGACTTCGACGGCTTCCATGTCGAATTCGACCACTACGGCAGCACCAACAGCAACGAAACCAAGGAATACTCGCAGGCGATCTATCGCAAGCTCAGGGCTGCCGGTTTGATCGAGGTGCGCTCGGTCGAGCAATTTTACGACCCGGTAAAAGAAATGTTCCTGCCGGATCGCTTCATCAAGGGCGAATGCCCGAAGTGCCACGCCAAAGACCAATACGGCGACAACTGCGAATCCTGCGGCACCACCTACGCGCCCACCGAGCTGATCAACCCGTATTCCGCCGTGTCAGGCGCGCAACCCGAGCGGCGCAACTCCGAGCATTACTTCTTCAAGCTGTCCGATCCGCGCTGCCAGAAATTCTTGCGCGAATGGACACGTGGTGGCTCGCTGCAACCTGAAGCCGCCAACAAGATGCAGGAGTGGCTGGGCGCTGAAAGCGAAAACAAATTATCGGACTGGGACATCTCGCGCGACGCACCCTACTTCGGCTTCGAGATACCTGACGCACCGGGCAAATATTTCTACGTATGGCTGGACGCGCCGGTCGGCTACATGGGCAGCTTCAAGCAATTCTGTGACCGCGAAATCAAAGAAGGACGCCCCATCAATTTCGACGAATTTTGGTTGCCACAATCGCAGTCAGAATCGGGGATGGATGCTAGGCGGCAAGGAGGCGGCGACGCTGACATACCTGTAGGTAGGCTAGGAGCCGCCGACGCAGCCAACAACGCAGACGCCCCGAGTGTGGCTGCGACCGAGTTGTATCACTTCATCGGCAAGGATATCTTGTATTTCCACGCGCTGTTCTGGCCGGCGATGCTGCAACACGCCGACTTCCGCACGCCCACCAAGCTGTTCGCGCACGGCTTCCTCACGGTGAACGGCGAGAAGATGAGCAAATCGCGCGGCACCTTCATCACCGCAGGAAGCTATCTCGAACAGGGACTCAACCCGGAATACCTGCGCTACTACTACGCCTCCAAACTCAACGGTACGATGGAAGACATTGACCTGAGCCTGGAAGATTTTGTGGCGAAGGTGAATAGTGACTTGATTGGAAAGTACATCAATATTGCAAGCCGTTGCGCACCCTTCATCACAAAATATTTTAATGGACAGCTCGCTGCCGATTTGGAGCAACCAGGAAGTGCCAATGGGTTGCTTAAAAGTGTTTGGGCAGCACGTCTACAGTTGGAAAGCTATTATGAAACGCGAGAGTATAGTCACGCTATACGACTGATAATGCGCTTGGCCGATTCGATTAACATTTATATAGCAGAGCAGGCTCCGTGGGCGCGCGCAAAAGAGGGGGGGGAGTACCTTAATCCCTCGCATGAGTTTTCTGTCCAGAAATCATGCTCGATTAGCCTTGAGGCATTTCGAGTATTATCAATATACTTGAGTCCGATATTGCCAATACTTACTAAGTTTGTCGCAGATTTTCTCAATGTTCCATCGTCCAAGTGGGAGCATGCCTCAAGCACCTTTTCCCTTCATGGGGCGACCATAAAACCATATCAGCACCTAATGACCCGCATTGATCAAAAACAAATAGACGCCATGATAGAAGCCAACAAAGAAAGTCTTGTTCCTGCCCCTGATTCGCATTCACCAGCCCGCCACGCCGAAGCACAGCAGCACGCTATCGCGCCGATTGCTGAAACCATCTCCATCGACGAGTTCAGCAAGGTCGACCTGCGCGTGGCGCGCATCGTCAACGCCGAGCATGTAGAAGGCGCGGAGAAGCTGCTGAAGCTGACACTGGACATCGGCGAGGAAAAGCCACGCACGGTGTTCGCAGGCATCAAGGCGGCTTACGATCCGGAAAAGCTGAAAGGCCGCATGACCGTGATGGTCGCCAATCTCGCGCCACGCAAAATGAAATTCGGCTTGTCGGAAGGCATGGTGTTGGCGGCTTCCGGCGAAACACCCGGACTGTTCATCCTCAGCCCGGATGATGGCGCACAACCGGGAATGCGAATCAAGTAATCGCCGGATCGGGTAGTGATGAAATAAATACTGAATCAGGCTGATGGCGTCGATCTGATTCGCTTTGTCTGCCATGCGCCCTTTCCTGATGTTCGGCAAATTCTGCAATTGACCTCGATAGTAAAATTTAATTAATGTGCGTCAGCACTTGGCAAACTTACTGAAAAGGATGGTAGAAAAGTCTCTGGCCTAAGGGAATCCAGGGTATCGGGACCACAGCATGGGTCTTCTTTCATATCTCCATTCCACTTTCCCCAACCGTTGATGAAAATCTACCCGCATACCCACCAGAAGGAGGCGCTATAGAGCGCATTTTGATATGCTGATTCCTGGCAAGTAAACAAGGGGTCTAGAAATGATAATGAAGCTGTTACAACATCGGCTAATAATAACTGCATTATTTTTGTATATTTCTGCATATAAAGTTTACGCAGCCGACTATTCAAGCGAGCAAAGTTACCTCGAAGAATTCCCTGTTGTGCTCAGCGCCTCACGTTTGACACAGCCGTTGTCTGAAGCACCGAATGCGGTAACGGTCATCGACCGGGCCATGATCAAGGCATCAGGATTTCGCACCATTCCGGATTTGTTCAGGCTGGTTCCGGGCATGTTCGTCGGCTTCACCGATGGGAACACTCCGATCGTGGCGTATCACGGCTCAACAGAAGAATACTCGCGCCGGATGCAGGTATTGATTGATGGCCGCAGTGTTTATCTTCCGCCCGTCAGCAACGTTAACTGGGAAGATATTCCGCTGCAAATCGATGACATCGAACGCATCGAGGTAATACGCGGGCCTGCTGCGGCTTCGCATGGGGCAAACTCGCTGCAGGGGGTGGTGAACATCATCACGCGCGATGCATCTAGTGTTAGGGGAACAGATGTCTCGGTTGCAACGGGGAGCGACGGTGTGTCGGATGTATCGTTGCATATGGGCAAATCAGGCTCTGAGCTGGATTATCGCGCCACATTGGCATATCGTGCCGACCATGGCTATGCCACGAGTATCTTGAATGATGATCATGCCACGGGTCTGGCCAATCTGCGCGCCAACTATCATTCCAACGCAACGAATAGCTTCGATTTCCAATTGGGTTATAACGCAGGTACGCGAGGTTTTGGAATCGAGGGTAGGCCGGACACCGATCCATTCCATGATGCACGGACATCTACCAGCTTTCAGCAAATCACTTGGCTGCACGCATTGCCTCAGCATGACGAATTAAAGCTCAACTATTCTCATACCTTTCGGCATTACTCGGTTTCTTTCTACAACAATTTCCTCAATACCCCAGTATCTAAGCGCGAGACTGTCAGTCGCCACGAACTTGAGCTGCAACACACCACGCAATTGAACGCTGATAACCGTTTGGTTTGGGGGGGCGGAATGCGCACCGAGGCAGTGGAAAGCTCAGTGTTCCTGGCCTCCCCGCAATCTCTTCGGCAGTCACGGCTGTTTGCACATGACGAATGGAGAATGGTGGATTCTGCTGTGCTGAATGCCGGCGCCATGTTAGAAAATGACGAGATGGGGCACAAGAATACCTCGCCCAGAGTCGCGCTGAACTATCACCTCACGCCGAAACATACATTGCGCATGGGCACCTCAATCGCCTATCGCAACCCGGCCATCGTAGAGGAACATGGTTTTCAACCTGGCGCTACTCCTATCGCTGCAGACGCTTTGCTCGCATTGGGCGGGAACCTTCCGGAAAAAATTCTTTCCAGGGAAATCGGCTACCTGGGCGAATACAATGCTATCGGGACAACTGTCGACGCGAGGATTTATCACGACAGTGTGAGCGACATTATTTATTATGATCCATCTCCCATAGGGCCTCCCGATTTCAATGGTAGGCCTTATAGCCTTAGTAATTTGATGTCTGCAACTTACCAAGGGTTTGAGACCACCATCAAATACCGCTGGGGAGAAAATAGCAATTTGATATTCAATTTCTCCCGTCAAATGGCTAGTTGCTCTGTAACCGGCACGTTAAGGGAACCGCTTTTCTTGCCAATATTGCAGGGTATCGCCGATTCATGCACCTTGATGGTCCCCTGGAATAGCGGCAGCATCTTGTTGACCCAGCAGCTGTCGCCTGACGTTCACTTCAGCGCAGGGTATTACCACCAAGGGGAGTTGACCTTCCTAGACGCCCAGGCACCGTTATCCATCATGCGCAGATTGGATATGCGAATTGCCAGGACATTTGGCAATCCGAATGACCGCGGTGGCGAAGTGGCGCTGGTGGTGCAGAACGCGCTGCTGGATAACTATACTGATTATGGTTCTACCCCACAGACCGCAGGCCAAATACGCTTTGGCAGACGCGCCTACCTTTCTGCCACGCTGAGATTCTGAGGCGCTTCACCTTGTCACGTTACTGGGCCATTATATTTTTGTTGAGCGCGGTGGTGCTGCCGACCGGAGCGACTCAGGCAAGAACATTGAAGGTCATCCTGGTCATGAGTGACAGCACTCCTGTTTACCAGCAATTCTCGATATCGTTCGACAAGGCGCTTGCTGCAAGCATGGCCGATGTATCAGTGATCGAATCTCAGCTTCTCAACAAAGCAAACGCCGATCTGATCGTCGCAGTCGGGATGAAAGCGTCTGAGTTGGCTGCTGCCCAAACCGATATCCCGGTATTGGCGACGATGGTTCCCCGTGCAGGTTACGAAGAGCTATTGTCGCACGCTCGTTCAAATATAAGCACGCGCCCTATTTCGGCGATTTACCTGGATCAACCATGGGGACGGCAGATTGATTTTTTGCGTGCGGCGATTCCTGGCCGCCGCAGAATCGGTTTGCTGCATTCATTGAATGCACCCATTGATTTTGCACGCCTGCATCAGGACGTTGCCCAACGCGGCGGCTTGCTGGTTGCCCAGCCGACTCTCTCCGCAAGCGAGTTGTTTTCCAGTCTGGAAAGCGTCTTGGCTCTCAGCGATGTCCTGCTTGCTGTGCCGGATAGCATGATTTACAACAGCAGCAGCATTCGCAACATCTTGCTGACCAGTTATCATCACGGCATCCCGCTTATCGGCTTATCCCAGGCCTATGTCAATGCTGGTGCGCTGTGCGCAATCTTTTCCACGCCGGAACAGTTGGCTGCGCAAACCAGTGCAACGGTGATTTCATTTGCACAATCCGGACTACTGCATGAACCGCAATACCCAGTTGATTTCACGATTGCGGTGAATCAGCAAGTGGCCCGCTCATTGGAAATTGAATTTCCCTCTTCTGCACTAATACGCGGCCAGATGGACCAGGCGAAGGAGAAGGGCCCTTGAATCAAGTTAATATTCGAATGGATGTTGAATGGCTGACGCTGATCTCGCTGTTAATAACGGCAGTTAGTTTGGGGTCGGATTTTTTACATCAACGTTCTGCCGTTCCGGGTCGTGATTTGGTAATGCGCGGCGAGCTCATCGCAAGAAAATTCCTGATATCGCAACACGACTCGTATGAGCGGGCAGACCCTACGTGAGCAACAGCCTATGAAAAACATCGGTATCAAACAGCAGGCCGTTACAATTGCCCTTATCCCCATTTTATTGATGGCGCTCTTTCTTGAGAGTTATGGGCTCTATACGCGTTTTGACGATCTGGATAAGGCGGTTATGGAGCGCTCCAAATCTTTGGTGAGGCAACTGGCAGCTTCCTGCGAATATGCAGTTTTCTCCGGAAATGCCGATTTGCTCAAACAGAACATCAATGCCACGTTGGATCAACCTGATGTGAACCGGGTCATTGTCTATGATGCCGCAGAAAATGTGGTGATGGCCTCTTCTTCGAAGTTCGATATTCGTGAGCAGCCGCCAATCAAGTTTGGCCTGTCCAGTTCATTGCACGATACCAAAAAATCGTTGTGGTTATATGAGCCGATTGTTCCCATAGAGATCAAGCTCGATGAGCTTTTTCATGATGTCAGCTCCAAAAGCAATGTCAGCAAAACATTGGGGGGCGTTCTGCTCGAAGTAAGTAAAAATCGATTGAACGACAACAAAGCCCATATCCTGATTATTACCCTGCTGATTACCTTCTGCGTCTTATTGCTTAGTGTGATAGTCGCATTTCGCCTGGCACATAAAATTACCAAGCCGATTTTGGAGTTAAACAACGTCATTTTCGACATCGGCAAGGGTAAGTTGGATACTCATATTTCAACTCCCGGGGTCATTGAGTTGGATCAATTGGCGAATGGGGTAAACAGCATGGCTCAGCTGCTGCTGCTGGATAGAAATTTTCTACACGCGCGGATTGAAGAAGCGACGGAAAGTTTACGCAACAAAACGAAACAGGCCGAAGATGCCAGTCAGGCCAAAAGCCGATTCCTCGCAGCGGCAAGTCATGATTTGAGGCAGCCAATCGCTGCATCCAGTTTGTTTGTTGATACGCTTGAACTTACCGATCTAAATCCGCACCAGCACAAAATTGTCGGGCGACTCAAAGAGTCCATGTCATCCTTTAGCGGGCTGTTGAATTCGCTGCTTGATATCTCAAAGCTGGACAGCGGAACGAGAAAGCCGAATTTTGCAATGTTAGACATTCATAGACTGCATGTATGGGTGGAATCTAATTTCCAACCTTTAGCTGAGAATAAAGGATTGCGCCTAAACATATATTCCTCCTGCCGGAAGCCGCTGGTGGTCAAAACCGATATTGACTTGATTCATATGGTGATGATGAATCTGGTCTCGAACGCCATTAAATTCACTTCACGTGGCGGCATTTTAATTAGCGCCAGGCCCCGGGGGAGCGAGGTGTTGTTGCAGATATGGGATACCGGTATCGGTATTGCCGAAGAAAATATTGAACACATTTATGACGAGTTTTATCAGGTGGGGAATCCCCAGCGAGACCGGATGGCTGGTTTGGGCTTGGGACTTGCGATCGTCAAGCGGAGTGCGGAACTCATCGGTGTTAAGGTTACCTGCCAATCGCGCCTTGGGCGAGGAACAGTTTTTTCGCTGTGCTTGCCTGCTGCTGCATCCGATGAGCTTGGCCAGCTCCATCCTGAGATTGCGATCGGCAATCGGACCGGCGCCAAATCATCCCTGCATGGCAAGCGCTTTGTAGTAGTTGAGGATGATATTCCGATTGCCGCTGGGTTAGTCAGTTGGTTGGAGCTAAATGGCGGAGAAGTCAGGCACTTTTTAAGTGCGGAAGAAGCATTATGCGATCTCGCTATTGGGCATACGGATTTCTATATTGCCGACTATATGTTGAGTGGGACGCTCAATGGCATTCAATTTCTTAACCAACTCCGGCAGAAATTTGCCGTGCCCATCCGTGCCGTGCTGATTACCGGCGACACTTCAACTGCATTCATCAAGAACGCGATAGAGTGCGAATGGCCTGTACTGCATAAGCCCATTGACACTTCCTTGCTCCATGCCGCATTAGAAATGTAAACTTAACTATTATTTTATAGACCGTCAGTTCGTGTCCTAAGCAGCAGTTTGCGTCAACCAAAGCAGGCCCGCCAACTACTCACTGCCTATCCGTAAACCACCTTCACGTTATCCTCGTGCAGCAACTCGCGCAGGTCGCGCAGCAGGTCGTCATGCAGGGTCACCTGCCAATCCTCGCTCAAGCGCAGCTGGCAGGTTGCGTTGGCGTTGCGGTACTGAATTTGCACCGGGCATTTGCCATCGCGATACGGCGTGAACAGTTTTTTGAGTTGCGTGATGCTGGCATTGCCGTTGCAGCGCAAGGCCAATTGCTGCGCGAACTGGGAACGCGCCGAGGCGAAGTCGAACAGCTCGTCTCCGCTCACCCGCACGTTGCCGGAATACTCATCCAGGCTGGCCTTGCCGCGCACTACCAGCAATTCATCCTCCTTTATCCACGGGCGGCTGGTTTCGTAAATTTCATTGAACACGGTCAGTTCGATCTGCGCGCTGCCGTCATCCAGTGTGACGACCGCCATACGTCCCCGGCGCGTCTGTTGAATACGCACCCCGGCCACGATACCTGCCAACGCGACCGGCACACCACGCCGCGAAGTTTGCCGGGAGCCGCCTACGGAACCGTTCGCCTGGTTGACGAATTGCGGCGTGAGATCGCTCAATTTCACCTTGATGAAGTTGGCCAATTCGTCGGCATATTCCTGATACGGATGCCCGCCCAGATAAAATCCCAGACTGGCTTTTTCGTGCGCGAGTTGTTCACGCAAGCGCCAGCGCGCCACATCGGCATACTTCACCGTCAATGCAACATCCGCTTCGTCATGCCCGAACAGGCTGTTCTGATTCGCCGCGCGCGACTGCTGATCAGCACTCGCCAAGGCCGCATCCACGCTGGCCATCAAGCTGGCGCGGTGATCGTTGAGGCGGTCAAAGGCACCCGCGCGTATCAGGGCTTCAACCGTGCGCCGATTGACGATGCGCTTGTCCACCCGCCGGCAAAAATCGAACAGGTCTTTGAACGCGCCCTGCTCGCGCGCCTTGACGATGTTGGCTATGGCCGCTTCACCGGTGCCCTTGATCGCACCCAGACCATAAGCAATGGTGGTCTCGTCCACGGGGGAAAAGACATAGCCGGAACTATTTACGTCCGGCGGCAAGATGCGAATATTCTGTTGCAGCGTGTCGACGTAAAAGGTGCGTACTTTGTCGGTATTGTCCAAGTCCCCCGACAGCGTCGCCGCCATGAAAGCCGCAGGGTGATGCGCCTTGAGATAGGCCGTCTGATAGGCAACTAGCGCATAGGCGGCAGCGTGCGATTTATTGAAACCATAGCCGGCAAACTTTTCCATCAGGTCGAACAAGGTGCCGGCCTGCTCTTTCGATGTGCCGCCCTTGAGCGCGCCGCTGACAAAAATCTCGCGCTGCTGCGCCATCTCTTCCACGTTCTTCTTGCCCATCGCGCGGCGCAACAAATCGGCTCCACCCAGGCTGTAACCGCCGACCAACTGGGCCATCTGCATGACCTGCTCCTGGTACACCATGATGCCGTAGGTTTCACGCAGCACCGGTTCGACAGCAGGATGTGGATAGTCGAATTTCTCGCCGTGCTTGCGCCGCACGAAGTCCGGGATCAAGTCCATCGGACCGGGGCGATACAGCGCCACCAGCGCGATGATGTCCTCGAAGCGGTCCGGCCTGGCCTGCTTCAGCATGTCTTTCATGCCGCGTGACTCCAGCTGGAACACGGCGGTGGTGTTGGCCTTCGTGAGCAGAACGTAAGTCGCGGCGTCGTCCAGCGGCATGGTTTCCAATGCGAACGGCGCAACACCTCCGGCCAGCCTTGTGACATGGCGCATCGCCCAATCGAGTATGGTCAGCGTGCGCAAGCCCAGAAAGTCGAATTTCACCAGGCCGATCGATTCGACATCGTCCTTGTCGAATTGGCTGACTACACTGGTGCCGCTATCGGCGCAATACAGCGGGCAAAAATCGGTGAGCTGTCCGGGCGCGATCAACACGCCGCCCGCGTGCATGCCGACGTTGCGCGTCAGATCTTCCAGACGTCCGGCCAGCTCGAGCAGCTCAGGCACGCCTTCTTCGTTCTCGGCGATGCTGTTGATCTCCGGCTCCATCTCGCGGGCTTTTTTCAGCGACACCGGCTTCACGCCTTCCAGCGGGATCGCTTTGGACAAGCGGTCGCACAGGCCGTAAGGGAAATCCATCACGCGCCCGACATCGCGGATCACCGCCTTGGAAGCCATCGTGCCGAAGGTGGCGATCTGCGCCACACTGGCCGCACCGTATTTATTCTTCACATATTCGATCACCCGCTCGCGCCCATCCTGGCAGAAGTCCACATCGAAGTCGGGCATCGACACACGCTCGGGATTCAGGAAGCGCTCGAACAGCAGGCCATAGCGCAGCGGATCGAGGTCGGTGATGCCCAAGCTGTATGCCACCAGCGAACCGGCGCCTGAACCCCGCCCCGGGCCTACCGGCACGCTATTGCGCTTGGCCCAGCGAATAAAGTCGGCCACGATCAAAAAATAGCCGGGGAAACCCATCTTGATGATGGTCTTGATCTCGAAATCCAGGCGCTCGCTGTATTCCTGCATCTTTGCTTCGCGCTCAACTTCATCTGGAAACAGCTTCAGCATGCGCTGATGCAAACCGCGCTCTGACGCTACCCGCAAAAATTCATCCAGGCTCTCGCCGTGTGGCGTCGGGAAATCCGGCAAGCGTGGCTTACCCAAGATAAGCGATAAATTGCAGCGCCGCGCGATCTCGACGCTGTTCTGTAACGCTTCCGGCAAATCGGCGAATAGCTCCGCCATTTCGGCCTGCGTCTTGAAATATTGTTGCGGAGTGAATTGCTTTGCGCGTCGCTTGTCGTTAAGCACATAGCCTTCGGCGATGCACACGCGCGCCTCATGCGCCTTGAAATCGTCGCCAGTCAGGAATTGTACCGGATGGGTGGCGACCACCGGCAGCGCCAGTTCGGCGGCAAGCTGCGTCGCCGCATGGAGGTAATGTTCTTCGTCGGCGAATCCGGCGCGTTGCACTTCGATGTAGTAACGATTGTTGAACAGGCTCGCCCATTCCCGTGCAAACTGTTTAGCTTGTGCAACATTGCCGGACAACAGCGCACTGCCGACATCGCCGAGATGCGCGCCGGACAAGGCGATCAGCCCGCCAGTGCCCTGATGGAACCACTCGCGGCGCACTTCGGCGCGACCGCGATGCTGGTTCTCCAGATAGGCGCGGCTGAGCAAGCGGCACAACAACAAATAACCTGCCACTGACTGGCACAGCAGCAGCAGTCGATACGGTCGTTCCCGATCGGCATCATTGGTGATGAACACATCACACCCGACCACAGGCTTGAGTCCTGCACCGCGCGCCGCTTTGTAAAACTTGATCAGGCCAAAAAAATTATTCAGGTCGGTCAATGCCAATGCCGGCATCGCATCCCGCTGTGCGGCGGCGACTGCCTCGTCCACGCGCACCATGCCATCCGAAATGGAATATTCGCTGTGCAAACGGAGATGGACGAAAGAGGGTTGCAGCATAATGGAACACTAAAATTTCAGGCGCCAATTTTAACACTGCAGGATGCAGGAAAGGGTGTAAGCAGGCATTTTGCCGTAAGGAAAAAGCTCGCAAAACTTCTTATCAGTGATTCAAAACGTTAGAATCACATCCTGATCTTTACCACCATAGGCAGCACGTGCAACCCAACCTTACCCCGCAACGCGAACGCTATTTACTGCTCACCCTTGCCGGCATGCAGTTCAGCCACATCCTCGATTTCATGATCATGATGCCGCTCGGCCCTATCCTGATAAAGGCGTTCGGCATCAGCACGCATGAATTCGGCCTGCTGGTCGCATCCTACAGTTTCAGTGCCGCGCTTTCGGGCCTTCTGGCTGCGACGTTCATAGATCGTTTCGAGCGCAAGCGTATGTTGCTGTCCGTGTTCGGGCTATTCGGGCTGGCGACACTGGCATGCGGGCTGGCCCCAAGCTATGCCACGCTGCTGATCGCGCGAGGTTTTGCCGGTGTGTTCGGCGGCGTGATGGGGGCGATGGTGCAAACCATCGTCGGCGACGTAATTCCTTTTGCACGGCGCGCCAAAGCCGGCGGCATCGTGGCTACGGCATTTTCCCTTTCCACCATTGCCGGGGTGCCACTGTCCTTATGGCTGGCGAACCACATCGGCTGGCGCACGCCATTCGTCCTGATCGCGGTAATTACCGTGTTATTCATCCTGATCGGCTTGCGTATCCTGCCGGAACTGCACCATCACATCAGCGCGCAAAAACGCGCCCATCCTTTTGTGGAGATGTTCGCCGTGTTGCGCGATGCCAACCACCTGCGCGCTTTGCTGTTTTCCGCGCTGATCATTTTTTCCGGCTTCACTGTGATCCCCTATATCACCATTTACGCGGTAGGAAACGTCGGCATCACGCAACATGAGATTCCCTTCATTTATCTCGTAGGCGGAGCGGCAACGCTGATCACCGCACGGCTGATCGGCCACTGGGCCGACCTGCGCGGCAAGGTCAAAATCTATCGCCTGGTGGCGGTCGGCGCATTGCTGCCGTTGTTCGTGGTGACTCATATCGGAACCGCGCCGCTTTGGCTTTGGTTGATTTGCACCACGGTATTTTTCGTGCTGGTCTCGGGACGAATGATACCGGCGATGGCCATCATCACTTCAGCGGCACAACCCCATTTGCGTGGCACTTTCATGTCACTCAACGGCACGGTGCAGGCATTCGCGATGGGGTTGGCCACCACGCTGGCCGGATTCATCATCACACAAAATAGTGCGGGGCAGATCGTTGACTATGGATTAGTGGGGTATGTTGCGATAGCCGGGAATGTGCTGGCAATCCTTTTTGTATCGCGCATTGTGATGCACGATAATAAATAGATTTGAAGAACCTCTGAAAATCCCGCCGAAGATCTTAATGAGTCTCGATATAGTCCACCAATTCCCCACTGGTATGGCGCAACCGCTGGCTAAGCATGCGCGCAACAAGGAGCAATATCTTGGTCGCCAATGCCGGCTTTTCCAGAGAAATCTGCAGGAATTTTTCTCGCGTCAACACCACCAACAAGACTGCCTTGCTAACGACCGCCGTCGCAGAGCGCGGCTCGCCATCCACCATGGCCATTTCTCCCATCGTCTTGCCATGATTCATCACGGCAACGACTTTCCTCTCACCATGACTGTCTTCCTTGTACATCTCCAGCTCGCCCTCGATCAGCACGCACATATACTCGCCCCGGTCACCCTCCCGGAATATCGTTACCCCTTGTGGCGCACGATAAAGCCCCATATAGCCCGCCAGCATCTGAATTTGCGGCCACTCAAACTCTCTGAACAAATAGCCGCTGCTCTCAAGGAGGGTCGCTATCTTGTCGCGATATGCTTCGCCGGCTCCGAGTAACTCGAGCGACGAAAAAGCCAAAGGATTATGGTTTGATGAGGTCATGATGCTTGTTGGTCCAATCGAAGAATGACATAAACCAGTGGTAATGAATGCAATAACCTGGAGCGGGTGAAGGGGATCGAACCCTCGTATGCAGCTTGGGAAGCTGCCGTTCTACCATTGAACTACACCCGCGAGGCTGGCGATTTTACGCAGATTACCGACGATACTCAAATAATAGGTTAGTGACAGTGGGGCGAGTATTGTAGAGACTGTTACTTTGTACGTGTCGCAGATGGTTACTTACAGTCCGGCCATCAGAGTTTAGATTCAGATAGTCAAATCAAATTGACTCGGGTACATTTCATTTCAATGGT
>JANXXX010000096.1 GCA_025350405.1 Gallionella sp.
GAAGAAGATCGTCGACATCATCGGCGTCATCGAAAGCATCGCGTTCCAGACCAACATCCTGGCGTTGAACGCCGCCGTCGAAGCGGCGCGAGCCGGCGAACAGGGGCGCGGCTTCGCGGTGGTGGCCGCCGAAGTGCGCAACCTGGCACAACGCTCGGCTGCAGCGGCCAAGGAAATCAAAGCCTTGATCGGCGACTCGGTGAGTAACGTGGGTATTGGCGCCAAGCAGGTGGATCAGGCCGGGGCAACGATGAACGAGATTGTCATTGCCGTGAAACACGTTACCGACCTCATGTCCGAAATCGCCGCCGCCTCCTCAGAGCAGAGTTCGGGCATCGAGCAAGTCAATCAGGCGATCATCCACATGGATGAAGTGACGCAACAGAATGCGGCGCTGGTGGAAGAGGCAACCGCCGCCGCCGAGGCGATGCAGGAACAAGCGGCCGGCCTGTCGGAGGCGGTGAGTGTGTTCAAGCTGGATGCAGGCAACGGAGGCACTCGAACAAACGCAACCAGATCCATCGCCAAACCCAGCGCTCATCACGTTCCGGCAGTGCCCAGGAAAGAGCGCAAGCTGATCATAGCCAAGGAAGACGCAGACGGCGATTGGAAAGAGTTTTAATCGCGATCAAATTTTTTGATCCGCGCATATTATGTAACCGTTCTCACAGCAATAACGGGTTAAGGGAGATGATGGGCAAGAGGCTTGCATCTCATGCACATGCCACATCCGTGCTCGCGGTGCGCGCATGGGGATAGCAGGTCTATCGAGGCGCGGGGCTGGAACACAGCCAGCTTTAATGCAATCGTCGAATTACATAGGCATACCTTAAGTCACCGTCCTGCGATGGTCATTCCTTCAATCAGTATCGACCCGCATTGCTTCGAGCCTTGTACTAGTATGTCGTTGCCGACTGCGACGATGTTGCGGTACATGTCTTTCAGGTTTCCGGCGATGGTGATTTCCTGCACCGGATACTGGATCTCGCCGTGCTCGACCCAGAAGCCCGCCGCGCCGCGCGAATAATCGCCGGTGACTTGGTTCACGCCCTGGCCGAGCAATTCGGTGACGAGCAGACCGCGTCCCATCTGTTTCAGCAGACCGTTGAAATCCAGTTCGCCGGATTGACCCCCCGACGATTTCAAGATTAGATTGTGATTGCCGCCCGCGTTGCCGGTGGTGCGCAGCCCGAGCTTGCGCGCGGAATAGCTGCCGAGGAAATAACCGCGCAGCACGCCGTTTTCGACGATCACGCGGCGCTGGGTGCGCACGCCTTCGTCGTCGAACGGGCTGGAGGCCAAACCTTTGCGGATGTCCGGCACGTCGCTGATGTTGATGTGCGGCGCGAAGATCTGCTGATCCATCTTATCGAGCAGGAACGAGGATTTTCGGTACAGGCTGCTGCCGCTCACCGCGCTGACGAAGCTGCCCAGCAATCCTGAGGCGATCGTTGCCTCGAACAACACCGGCACTTGCATGGTGTTGATCTGGCG
The DNA here is from genome assembly GCA_025350405.1 of Gallionella sp. Lineage (GTDB taxonomy): Bacteria > Pseudomonadota > Gammaproteobacteria > Burkholderiales > Gallionellaceae > Gallionella. Next base: position 1,495 of record JANXXX010000096.1, read on the forward strand.
CGCATTCAGGCGGCGTACGGTGCGCTCGGCGGCGATGCGTCCGACTTGTTGCGCATCCATCATGTCTTTGGCATCGCGTGCCACGGTGTACCAGTAATCGCGCTCCATCGCGTCGCCCTCTCCGGCGATCACCGCGCAACTGAGGCTGTGCCGCGAAGTGGGGAAGCCACCGATGAAGCCCAGGCTGTTGGCGGTGATGAATTGCGCCTCGTGCAGATTGACGGTCGCGCCTTCGGAATTGCTGATGCGTTTGTCTGCTTGCAGCGCGGCTTGCTCGCATTGCTTGGCCAGCACTATCGCCGCATCGACCGGCAAATCCCACGGGTGATACAAATCCATGTCGGGGCAGTCGCGCGCCAGCATGTCCGCATCGGGCAGGCCCGAGCAATCGTCCTTGGCGGTATAGCGCGCGATCGACAGCGCCGCATCTACCGTGTCGCGCACCGCCTGCGGCGAAAAGTCCGAGGTGCTGGCATTGCCGCGCTGCTGGCCGATATAGGTGGTGACGCTCAGGCCTTTGTCGCGGTTGTATTCGATGGTCTCGACTTCGCTGTGGCGTACTGTAATGGACTGGCCGAAACCGACCGATACGTCAGCAGAAGCGGCCGTTGCACCGCGCTGTTTGGCGTAGTCCAGCATGTCCTGCGCGATGTTGCGCAGGCTGTCGGCGGAGTGCGAGAAACGTGGTGCAGTGGTTACCAAGGCATTCATAAGCAAAGCGGATGATTAGCGAAAGGCGGTATCATAGCAGTATCGCCGGTACTCATTCAAAGGCTGGCTCATTAAGACCGGGCTCAATAAGGCCAAACATATCAATTATTATGAACAAGCACAAAAAAGACCACGACGAAGATGAACCGCTGCACATCCATCTTGGTGATGACGAAGAAGATGATGAGGGCGGCGAGTTACATGATGCCGAAGAACATGACGACGATGGCGTAGAAGTCATCCGCCCCCATGCGCGCAAGGCAGATAACACCTATACCCGGGGGCGTGGCTTGCGCAACCTGCCGGTGGTGGACGAAGAGGAAGAGCTGCCGCCGAGCAAGACCCAGATCAAGAAGCAGATGCATGAACTGCGCGACCTCGGCAAGGAGCTGACCGAGCTCGGCAAGGATCAACTCGCGCAACTCGACATCCCGGAAAACCTGCGCGATGCGATACGCGAGATGAAGAACATCAACAAGTTCGGCGCGATAAAACGCCAGATGCAATATATCGGCAAGCTGATGCGCGACGTGGATACCGCACCGATACTGGCCAAGCTGGATGCGTGGAAAGGCAAATCGCAGCATCACATCGCCTACATGCACCAATTGGAACGCTGGCGCGACCGGCTGATGGAAAGCGACAGCGCATTGACCGAGCTGCTCGCCGCCCATCCGGAGGCTGACGCACAACGCCTGCGTACACTGATACGTAATGCGCAGAAGGAAATGGAAGCCGGCAAGCCGCCCAAGAATTATCGCGAAATCTTTCAGGTGCTACGAGAGATCATTGCAGAACCAACTTAACAAAATGGCCAGCAACACTACCCCCATCATTTTACAAACCGGCAAGAACCCGCAACACAGCATCGTCTGGCTGCACGGCTTGGGCGCGGACGGACATGACTTTGTGCCCATCGCCGACGAGCTGGAACTTCCCGTCGCAGTGCGTTACATCTTCCCGCATGCGCCGATGCGCCCGGTCACGATCAACGGCGGATTCGTGATGCGCGCCTGGTATGACATTGCCGCTCAAAGCATAGACGCGCAACAAGACGCTGCGGGCATCCGCGCCTCGCAATCGCTGGTGGAAGCTCTGATCGCCCAGGAAGTGGCGCACGGCATCGCACCGCGCAATATTTTTCTGGCCGGCTTTTCCCAGGGTGGTGCCATCGCGCTGCACACCGCGTTGCGCCAGAACACCCCGCTGGCTGGCGTGCTGGCACTCTCGACTTATTTGCCGTTGGCGGAACACGCCGCCAGTGAAGTGCAGGAACAGACCAAAGCCACTCCCATATTCATGGGACACGGACGCAGCGATCAAGTGGTGCCCTATGTGCTGGGAATTGCCTCAAGAGACGCGTTGTTGAAATTCGGCTATGCGGTGGAGTGGCGCGAATACGCGATGCAACACTCGGTGTGCGAGGAAGAGTTGCGGGATATTGCGGCTTGGCTGGGGCGGCAGATCGAGGTGTGAGGTAACCAGCGAGGTCAGGCGGGGTTGCGAGTCACGCGCATTACATTACTCTTCGCCGGCTTCCTGTACAACGTAGCGGAATTTTGCCAAGTCATAATCAAGGCCTTTTTCCTGCATTCCGTTAGGCATCAGCAGATAGTTTTTCCCGTCCAGTTGGATTTGCAAGCTGCGGCCTGGCGAAAATGTGTCGGCTTTCATCAGCAATTGGGCTTCGCCGGAGGCATCGTTCTGTTTGGCATAAAGCCATAGCGCGGGCTGACCATTTTCAATTGCTCCGCCAGGCACCTTGTTTTGATTCAAGACCACGCCAGCGACGCGATTGGACAATATTTCCGCACCCACGCGCAATTGGTTCTTCGCGTCATCGCGCAACAACCGCCGCACCACTGCCACACCCCAATGCGGCACCCCTTCAGGCTGCATTCCCAGCAAACTGCCAATGCCGACGCTGCCGCCTCCCTTGGCAGGTATCACGGTGCTGAATCCGACGGCGCTGATTTCCTCGGTCATCCACTGCGCCAGTCCATCTTTGCCGAAATCATTTCTTGCATCAATGCACCCGATCACTTTTTCAAAGCTGTCCACCACGCTCAAAGTGACATTGGCGGTACGTCGCGTACTGCGCCTGACGGGAGGCGCAACCAAATAATTCAGGAGATACTGGACAGCTTTCTTTACAACGTCTGCGTCATAGTTCCCACTTAGACTGATCTCATCGGGAACGATATTTTTATTCAGCACTTTCACCAGGTCTTCCAGCTTGGCCTGCATCGCTGGCATGCCGATAAAACGCATCGCGGGATGCGTTGTTGCTCCCATATTGATGCGCGTAGGTTCTGCCGGACGATTCAAGTCGAAACTGAGCCGGCTGTGTTGACCGATCTCCGCATGGATATCTATGGTCGAACGATACTGAGCCACGATACGTTCGGTCAGGTGTATATATAGCGGACTTAAGGTGCTGAGCCCGCTGTCATACCACACCATCAGCAGCCCGACCTCGTGTTTCACGGACGTGTTGACTGTCATGCCCGGATACAGGCTGACCGGTGTATCCAGATATTGCAGCTGCTCGGCATGCTTGTAAAGTTGCGCGATATTAGACCAGATCGAATTATCGACTTGGCCGTAGTGCGAACAGGTATATTTCAGATGCCACATAAAGGCATGCACTGCGCGAGCCGTCAGCAACGGCATATGCACCTTGATGGTACCGCTGCCTTTATCGCCTTTGAAAAAAGCATTGAATGCGTTGAAATAAGCGTTAGCTACAACACGGGACCAATTGCCCAGTGTCAACCGCAGGCGATTTTCCTGGAATTGATTTTTTTCGAACGGCGTAAAATATTCACGCATCAGTTTCCGTACGTAGGGCTGTGCAGCCTCATCAAGCGAGCGCAATACGGCAAACCGTTGATCCAGCTTGAAGTCGGTTTGTTCTGTCAGCAATTCTACAAACTCGGTCAACTCCGCGAGAGATTTATACGCGTCATTTTTCGGCAAGTCTTCCAACATTGCCTGCACGGATTTGATGTCCGCCAAGGGATGATCAGATTTTTTTCCAAATATTCCAGATAACATTCTCCGCCCCATAAACCAAGTACTTCAACTCGTGGCAATATAACCACAAATTGAGCCTAATGAACAGATGTTAAAAGGATAAAATTGATTCCCAGGCTAACAGATAACACTCCATTCCCGTCAGTCGATCGCGCGCTGAGTTCGCCCAATGGCTTGTTGGCTGCCGGCGGCAGCCTGACCGCATCGCGTTTGCTGGATGCCTACCGTCATGGAATATTTCCGTGGTTCAACCCTGGCGATCCGATACTGTGGTGGAGTCCGAGCCCGCGCATGGTGCTGATCCCGGGAGAATTCAAGATTTCACGTTCGCTGGCCAAGGTATTGCGCAACGCTGCTTATGAAGTACGGACTGATACTGTTTTTGAGCAGGTGATGCGTGGCTGTGCCGCGCCGCGTGCAGATCGTCGCGGTACCTGGATAAACGAAGATATGATTGCAGCGTATTGTTCGCTGCACAGCATGGGTTATGCGCATTCCGTGGAAACCTGGATGGAAGGCAGCTTGGTCGGTGGTCTGTATGGTGTCAGTATCGGACGCATGTTCTATGGAGAATCGATGTTCAGTAACGTCAGCAACGCATCGAAGATCGCGCTGGCGCATCTCGCCAGGCAACTTGAGCGCTGGCAGTTCGGCATGATAGATTGCCAGATGAACACGCCTCACCTCGCTAAACTTGGCGCGCGCGAAATACCGCGCAGCGAATTTATCGCAAGACTGCAAGAATTGATACACTGTGCGCCGCTAACCGACTGGCAATTTGACCCCGATCTTTTCACATGAGCCTGCTGAACGACATCCCGCTATCTGCGCTGCATTTTTATCTGACTGCGCCCTACCCGTGCAGCTACCTGCCCGATCTGCAAGCGCGCTCACAGGTTGCCACGCCCACCTTGCTGATCAACACCACGGTGTATTCTGAACTAGTGCACCGTGGTTTCCGGCGTAGCGGTACCTACACCTATCGTCCGCATTGCGATAATTGCCAGGCCTGCGTTCCGTTACGGGTATTGGCCAAACAATTCACGGCAAATCGCTCACAACGGCGCGCCTGGAAGCAGCACGCGCATCTCGAGACTACGCTGCATCCGTTGCAGGACCAGGCTGAATATTACGATCTCTATCAACGCTATCAGCGCGCACGCCACAAGGATGGCGGCATGGATAATGATGACCGCGAGTCGTACCAAAACTTTTTGCTGCAAAGCCATGTGGATTCACTGCTGGTCGAATTCCGCGAGCCCTTCGGCCATGCTGATGGGACTACTGGTATGACTATTGGCCATCTGACTAACCCAGCAAAAGACGCTGGGCAAGTCAATGGTTATAGCCATTCGACTAAGCCCGTAAACGAGCAAGTCGCTGGTTATCAAGACAAGCAGGGCGTGTTGCGCATGGTCAGCGTGATCGACCTGCTCGGCGATGGCTTGTCCTCGGTATATACTTTTTACGACCCGGATCTGCCGCGCGCCCGCCTCGGGGTTTACAACGTGTTGTGGCAAATCGAGCTGTGCCGCAAACTTGATCTGGATTTCGTTTACTTGGGCTACTGGATAAAGGCTAGCCGTAAAATGGCTTACAAGACCGAGTACCAACCGGTACAAGGCCTGTTGGACGGCGTTTGGCGTGCGCTCGACGCGGAATGACAAAAGCTATCTGTATGTATCCATTGCTCCGTCCTGCGCTGTTCCGGCTTGACCCGGAGCGCGCGCACCATTTCACGCTCGGCGGTCTGGATGCCCTGCATTCATTGGGTTTGAGCGGCATTGTTGCGCCGCGCATACCGGACGATCCGCGCACTGTGATGGGTTTGGTTTTTCCCAATCCGGTCGGACTCGCCGCCGGGCTCGACAAAAATGGCGAATACATAGACGGGTTGGCGGCACTTGGTTTTGGCTTCATCGAAATCGGCACCGTCACGCCGCTGCCTCAGCCCGGTAATCCCAAACCACGTTTGTTCCGCCTGCCGCAAGCTAACGCCATCATAAACCGCATGGGCTTCAACAATGACGGTGTGGACAAGCTGATCGAGAACGTGAAGCGCGCCGACTATCGCGGCATATTGGGCATCAACATCGGCAAGAACGCCAACACGCCGATTGAACGTGCGGCAGACGACTATCTGATTTGCCTGCGCAAAGTGTATCCACATGCCAGCTATGTCGTTGTCAATATTTCCTCGCCCAACACCAAGAACTTGCGTCAATTGCAAGGGGGCGACGAACTCGATGCGCTACTCGCGCAATTGAAAGCCGAGCAGGAAAAGCTTGCCGAGCTGCATGGCAAATACGTGCCGCTGGCCGTAAAGATTGCTCCTGACCTGGACGGTGATCAAATCAAACAAATCGCTACGCTGTTGATGCGCCATCGCATGGACGGCGTGATCGCTACCAACACTACGCTGTCACGCGAGGGCGTTGAGAACCTGCCACACGGCAACGAGGCAGGCGGCTTGAGCGGCGCTCCCGTACGTGAAAAATCAACCAACGTGATCCGTCAGCTCGCTACTGAACTCAATGGACAGTTGCCCATCATCGGTGTGGGCGGTATTTTGAGCGGATTCGATGCTGCCGAAAAAATCCACGTCGGCGCCGCGTTGGTGCAGCTATACAGCGGTTTGGTCTATCGCGGCCCGGCTCTGGTAGCGGAAAGCTGCGCGGCGATCTGCGGCAAATAACAGGTTTGCCCCGTTGAATGGTTTAAAAACGGGACTTGCTTACTGTTGTATATTAGGATATTCTAATATATATATAAATTCATGAACGGGTTAAACATAATGAAAAAGTCCTGGATTATTGCCCTGCTGTTGCTGGGAGCGAAAACCGCTCAGGCAGCCGATCCGCTTGCCGTGGCACAGGTTCAATATCGTGAAGTGGAGCAGACGTATAGCGTCGAAGGTCTGGTGGAGGCGACACGCCAATCCACGGTATCGGCACAAATTGGCGGGCGCATCAAAGAAATTCTGTTTGATGTGGGTAGTCGCGTCAACAAAGGGCAGGTGATTTTGCGCATTGATGAGCGCGAGACTGCGCAAGCTCTGGCTGGTAGCAATGCACAAGTGTTGCAGGCGCAGGCGACGATGCAGAACGCCAAGGCGACTTATGAACGTTCCAAACAATTATTCGAGCAAAAGTTCATCAGCCAGTCGGCTTTGGACAAAGCGCAGGCCGATTACCAGGTAGCGAGGGCGCAGGCCGCCGCCAGCGAGGCGGGTGCGAGTCAGGCCAGTTTGGCTCATGGTTATAGCTCAGTGGTGGCACCTTACAGCGGGGTGGTCGCGGCTCGTTTGGTGGAAGTGGGCGAGATGGTCATGCCAGGCAAACCCATGATGGTCGGATTTGATCCGGCAGAAATGCGCGTCGTGGTGAGTGTGCCGCAGTACAAGTTGCCGGATATCGGCGCGCATCCCAAGGTTCTGGTGGAAGTGCCCTCATTAAGTAAATGGGTCAAGGCAGCATCGACCACGGTGCAGCCCCTTGCCGATGCGCGCACACACAGCACGCAAGTGCGCGTGTATCTTCCCGCCAATGAAGCCGGAGTGTATCCGGGGATGTTCGTGCGCGCACATTTTGTAGTAGGCAAAGCCAACAGGCTGGTGATACAAGGAAGCGCAGTGCTGCATCGCAGTGAGGTTGTGGCGGTGTATGTCGTCGATGAAAAAGGCGGAGTGAAATTACGTCAGGTGCGATTGGGCGAAGTAAGCGCAGATGGTGCAGTGGAAGTGCTGGCGGGGCTGAACCCCGGTGAGCAGGTGGCTCTGGATCCGATCAAGGCGGGCATGAAGCAGTAATTTGAAGTTCGGGGTTTGATGATCTAACACGAACTTCAGCCACGCAATTTTGCTTCATTATTGGAAATAAAATAAACATGGGAATCTCAGGACACATCGCTAAATATTTTTTGCACTCGCAAATGACCCCGCTGCTGGCACTGGTTGCCGTGCTGCTGGGTACGTTTGCAGTGCTGGTAACGCCGCGCGAGGAAGAGCCGCAGATCAACGTCACGATGGCGAATGTGCTGATCGCCTATCCGGGTGCTTCAGCCAGAGATGTGGCCAACACCGTGGCAACGCCGGCCGAGCAGGTGCTGGCACAAATCGCCGGGGTGGATCATGTCTATTCGGTGGCGCAGCCGGGCATGGCCATCATTACCGTGCAGTTCAAGGTTGGCGAAGAACATGTGCCCTCGCTGGTCAAGTTGTATGACGTGCTGAACTCGCATGCAGATTGGTTGCCGCCCACGCTAGGCGTATTGCCTCCTATCATCAAAGCCAGGGGGATAGACGATGTGCCGGTGGTTGCGCTGACGCTATGGCGTGAGCAGGCGGCAGGCGGCAGTATCGAACTTACCCAGGTGGCGCACGCCATCGAAGCGGAATTGAAGCGCGTTCCGGGAACCCGCGAAGTCACGACGCTGGGCGCAACCCAGCGCATGGTGCGCGTGTTGCTTAACCCGGAAAGCCTGAATGCCTTTCAGCTCACGATGCAGGATGTGCGCGCGGCATTGCAATCCGCCAACGTGTCGCAGAATGCCGGCAATCTGGTGCAGAACAACCGCGAAGTGCTGGTGCAAACCGGTAGCTTTCTGAGCAATGCCAATGAAGTGAGGCAGTTGGTGATCGGCGTGTCGGATGGCAAGCCGGTATTCCTGCGCGACGTCGCAGAAGTACAGGATGGCGCAGACCAGCCGAGCAGTTATGTGTGGCTGGGGGCTGGCCCCGCCGCAGCGGACAAGCAAATCAATGCCAAGGGCGAGTACACCGCATTAACGCTGGCGATCACCAAAAAGCCCGGTGCGAACGCGGTGGAAATCGCCGAGAGGTTGCTGGCGCGGGTGCATGAGTTGAAGGGCAGCATAATTCCCGCCGATGTGCAGGTCAGCACTACACGCAACTATGGTGAAACCGCTAACGACAAGGCCATGAAGTTGATCAAGAAATTGTTGTTCGCCACGGCTGCTGTAGTCGTGCTGGTGTGGCTAACCATGGGGCGGCGCGAGGCTTTCGTGGTCGGTATCGCGGTGCTGTTGACATTGGCCGCAACCCTGTTCGCATCTTGGGCGTATGGATTCACGTTGAATCGTGTGTCGCTGTTCGCGCTGATCTTCTCCATCGGTATCCTGGTGGATGACGCAATCGTCGTGGTGGAGAACATCCATCGTCGTCGCGCGCTGGCTACCCATCAGCCGTTGTCGGAGATCATTCCTGAAGCGGTGGACGAAGTGGGCAGCCCGACCATATTGGCTACACTGACGGTGATCGCCGCGTTGTTGCCGATGGCATTTGTCAGCGGCTTGATGGGCCCGTATATGAGTCCGATCCCGATCAATGCCAGCATGGGCATGCTGATCTCTCTGGCGGTGGCATTCGTCATCACTCCCTGGCTGGTGCTGCGCTTCGCAGGTGCGCATCACGTGGTGGTGCAAGACGAACGCGACACTAAAATCCATCGCTTTTTTAAAAAATATCTGACCCCGTTCCTGAATGGCGTGCACGGCAAACCGGCGCGGCGTAAATTGTGGCTGGCCATATTGGGCGGCCTGCTGTTGGCCGTGTCGCTAGGCGTGGTGAAACTGGTGGTGTTGAAAATGTTGCCATTCGACAACAAGTCTGAATTCCAGATTGTGGTGGACATGCCCGCCGGTACTCCCGTGGAACAGACCAGCGCGGTGCTGCATGAAATCAGCGGCTATCTGGCAACGGTAACGGAAGTCACAGATTATCAGGCCTATGCTGGCACGGCTTCGCCGATCAATTTTAATGGCCTGGTACGTCAATATTATTTGCGCAGCGCGGCCGAGCAGGGCGATATCCAGGTCAACCTGCGCGACAAGCATCATCGCAGCCGCAGCAGCCATGAGATCGCCAGCGCCGCGCTGGAGCCTATGCAAAAAATCGCCAAGACCTGGGGCGCGAATGTGAAGATCGTCGAGGTGCCGCCCGGTCCGCCGGTGATGTCACCCATCGTCGCGGAAATATACGGGCCGGATTATGAAGGCGCGCGCAAGGTGGCGGGCAAGGTGCGCGAGCAATTCGGCAAGACGGCGGACATCGTCGGCATAGACGATAGCGTGACCGAGGCCGCACCCAAAATGCTGTTGCAAGTGATGCAGAGCAAGGCCGCGTTGCTGGGCGTTGCACCACGCGACATAGTGGATGTGATCGGCGTCGCGTTGTCCGGTCAGGATGTCGCCTCGTTGCACGATGCCGATGCGAAATATGCGCCGCCATTGCGCATGGGCCTGCCTGCCGAACGTCGCAGCCGCATCGACGACGTGCTTAAACTCAAAGTCAGGGCTCGCGACGGGGTATTGGTGCCGCTTTCCGAGGTGGTGCAAGCGGTCACCCAGCAGCGCGACTACCCGATCTACCACAAGGATTTGCTGCCGGTGGTGTATGTGTTCGGCGATATGGCAGGCAAGCTGGACAGCCCGTTATACGGCATGTTCGGCATTAACAGCAGTGTGAGTGGCACGCCGCTGGAGCAAGGCGGCAAACTGGAGAGTTATTTTTTCAAGCAGCCCAGCGACCCCTATGCAGGTTATGCACTGAAGTGGGACGGCGAATGGCAGGTGACTTTCGAAACCTTCCGCGATATGGGCATCGCCTATGGCGTGGGGCTGTTGCTGATTTACCTGCTGGTGGTGGCGCAGTTCAAGTCTTATGTTGTGCCGCTGATCATCATGGCACCGATTCCGCTCACGATTATCGGTGTGATGCCTGGCCATGCGCTGTTGGGCAGCCAGTTCACTGCGACCTCGATGATAGGCATGATCGCGCTGGCGGGCATCATCGTGCGCAATTCGATATTGCTGGTGGATTTCATCAACCTGCAAATACGCGATGGCGTAGATACGCAGCACGCGGTGATTGCGGCGGCGAGCGCGCGTGCCAAACCCATTATCTTGACCGGACTGGCGGCCATGCTGGGCGCACTGTTCATTCTGGATGACCCGATCTTCAATGGTCTGGCCATTTCATTGATATTCGGCATCCTGGTTTCCACCGTGCTGACCCTGGTGGTCATTCCGGTGTTGTATTACGCCACTCTCTACAAAAAATTCCAGTAAAATCAGTTTTATCAACCATAGGAGCTTCAAAGCATGAATGCAGAACGCATAGTCCGTATCGTCGCAGGTTCTTTCGTCTTGTTGTCGCTGGCGCTGGGAATAGACGCCAGCCCGATATTTGTGAGCAAATACTTTTTATTCTTCACCGCCTTTGTGGGCTTGAATCTGCTTCAGAGCGGGTTTACCCGGATCTGTCCACTGAACAATATTCTTGCCAGGTTAGGCGTAAAAAATAGCTCGTGTTAAAGAACGCGCTGCAGTTGCTCCGGTTGTCCGATGTTAAGTGGACCCACATCAGCTTGACCTTGGTCGGGTTGATGTGGGTTTTGCCGTTTCTGGTTTATCGCCACGCATATCCACTAACCGCATTTTATCAGGAATGGTGGAGCGCGCTGCTCGGTGTGCTGGCCCTCACCCTGCTGGTTGGCCGTAACTTCTGGCAGCAACCGGAAATCCCGCGCATCACGCAATTGCCCGCCGCGCTGATGGGCGTGGCATTGCTGCAATGGGGTTTGGGTAAAATTGTCTATTTTGACCAGGCGATGCTGTATGTCTTGTACCTGCTGTTCGCGGCGTTACTGATGTTGCTTGGTGCCAGATTGCGCGATTGCTTTGGCATGGCAAAACTGGCGCAGGTGTTGGCGATCTCCTTGTTGATAGGTTCGGAGCTGAGTGCAGTGATCGGTGTGCTGCAACATTTTCGCTGGAGTACTCCATTTGATTGGGTGATAGTGGGGAAAGTTTCAACAGTTGTGTATGGCAACATCGCGCAACCCAATCATTTCGCCAATTACATTGCGCTAGGCATGATTTCGCTCGGATTGCTATACCAGCAACATAAATTGAGAGCGGGCCAGGTAGTCTTGTTGGCATTGCCTCTGCTATTTGTGTTGACGTTGAGCGGCTCACGCAGCTCTTGGCTGTATCTGTTGATGATGGCTGGGTTGGCATGGTGGTGGGCGCGGCGCGATGCGTGCCAGCGAGCACTGTTTCGCTACTGTCTGCTGCTGATTGCCGGACTTGGACTGATGCATTGGGTTGTGCAACTGCCCTTTGTTGCGGGAGTATATGACAGTACTAATACCGTGCAGCGGTTGTTCAGCGTGCTGAATAATGATGCGGGTCAATCAAGTACTGTTTGGATCAAATTCTACATGTGGCACGAGGCGTGGCTGATGTTCACGCAGTCACCGTGGTTAGGGGTGGGTTTCGGGCAATTCGCCTGGCATCACTTTCAGTTATTGCCGGAGTTTCGAGTAAATTATATTTTTGGTCTCTATAACAACGCGCACAACTTGATATTTCAACTCGCTGCTGAAGCGGGCATCACTGGATTGTTGGCTTTGTTCGTATCGTTGGGAATTTGGTTACATGGCATAAGGCGTGCGTCGCTGAGTGCGGCCCATTGGTGGGGTTATGCTGTATTGGGTGTGCTGGCCATCCACAGCATGCTCGAATACCCATTGTGGTACACCTACTTCATTGCAATCGCAGCGATTCTATTGGGCGCATTCGATGAGACCCGCTACAGGCTAAATATGCGCAAGGTGGGGCGCATATCTGTGGCTGCCTTTTTGTTGATGAGTTTGATATCACTGATGCAATTGCTGATCGGGTATCGCGACCTGGAGGAGGTGGAGGCGATTCGTTCGGCATCGGGTGTGGAAGCAGCCGGTTCATCCGAGCTGTATCGCAATAAGCTGGTTGCCATTCATGGCAGTTCATTGTTATCGCCATACGCCGAGCTGAACATGAGTTCATTGATCAAGGTGAATGATGAACATCTCAAGGAAAAGCTGATTGTTAATACACGGGTGTTGCATTTTTTGCCGGTAGGCGTGGTGGCATACCGTCAGGCATTACTGTTGGCGCAGGCAGATCGGTTGGAGCAAGCCCAAGTCATGATGGTGCAGGCTATCTGGTCTTATCCGGGAGGATTCGGCCCCGCGCATAAACAGATGATCGAATTGTCGGAGAAAGACCCCGCGCATTTTTCCGCTCTGCTAGAATTCGCGCTTCAAAAAGCTCAGGAGTACCACCGTGCAGTTCATCAACAATAACTTAATTTCGATTTCCATTGCCGTATTAAGCGGCCTCATGTTGTTATGGTCGTTATTTGGCAATCGTTTTCGGGGCGTCAAAGAGGTGAATTCAGCCGACGCATTGCAGCTCATTAATCACAAGAACGCTGTCGTGCTGGATGTGCGGGAGCAGAGCGAATATGATGCAGGACATGTGTTGAATTCAAAATTGATTCCGTTGGGTAAACTTAAAGAACGCATGGGCGAATTGGAAAAGCACAAGGACCAGCCCATCGTGGTGGTGTGCCGCAGCGGTAATCGCTCCGGCACGGCATGTTTTTTGTTGGGTAAGCAGGGCTTTGCCCAGGTTTACAATTTGGCGGGCGGTGTACAAGCATGGCAAAAAAACAATTTGCCACTGGAAAAATAGACAAGGCCAAAATTAAGTATGGCAAAAGTAATGATGTATAGCACCGCCGTGTGTCCATACTGCGTCCGGGCCGAGCAGTTGCTGAAGCATAAGGGGGTGCAGGAGATCGAGAAGCTACGCGTTGATTTACAACCTGAATTACGCATCGCGATGATGGAAAAAACCGGGCGACGCACGGTACCACAAATCTATATTAACGGTGTATACGTTGGCGGTTATGACGATCTTGCTTCACTCGATCATGCCGGTGGACTGGATGAGCTTTTGGCAAAACACGAATTTTAAAAATATTTTAAGGAAAGAATCATGAGCGTAGCAGCACAAGAGAATAAACAGCCCATATTCAATATGGACAAAATTTACGTGAAAGATATGTCACTGGAAATCCCGCACGCCCCGAAAATATTTCTGGAGCGAGAGAACCCGCAAGTCGATATTCAGCTGCATACCCAAGCCGGCTCGATTGAAGAGGGTCAGTTTGAGGTCGTGGTGATGGCTACTGTCACTGCCAAGATCGGCGAAAAGATAATGTTCCTGATCGAGGTGAAGCAGGCGGGCATTTTCCAGATACGCAATGTACCGACCGAAGAATTGGAACCGATTCTGGCGGTGATGTGCCCGAACATTTTGTTCCCCTATTTGCGCGAGGCTGTTTCCGATGTGGCCGTGCGCGGTGGTTTCGCGCCGGTACTGCTGAACCCGATAAACTTCGACGGGCTCTACCAGCAACAGAGGCAGCAACAGGCGCAGGCTGCATCATCAACGACTACCCATTAATGAAACCGCTTGGCTTCATGCGTTTGATTGCCCTGTTTGCGCTGATTTTTAGCGCGAGTTTGGTTGATGCAATGGAATATGTGTCAGTCAGCGAAAGCAACGCGATACTTTACGACGCACCTTCGGTCAAGGCGCGAAAGTTATTCGTGGTGAATCGCTATATGCCATTCGAGCAAATTGTCACGCTGGAAAGCTGGGTCAAGGTGCGTGACCGATCCGGCAGTTTGTATTGGGTGGAAAAACGCGCGCTGACCAACAAGCGTTATGTGTTTGCGCTTTTGCCGCTGGTAGATGTGCATGCCGGGCCCGATTCGGGTTCGCCGCGGCTCTTTCAGGTACGCCAGCAAGTGGCCTTGGAACGCATTGATTCGACCGGCACGGGTTGGATCAGAGTGCGTCATCTGGACGGAAATATGGGCTATGTGCGCAGTGCCGAGGTATGGGGTGGCTGACGCACATTTACATTACGCCCCTGCGCTATGAACATTACCATCATCGGTGCGGGAGCTTGGGGAACCGCACTGGCCATCAGCCTGTCGGCCAGTCATCGCGTAACGCTGTGGGCACGCGATACTGCACAAATCGAAGCGATGCGACGCACGCGTTACAATCAACACTATCTGCCCGATATTTTATTGCCCGCCAATATTGAATTAAGCCCGGATTTTTCCGGTGCATTGGCAGCTGCCGAACTGGTAATTATCGCCGTCCCCACCGCCGCGTTGCGTTCGATGTTGCATCAGCTCGTGCTGCTGCCAAGCTACCCGCCCGACACATCTGGGACAAGCTGCGGCGTGATATGGGTATGCAAGGGTTTCGAGGCGGAGACCGCCAAGTTACCGCATCAAGTCGTTGCCGAAGTGTTGCCTACAGGATGCCAATACGGCGTGTTGTCCGGGCCCAGTTTTGCGCAAGAAGTCGCGCGTGGTCTTCCAACCGCATTGACGCTTGCTTCTGCTGACGAGGCATTTGCGCGCAGCACGGCGCAGGCGCTGCACCACGCACGCTTGCGCATCTATGCAAGCTCCGACATGGTGGGGGTAGAGGTCGGCGGAGCGGTGAAAAACGTGATGGCGATTGCTGCCGGCATATGCGACGGCATGGGGTTGGGGTTGAACGCGCGCGCCGCCTTGCTGACCCGCGGTCTGGCCGAGATCACCCGTCTTGGCTTGAAGCTCGGCGGGCGTGCAGAAACCTTGAGCGGACTTTCCGGTTTGGGTGATTTGATACTTACCTGCACTGGTGACTTGTCGCGTAACCGTCAGGTCGGTTTGATGTTGGTGCAGAAGCACGAATTGACGGAGATATTGCGCAGGCTCGGTCATGTTGCCGAGGGCGTTTACACCGTGCGGGAAGTGCATCACCTCGCACAACGCCTGGGCGTTGCGATGCCGATTTGTGTAGCCGTCTATCGCATTCTCTATGAGCACGTTCCTGTCGCAGAGATGATAGAAGAACTGCTCAACCGCGCGCCGGACTTGGAGTTCAACGGCAGTTGATTTTCCCGGGCTATATTTTTCTGCGAAACAACAAATCCCACACCCCGTGCCCCAGACGTATGCCGCGCTGCTCGAATTTCGTGAGCGGCCGATAAGCCGGGCGCGGCGCGTAATCTGCCGCCGTATTTTCCAGCAACGGCTCGGCGCTTAACACTGCCAGCACTTGTTCGGCATAATCCTGCCAGTCGGTAGCGGCATGGATATACCCGCCGGGTTTGAGCTTCTGCACCAATTGTGCGATGAACGGCGCCTGGATCAAACGGCGTTTGTTGTGGCGCGCCTTGTGCCAGGGGTCGGGGAAAAAAATGTGCACACCGTCCAGCGTTGCATTGCCTATCATGTCGCGCAGCACTTCCACGGCGTCGTGTTGAATGATGCGGATGTTGGAGATGTGTTGGGCGTCGATCAGCTTGAGCAGGTTGCCCACACCCGGCGTATGCACCTCCAGCGCGAGGTAATCGCTGTCGGGATCGGTCAGCGCGATGGCCGCAGTGCTGTCACCCATGCCGAAGCCGATTTCCAGAATCTTGGGCGCGTCGCGTCCAAAGGCCATAGCGAGGTTTAACGGGCGCGCAGAATATGGAATCCCGAAGCGCGGCAGCAGCTCATCGCAAGCGCGCTGCTGCGCGGGCGACACGCGCCCTTGGCGCAACACAAAGCTGCGGATGTGGCGTTTGCTGAGAGCGGATGTGTCGGTCATGGTATTCAAAGGCATATCTGTCCGCAGATTACACAGATTTACGCAGATTCAAGTTCTTAAAATCTGTTTAATCTGCGGATAAAGGTTTTAGTTGCGAACCGAACCGATGATACCCGCTGTCGGGGAACTCGGGCTGGCGCTGTAAAGTTTTTTCGGCATGCGTCCGGCGAGAAAAGCTTCGCGACCGGCTTCCACAGCCTTTTTCATCGCGCCAGCCATCAGCACCGGCTGTTGTGCGCCGGCAATCGCCGTGTTCATCAGCACACCGGCACAACCCAGCTCCATCGCAATCGCGGCATCCGAAGCGGTGCCCACGCCCGCATCGACGATCACGGGGACTTGCACGCGTTCCATGATGAGATGCAGATTCCACGGGTTGAGTATGCCCATGCCCGAGCCGATCAGCGAAGCCAATGGCATGATCGCCACGCAGCCGATGTCCTCCAGTTGTTTGGCGATGATAGGATCGTCCGAGGTATACACCATCACCTGAAAGCCTTCGGCTACCAGCGTCTTCGCGGCTGCAATGGTTTCGATCACGTTCGGATACAGCGATTGCGGATCGCCCAGCACTTCGAGTTTGATCAGACTGTGCCCATCCAATAACTCGCGCGCCAAACGTAAAGTGCGTACCGCGTCTTCGGCGGTGTAGCAGCCTGCCGTGTTAGGCAGCAGCGTATATTTCGACGGAGGCAAAATTTCCAGCAGACTCGGCTCGTTCGGATTTTGTCCGATGTTGCTGCGGCGTATCGCGATGGTGATGATCTCCGCGCCGCTGGCTTCCACCGCTACCTTGGTCTCGGTGAAATCCTTGTATTTCCCAGTGCCGACCAGAAGGCGCGAATTGTAAGTTTTTCCTGCGATAATAAATTTGTCGTTCATACTGAATTGTCCATTAGACCCGAAAACAGCGTCATTCCCGCGAAGGCGCACTGCTGTCCGGGATAAATTTTGTGCCCTTCGAGTTATCCAGGCCATATGCAAAAAACATCGTCGCCCTCGCGGAAGCGGGGGCCCAGTGTCTGTGTGTGTCGAAAGTCTCTGGATTCCCGCTTCCGCGGGAATGACGAAATTTTGGAGTGGGTCTTAAGTAAGTGCCATTCGAACCAGGGGCGGTTCGCGCGACTTCACAAATCGATACGCTGAGTCCCTGCAAAGCTCAGGATGTAATCCGCACCAAACACCATGGACGGCGTGCGAAAACCGGGCTGCGCTTCGCCATTGGCGGTTCGCTTGGCGATATCCCACGCGGTCTGTGCGGTGAGCCTGTAGCCTTCCATCGTGTCGAGACGTGCCGTGGCCGTTTGACCCGCGCCATTTTTTACCTCGCCCCACACGTGCGCAGCGCCACGCTGACGCTGTTCTGCGCTGGGACCGGCGGGGCCGGCATTGATTT
>JANXXX010000123.1 GCA_025350405.1 Gallionella sp.
GCTAATGGAATATCAGATTGCCGAACAAGTTGGACTGCTTCCTGTTTGTATTCCTGACTGTATTTTCTGCGCTTGTGCATCGTTTACCTCCGAGTTTATTATCACTCTTAATGAGGTATCCGTTAAATCGGGGTAAAACCAATATGGGGAAGAGCAAAATTGGTTAGGGTTTATCCTTACTCCAAGTGTGTACCATCGCATGGAAGGAAGTTCGCTACAGATGGAGTGCAGGGCTAACTACCGTATTGTAAATATACCAAGGGTTTTCACGCGCCAAAACTCGAATAATATCTACGCATTCGCCTTCAATAATGTGCAGGTTAACGGAGAAAATCCATATTTAAATGCAGTGAGGGCCATGAAGAAAAAAGCTGGAAAGGAATATGAACAGAAATACTCAAATACTGAGAAGTTCATCAGGTTGCACGGTGCGTAAGGGCCAGCTATGCAAAGCAAGCTATTTGTTGAAAGTTCTTATAACAATATTCTCGGCACCCAAAAATAATGCCGAACTCATCTGGAAAAATCTGGGATAACGAACGTCAGCGCCGTAACCGCAAGCTTGAACGTGCAGCATCTGCGCTTGGCGATTCGCTGCGCGACAAGGTGGTGAGTGCGGATATGGCGGTTCAACTGCTCGAAGCTGTGCTCGAGCCGGGCGACCGCGTGTGTCTGGAAGGCAACAACCAGAAGCAGGCGGATTTTCTGGCGCAAGCGTTGACGCGCGTCGACCCCGCGCGGGTGAATAAACTGCACATGCTGCAATCGGTGCTGGCGCTGCCCGAGCATCTCGACCTTTATGAATTGGGCATCGCGGAGCAAGTGGACTTCTCGTTCTCCGGCCCGCAGGCCACGCGGCTGGCGCGCATGGTGGGCAAGAGCCCAGAAGGGAAAAGTAAGGTTCGCATCGGCGCGATCCACACTTATCTGGAATTGTTCAGCCGCTATTTCGTCGACCTCACGCCGCATGTCGCGCTGGTGGCCGCGCAATCCGCCGATGCGCACGGCAATCTGTACACCGGGCCGAACACCGAGGATACGCCGGCGATCATCGAGGCGACCGCGTTCAAGAACGGCATCGTGATCGCGCAGGTCAACGAGCTGGTGGACAAGGTGCCGCGCGTGGATATCCCCGGCGACTGGGTGAACTTCGTGATTCCCAACCCGCGTCCCCATTTCATTGAGCCGCTGTTCACCCGCGACCCGGCGCAGATATCCGAGATACAGGTGCTGATGGCGATGATGGCGATCAAGGGCATCTACGCCGAGTATGGCGTGCAGCGCCTGAACCACGGCATCGGCTTCGACACCGCCGCGATCGAATTGCTGCTGCCCACCTATGCGGCGAGCCTCGGGCTGAAGGGCAGGATATGCAGCCACTGGGCGCTCAATCCGCATCCCGCGATGATACCCGCGATCGAGGCCGGATTTGTGAAGTCTATTCATTGTTTCGGCTCCGAGCTCGGCATGGAGAATTACATCGCTGCGCGCCCCGACGTGTTCTTCACCGGGCCGGATGGAACGATGCGCTCGAACCGCGCATTCTCGCAGGCAGCAGGCCACTATGCCTGCGACCTGTTCATCGGCTCGACATTGCAAATTGATATGGCAGGCAACAGCTCGACCGCGACACTGGATCGTATCTCGGGCTTTGGCGGTGCGCCCAACATGGGCGCGGATGCCGCAGGGCGGCGTCATGCCAGCCCCGCGTGGCTGCGTGCCGGTGAGCAAAGACGGACACAGTACCCGGGTATTCCGCGGGGCCGCAAGCTGGTAGTGCAGATGGTCGAGACGTTCCGCGAGCACATGCAACCCGCCTTTGTAGATAAACTCGATGCATGGAAGCTCGCAGAATTCGCCAACATGCCGATTCCACCGGTGATGATCTACGGCGACGATGTCACCCACATCCTCACCGAGGAGGGCATCGCCAATCTGCTGTTGTGCGCCAATGCCGAAGAACGCGAACAGGCGATACGCGGCGTCGCGGGATACACCGCGATGGGCCTGGGACGGGATGTGCGCATCGTGGAAAATTTGCGCGACCGAGGGGTGATAAGGCGCGCAGAAGACTTGGGTATCAACAAGCGCGATGCGACGCGCGACCTGCTCGCGGCAAGGTCGATCAAGGATCTGGTGAGGACATCGGGCGGGCTGTATCAACCGCCGGTGCGGTTCAGGAATTGGTGAGCGATTGTGGATTGCATGATTCGATATTTCGGCAACCCTCTCCCTAACCCTCTCCCGCAAGCGGGAGAGGGGATGATTGCTCTCTCGCCCCTAGGGGAGAGAGTTGGAGATAACCAGCGACTTGGCTGCGGTTGTTGTGCAGCCTAGTCGAATGGCTAGTTGATTGATCAGAGGGCTCTCAGAATGATTGCTGCAATAAAGTTAAAGGCGCAAACAACATGACCATCGAAAATCTCAAATACCGTTTCGACAACGGCACGCCGATACAAGGCGCAACCGCCATCGTCGGCGTACTTGGTTCGGGCAATCTCGAAGTGCTGGTGGAGCCGGCTGCGCTCAATGGTGCGTGCGAGATCGAGGTATCGACTGTGGCGCGCGGCTTTGGCGCGATTTGGCAGGCGGTGATGAAAGATTTTTTTGCACGGCATCGTGCCGGTGACATCCGCATCTCGGTGAACGATGCGGGTGCGACGCCGGCGATCGTCAGCCTGCGCCTCGATCAGGCGATCGAGACATACAAAGGTAAAGGGCCAAGGAAAGTACAGCCATGATACGCAGCTACTACGAGAGCAACGCCCGCGCGCGCATCGACGGTCTGCTGGATGCGGACAGCTTCCATGAATGGCTGCCTGCCGAAGTCCGCGTGACCAGTCCGCATCTGGCGACGCTGGAGCTGCCTGCGGCCTTTGACGATGGCGTAATCATCGGGCGGGGCAGCATTGCGGGTAAACAGATTTTCATCGCCGCGCAGGAAGGCGGCTTCATGGGCGGGGCAGTGGGCGAAGTGCATGGTGCAAAGATCGTCGGTGTGCTGGAACGCGCGGTGCGTGACCATCCGGCGGCGGTGGTATTACTGCTGGAATCCGGCGGGGTGCGCTTGCAGGAAGCCAATGCCGGGCTGATTGCCGTGTCGGAAGTGATGCGCGCGATCCTGTCGGCGCGCGCGGCGGGCGTGCCGGTGATCGTCGCGATCGGCGGGCAGTACGGCTGCTTCGGCGGCATGGGCATCGCCGCGCGTTGCGCCAGCGCGATCATCATGAGCGAGGAAGGGCGGCTCGGCCTGTCCGGCCCGGAAGTGATCGAGACCGCGCGTGGAGTGGAAGAATACGATTCGCGCGACCGTGCGCTGGTGTGGCGCACCGTCGGCGGCAAGCACCGCTATCTGCTCGGCGAGTGCGACACCATCGTGCCGGATAGCATAGAGGCATTTCAGCAGGCGATCATTGCAAGCATCAACAATGGCGATGCATGGACGCTCGCCGCACTGGAACAGGAACACGAAATACTGTCCGAGCGGGTGCAACGCTTCGGCAAGTGCAAAGATGGCCGCGACATCTGGCGCGAACTGGGCTGGGCCGATCCTGATGCGATTGCGATGATGGATAACGATGAGTTCGTCGCGGCTGCGCGGGGGCGCAGGGCGAAACAATCT
>JANXXX010000173.1 GCA_025350405.1 Gallionella sp.
ATGCCTCGGATCGCCTCGAGGGCAACCTTGGCCTTGAACTCGCCACTGAAAATCTTGCGCTTCGTTTCGCTCATAACCTGCTCCTTGTTACAGCAGGTTACCATCTTAATTAACTGTCCGAAAATCGGGGTCCACTATAGAGCCTTAGTGATGGAGTCAATTTCCTTTGGTTCACAAGTCGACTTGTCTTGTGAGTGAAAGCTAAAGGGGCAGGCTCGGAATACGGATTTTTATGCAGCGTGGCGCAGTTCGTAATCCGCGATCAACACATCTGCAGGCAGTTTGAGGCCTTCGGACAATCGCCGGATCATCGCAAGAGATAGCGGGCGGGTGCGGTTCAATACTTCGGCCACGCGGCCACGGCTGCCGATGTATGGCTCTAAATCATTGCGGCTCAACCCGCGCGCTTCCATCGCGTAGCTCAAAAAATCTATCGGGTCTGGTGCGGGAATGGGGTAGTGCTGGGCTTCGTATTTTTCTACCAGCATGACCAGCACTTCCAACCTGTCCGCTTCTGGCGATTTATTGGGTACATCAAACAACGCTTCGATCTCGCGCAAGGCGGCTTTGTATTCTGCTTTGGTTCTGATCGGCTTGAGTTTCATTGCTACACCTTTCCCGCGTCTAGCGCGTCATACGGGTGCCCGGCCAAAAGCACTTCGGATTCTGCATGGGTTCCGACAAAGCGGATGTACATCATCCCCCGGTTGTAATGCACAGCCACGATCAAGCGGTAATCATTGCCCTTGATGTTGAACACGATGCGGTTGCTCCCCACAAAGCTGGCATTGCGATGCGCCGCCTTTATGTCCGCCGGGGTTTTCCAGGCCGCCCGGCTCGCATCGGCATACCACGCGCGCAGCGGCGTTTCCGCCTGCGGGTGCTTCGCCCAGAAATCGCGCAACGTGCTGATGGCTATCACTCGCATGGTTGCATGCTACTTTGGGTGCAATGTGATGGTGAATCGGGGTATGCGGCACAGTCTGCGAATCAAGGGGACATCATCAATATTTTTTCATCCTCGTTATAGCCATTCAACTCGGCCATCAAGAAACGAAGGCCTGGTTGCTGGTTATCCCACAGGTGCGAGAAGGGATATTGTTGCAAATGGAATATTTGAGTTTAAAATACTTTGCCCATAGTTGTGTTCGTTTGCAAATTACTCTTAAAGGAGAAATGCGATGACAAACAATCCTGTTGGTTGGTTTGAAATATATGTTCAAGACATTGCCCGTGCAAAGCGGTTTTACGAATCTGTCTTCCAGGTAAAGTTGGAGAAGCTGAGTAGTCCGGGAATGGAGATGTGGAGTTTTCCGATGGCCGCGGATCGCTTCGGTGCCTCAGGTGCCTTGGTCAAAATGGATGGTGTCCCGTCCGGAGGGAACAGCACTTTGGTTTACTTCAGTTGCGCGGATTGCGCTATCGAGGCGGGCCGTGTCGCGGCATCGGGCGGGAAGATCAAAAGCGAAAAAATGTCGATTGGCCAGTACGGTTTCATTGCGCTGGTTTTTGACAGCGAGGGCAATATCATTGGCTTGCATTCGATGAAGTAGCTTCCGTAGCCAATTGGCTCTTTTGGTATCAGAATAAATTGTTTAGTGCGAAATGATGGAGTCGATTAATAATACGTCGGCTCCATTGCCGCGATCGCAGCGCAGTCGTCTTGCTAACCGGCCTGGTTTGGATAGATGTAGCCGGTGGTTTCTTCTTTCATTTTGATCGGACGCACTTCAATTCTGGCGGTTGTTCCATATTCGAATTCAGGATTTGCTTTTGCAATCTCGATCGCCTCGTTCAAATCCCTGGCAAGGATGTGATAGTAACCAACTTGAACTTCTTCGCTTTCATTAAATGGAATCTGCTTCCATGTGCCTTGCGAGCCAGACACAATGACACCTTCCCTGACCAGAGGCTGTGCGGTGATGAGTTTGTCCTCTTTCTTTAATTTGCCTATGTAGCTTGCACAGCTCTTGAGAAACTGCTAGTGCAGTTCAGACGACCATGCTGTTTGATGATCGATTTGATTGCGGATAATCAACATAAATTCTTTCATGATGCACTCCTTAATATGCTTATATCCTGATCGTAGTCCGCAGGCCGCTCATGATTTAATCTACTCTTCCATTTTTGGTTTGCTTAGAAGCTGGAAGGAGTTGCTTGAGTCCGCGCCTACTTATTAGTCTTGCTGTCCCAGTGCGAATCGCGCTTGCGGACCAAGAGCCAACCATAGATTGCAATGTTGACAACGATGACCACAGCGGCGAGCGCGAACTGGATTTCTCTGGTGAGGCCGGCAGGATAGATGATGGCCAGGAGATAGTGCTCAATGAAGCTATCCGAGTAGCCCGATAGGCCCGCCTTGATGCGAAGGTGGTTCTCCAGGTCGGTGAGCGGGCAACTGCGGCCGGTGAGCTCAACGAAGAAGCCCCATGCGGCAGCCGGAAGATGAACAAGAGGGATCCAGCGCCACCGCGCCGCCATAGCGGCACCCAGAAGGGCGAACAGGATGAACGCCAGATGGAGCAATAGGACGCAGTCTGCAGCCATACGGGAGGACATCGTCAATTATGGCCAGACTAGGCTAACCCGGCTTTTTCGGGCACTCAACCATTACGGGCTTTCTTCGCTTTTTTCTTCGCACCACCAGGCCAGCAAACCGGGCAAGGATCAACACCGCGATATTTGTGCCCACGACTACATGTTTTCCATCCACCACGATTTGCTTTTGGCATGGCTAGCTCCATTCATCTTGACGTTCAAATTGTGTAGCATAGTGACGGAACCCAACAGCTTTGCGGATACAGCGGGGGTACTACTCCACGCTGCCGAAGGAGCGATCACTGGAATACGGCGGCAGAGGCAAGCCAGCGATGCGGCTGGCTTGACTGACCGGCCCGCCGGGGAACAGTTCATAGAGTTTTTTGCGCCCGCGACCATCGCAAAACCTTTCTTCCACCTCGCGTAGCAATTCGCGGGCACTGCCAGCCATGCCGTGATGGCGGTAGCGTTCTCTCAGGCAGATGATGATCTCCCAATGTTCGTCGGTGAGCACAATGCCCTCAGCCTCGGCGAGGTGCTGTGCCACCAGCGGCGACCAGTGTTCCAGATCGAACAGGTTACCTTCCGGATCGGCTTCCAAAAGGCGGGCATCATTTATGACTTTGTTGATGTCGAGCATGATGGAATCCTCCTGCTGACGTTTGCGGATGGTGCTTGATCACCCATCCAGAATGAACATCCTAGAATTGTAGCTTGACGCTGTCAACTACTTCAGGCGGGTACCCAAAGTACGTGATTCCTGAAATGCTACGTTTTGGGACGTCACGCAATCACTTTGGATAACCAGGATGAAAATTATTTGGCATGCCCGCAAATACAACTTCCTTCCCGGCCACAAAGCCCCATTTGTGATTCAGTCTGGCTCTGGGTTGAACGCACCACTTCCTTGCTGCCGTCGAACAGGACGTCAAAGCGAGCACGTTCATTCCATTCGTCGCAGTAGCGCCATTCCCACACCAGTTCATCGCGGGCCTTGAAGTAAGCAGTCCCGGACGGCTCCGATGGACCCAGGATGCGCAGCACCTGGCTTTTGGTCATGGCGGGGCGGATGCGCGCAAAGGTTTTCATATCCAGAATATTCTCGATGCGTTGCATTTTGCCATCCGAACCGATCTGCACCATGAACGTGTGGATGCCGCGAGGGTAAGCGAGTTGTTGTGAGCCGTCTGAATCTTGCCAGCGCATTGCCGGGCTGCCCATGACGCGTATCACATCCTCAACCCGCGCTTCGCCGGGCCTGAGGCCTGTCCCGCTATAAGAGGCGCAGCCGACAAGCAGCAACGCCGACAGTATCGTTATGAAAAATCTCATGCGGCCTTTCTTGCATCTCGCATACGAAGAATACTGATGATACATCTGACTATCGTCAGAACACGCCATGCAGAATTTTTGCAATAACCTACCTCATCAATAAGTCCAAGCCCAGGCAATTCCCAGACCCTTGCTGGCGACGGAGAGTTGCGGAACCCATTCCGGCACCTGGTTTCCGAACAGGCGCCAGGCATCCAGTGCTCCCGGAATGGCCAAGGCTAAAACGATCTGATCATTGGAACGTTTGGTTGCTTCGGCCATGCCGGCCACGTCGCCTTGTTGATGATCTTTCAGCACAGTCAGATAAGCCAGGGTGATGCCCAGATGGGCGCAGATCACCCCGGCGCCGAAGTTGCCCGGCGCTGCTTTTTTCTCATTGCCGTTGTGATCACGAAACGCCAACTCTGCCATCAGCCATTGCGTTTGAAATCCTGCGGACGCCACTTGTAGATGGTCAGCGTCAGTGAACTTTGCGTTGGGATAGACGATGGAAAGTCCATCGTGGCTAACTGGATATCCTTTGGACGTGGCGACCACATAATGGCCGAGCTCGTGAGCGCCGTAGCCGCTGGCAAGGCCAAGCACAAACATTCCCCATTCTGAAGAGGCATCATCAAAAGACCATCCCTGGCTGTAGCTTCTAACCGGCAGAAAGGTGGATGCCAATAAGATCGCGAAGCAAAAATATCTGCACATAGAAATTTTATAAATGATCACACCCGCCATCCGCCATATAAAAAAAGCCAGTTGCGTAAGCAACCGGCTTTCTTTTTAACCATGCTGGCGCGGAACAAGGTTCAGGCGTAATAGCGCAAGCGTCTGGAAAATTGTTGCAGCGCTTCGATGCCGCTGGCTTCGGCGCGACGGCACCAGTCTTCCAGGTCTTTTACCATCTGCTCCTTGGTTGCCGTGGAGCGTTGCCAGATCGCGATAAGGTCCTGGCGTAGCGTGTAGGCAATATTCAACTTTTGGCTGGCTTGAATGACCAGGCCCAATTTTAATTTTTCCTGCGCGCTGAGCACGGTTGCATCGACATGCAGCCAGTGTTTGACACGCATGAGATCGACTTTCCCCAGGCCGGGCATGCGCAGTTTGAGCTGCGCGATCTCTTCGCGATAGGTTTTCTTCAGGGAGGTGGCATATTTAGCCATGACTTCGTAACGGTGGGCCATTACCGCATGCAGTGTCTCGATATCGCATACTGTTTTGGCGGTATTCAGGCGCAATTTAGGCGCGACCCGTTTTACCCTGGCCAGCCCCAGCGCAGCCAGGCTGCGGATGTATAGCCAGCCGATGTCGAACTCAAACCATTTATTGGACAGCTTGGCGGAACCGATATGGGCGTGGTGATTGTTGTGCAGTTCTTCGCCACCGATCAGGATGCCCCACGGAACGATGTTGGTGGAGGCGTCGGCAGACTGGAAGTTGCGATAGCCCCAGTAGTGTCCGGCGCCATTGATGATGCCAGCCGCCATCACCGGTATCCACATCATCTGCACCGCCCAGACGGTGATGCCGATCGGACCAAACAGCAGCACATCGATGAGCAGCATCAACGCGATGCCTTTGCCGCTGTGTTTGGAATACAGGTTGCGCTCCAGCCAGTCGTCCGGTGTGCCGCGGCCATATTTTTCCAGCGTTTCAAGGTTCTTGGCTTCCTTGCGGTAAAGCTCGGCGCCTTCCAGCAGCACCTTCTTGATGCCCAGTATTACCGGGCTGTGCGGGTCATCCGCAGTTTCGCATTTGGCGTGGTGTTTGCGGTGAATGGCGGCCCATTCCTTGGTTATTGTGCCGGTGGTCAGCCACAACCAGAAGCGGAAAAAATGACTGGCGAGAGGATGCAGATCCAGTGATTGATGCGCCTGGTGGCGGTGCAAGAATATGGTTACCGACGCAATGGTGATATGTGTGAGCGACAGTGCGGCGAGGATATAGCCCCACCATGGTAAATTTGAAAACATGATATCTCCTGAAAGGAAGTTCTAGGCGCGATTTGACACCGTCGCAATAATGCCCATTTTACAGAATTTACAGAATTGCACCTGTAATTGAAGATTAAATTCTTTCCAGCACCGCCGCAAAGAACCCATCTGTGTTATGCAGATGCGGGCGCAGTTCCAGATAATCTCCGGCTTCCAGCGCGATCTTTTGTTGCTGTAACACTACGCCTGCAGGGCGCAGCACAAAATCGGGATGCGCGGCGAGGAAGGCTTGCACGATGTGCTGGTTTTCTTCCGGCAGGATGCTGCACGTTGCATATACCAGGCGTCCGCCTATTTTCAGCAAGCGGCTGGCGGAGGCGAGGATGGCGGCTTGCTTGACGGTGAGTTCGGCGATGCTGTCGGGCGACTGGCGGAATTTCAGATCGGGATTGCGGCGCAACGTGCCCAGCCCGCTGCACGGAGCATCCACCAGCACGCGATCTATTTTCCCCGCGAGGCGTTTTACTTTGAGGTCGTTCTCGTGCGAGATCAGCATCGGCTGGATGTTGCTGGCACCGGAGCGTTTGAGGCGCGGCTTGAGATTGGCGAGGCGCTTTTCCGAAACATCCATCGCGTACAAGCGGCCTTGCGAATTCATTAGCGCAGACAGCATCAGCGTCTTGCCGCCCGCGCCGGCGCAGAAATCCACCACCATGTCATTGCGCTTGGGCGCGAGCAGGAAGCCGAGCAACTGGCTGCCTTCGTCCTGCACTTCGACTTTGCCCTCGGTAAACAGCGCATCCTTGTTCAGCGGGATTTTTTCCTTGAGGCGGATGCCGAGGGGCGAGTAGGGCGTAACCGCCGCTTCGATCTTTTGGTTGTGCAGTTGCTGCAACACGTCTTCGCGTTTGGCGAGCAGCGTGTTGACGCGGATATCCAGCGGCGCGCCTTGTTGCATGGACTTGCCTATCGTGAGAATGTCTTTGTCGGAATAGGACACGCGCATTTTTTCCACCAGCCATTCGGGCAGTTCGGCTTGCACCGGCAATGGCAGTTCCTCGATCTTCACGCCCTTCACGGTAGCGAGCCATTCCTTTTCACCGTGCTTTAACACCGGTTCGAGTTCGCGCAGGTTATAGCCGCCGAACCTGAGCAGATAGGCGAGCGCCATGCGGCGCGGCGTGGCATTGCCAGCACAAGTATGTTCCAGCAACAGGCGGTGGCGCAATGTGCCGAACACGGTTTCGGCAACCAGCTCGCGCTCGTTGGAACCGATGCGTTCGTTTTTGAAAAAATAGCGCAGCGTGGTGTCGGCGGGATGATCCAGCGGCAGGATGGTGCGCAGCGCCAGGACGACAAGGTCTATTCGGTATTCGGTGATTAGCATGGACGATATTCGGTGATTAGTACGGTCTGGTTAAAACAACAACGATTATGGAGCGCAAGTGTAGCGCGGTGTGCCGCTCCTATGTACATTTCAATGTCTACTTGATTTCGAGTTTGCTCAACACCTGGGTGAGTTGATCGCCATCGGAATCGGTGATGGTCATTTTGCACGGCAGATTATATTGCTGCGTGGCCAGCCAGATCTCGGTGCGGTTTTCGCCTTTTTTTGCCTGGCTGTCCAGATACAGTGTGTCAAATTCGCCGACAGGTGTTTTGAGCGTTTCGCCGCGCAGGATGACATAGTGGTAGTCATCCAGCTTGTCGCCATTGGTCATCGGAAAATCCAGGGTAGTGCCGGCTTGCAGCGACAGGAACATGAATTGATACATCGCGCTCAAACGATCCTGTGTGCCATCGGGCAGCGCGACCGTCGTGCGCTGCGCCTGCTGGATCAAGGTCAGGCGCTTGGTATCCCAATCGAGCAAGGCCTGGCGATTCCTGCTCTCGTGACGTTCTCGCTGGTCGCTGAAGCGGTGCGGTTGCAGACCTCGCGCGCCTACCAGGCCGATGCTGGAGATGATGATTTTTCCCGGATTGAATATCGCCAGCAAGCCGACCGCGCGCGTGGTGCTGGAAAGTGAGTAACGTTCATTGTCGCGCGTATAAGTCTCTTCGATCTGCCCGATCCTCAGGTTGCCTTTGTACACATCATAGGTGGCTGACACGCTGTTCGGTGAGGCAGCGTAAGCTTGGCTGGCAGCGCATATCCAAAGGGCAGCAAACACTAGCAGCGATTTGATGGTCATCAGGCTTATTCCAGGCCGGGTGAAACCAGCGCAAAACCGGGCTGTTTACGATGACGCAATAGGGCTTGTCCCTGCTCGTTCAGCAGCACTTTATCTTTGCATAGCCAGCGGAGGGCCTGCGCATAGATGCGATGCTCTTCGCGCAACACGCGCGCCGCCAGCGTTTGCTCGGTGTCGTCACGCAGTACCGGCACAGCGGCCTGAATGATGATAGGGCCATGATCGAGATCGGAGGTGACGAAATGCACGGTGCAGCCGTGAATCTTCACCCCGTCCTGCAACGCGCGGGCATGGGTGTCGAGGCCGCCATAGGCCGGCAATAGCGAGGGATGGATGTTGATGAGTTTGCCGTGATAACGCGTTACAAACTTTGCGGTGAGGATGCGCATGAAGCCGGCAAGCGCCACAAAATCCGGATTAAATGCATCGATCGATTTTGCAAGCGCGGCATCGAAACTGTCGCGATCAGGATAATCGCGATGCTCTACCACAGCCGTGGGGATGCCATGCGCCTTGGCGATGTTCAATCCCTCGGCATCTGCGCGATTGCTGATCACCGCTTCGATGCGGCAGGGTAGTTGCGCTTCCAGCAAGGCTTGCATGTTACTGCCGCGACTGGAGATCAGGATGACTACTTTTTTCATCGCAAAATTTTATAACGTAAATCAGGCGACTTGTGTTTGTGCCTCATTACCTTGGCGCGCACGTATCACGCCGATAACAGTCGCAGTCTCACCCGCAGCGTTGAGTTGCTTCAGTGCCGCATCGGCATCCTGCTTGGCCACGACCACCACCATGCCGATGCCGCAGTTGAAGGTGCGATACATTTCCTGCGGCGCGACGTTGCCCATCTTCTGCAGCCAGTCGAACAATGCGGGGGTGTGCCAGGCCTTGCCGTCCAGTTGCGCGACGACATTTTCCGGCAACACGCGCGGCACGTTTTCCAGCAGGCCGCCGCCGGTGATGTGCGCCATGCCTTTTACGGTGAGGGCTTGCATCAGTGACAGTAACGGCTTCACGTAGATGCGCGTCGGCGCCATGATTAAATCGGCCAGTGGCCTACCATCCAGTTTTTGGTCTGGGTCAAATGAGCGAGTGCTGGAGCTATTTGCTATGACTCCGATGATTTTGCGTATTAGCGAATATCCATTGGAATGCGCGCCATTCGAAGCGAGGCCGATCACCACATCTCCCGCTTTGATATGATCGCCGGTGATGATCTTTGATTTTTCCACCACGCCGACGGCGAAGCCTGCAAGGTCGTATTCCCCCGACGGATACATGCCGGGCATCTCGGCGGTCTCGCCGCCGATCAGCGCGCAACCGGCTTGTTCGCAACCGAAGGCGATGCCCTTGATGACCTCGGTGGCGGCATCTACATCCAGCTTGCCGCAGGCGAAGTAGTCGAGAAAGAACAGCGGTTCCGCGCCCTGCACCAGAATGTCGTTGACGCTCATGCCGACCAGATCTATGCCCACCGTGTCGTGGCGGTTCAGTTCAAAGGCGAGTTTGAGTTTGGTGCCCACGCCGTCGGTGCCGGATACCAGCACCGGTTCGCGGTATTTTTTGGAAATCTCGACCAGCGCGCCGAAGCCGCCGATGCCGGTCAGCACTTCCGGGCGCATCGTGCGCTTGGCAAACGGCTTGATGTTTTCGACGAGGCGGTCGCCTGCGTCCATGTCCACCCCTGCATCTCGGTAGGTCAGGCTGCTGATTCTTGCGGAAGAAGGGGCGCCGCTGTTCACAGATGAGGATTTGCTGGTAGGCTTGTTCAAGTTGAGTTTTCGCTTTCTACAGGATAAAGTGCGGCACGAATTCTGTGAATTTTACCTTAAATGACCCTATCCCGCTTCACCGCCTTGCAATGGCTGTCCTTCGTCGTGGTGGTTGCTGGGCTGATGTATTTGCTCAGCCCGATACTGACACCGTTCGTCGCTGCGGGCATACTCGCTTACATCTGCAATCCGCTGGTGCAGCGCCTGTGTGCCTGGAAGGTGCCGCGTACCCTGGCGGTGGTGCTGGTGATGGGTGGCATGCTGCTGCTGTTCGCGTCAATGCTGTTGATCGTGTTACCGCTGCTGGAAAAGGAGATCAGCCGGTTGGTGACGCGTTTGCCGGATTGGATAGAAGCTGCCCGCACGCATCTGCTGCCGCTGTTGCAACAGTGGTTCGGCGCAGATTTGCAATGGGATAGCGTAGCAGTAAAAAATATGCTGTTGAGCCACTGGCAGAGCGCCAGCGGCATTTTGGGGAAGTTGCTGCCATGGCTCGGTAGCAGTGGCGGGGCCATTATTGCTGCATTGATCAATATATTTTTAATTCCGATCGCGATGTTCTATTTGCTGCGCGACTGGAACGATAATCTGGTGCGCATTGATGATCTTATTCCGCGCCATTGGCATGACAAGGTAAAGGAAATTGTCGTCGAGGTGGATCGCGTTCTGGCGGAATTTTTGCGCGGGCAGATTTCCGTGATGCTGTTAATGAGCATGTATTACGTGCTGGTGCTGTGGCTGGCCGGGCTGGAATTCGCGTTGCCCATCGGCATCGTTGCCGGCATGCTGGTATTCGTGCCTTATTTGGGCATGATCATTGGTTTGATGTTGGCCACGCTGGCGGCGGTGATGCAGTTCAGCGCATTCGGCAACGTGGTGCTGGTGTGGGCGGTGTTCGGCGCTGGTCAATTGATCGAGGGCATGGGCATCACACCCTGGCTGGTGGGCGAGCGCGTCGGCCTGCATCCGCTGGCGGTGATTTTCGCGTTGCTCGCGTTCGGACAATTGTTCGGATTCTTCGGCCTGCTGCTGGCGTTGCCGCTGTCCGCCATCCTGCTGGTTGCGTTGCGCTATGGCAAGGCGTGGTATCTATCCAGCGCCATGTATCAAAAACCATGAGAAAGCCTCTTAAAATTCATTTTACGGGCGAATCGCGGCGTCGCGTGCTCGTTCACTCGTCGCCTATCTATCCGATATGTCTCGTCGTTCACTGCGCGGCTTCTTGCGCTTCATCCCCTAAAAAGAATTTTATGAGGCTTTCTTGAGTCAGCTGCTGCTCGATATCGCTCCCGTCCGGCAGCCGACGCTGGATAATTTCGTGGTGGGGCGTAATCTGGAATTGCTGTCGGCCTTGCGCCAAGCCATGTTTGACAACAACAGCGCGGGCAGCGGCAGCGAGCGCTGTTTCTATATATGGGGCGAGACCGGCAGCGGCAAGAGCCACCTGCTGCAAGCTTGTGTGCAAGCCGCACAGGACATGCAAAACAATGCGGTCTATGCGCAGGGCAGCGTTCCGCCCCAGATTATGGACATGGGCGCGGCAGTCGTGGCGGTGGATGATGTCGAGACGCTGGATGATGTGGCGCAAATCGCTTTGTTCGATCTCTACAACCAGATGCGCGAAAGCGGCGGCATGTTGCTGGCCAGCGGTAAAGAATCCCCGTTGCATCTCAAGGTGCGTGACGATCTGCGTACCCGCCTGGGATGGGGCTTGGTGTATCAAGTGCATGGTCTGAGCGACGAAGAAAAAGCGCTTGCTTTGTCGCAGCATGCGCAAGCAAAAGGTTTCGTCCTGTCGGCTGAAGTCACCCAATATCTATTGCGCCACGGGCGGCGCGACCTGCCCAGTCTGCTCGCGGCGCTGGACGCGCTGGATGCGCATTCGCTGAGCCTGCATCGCGCGCCTTCCGTGCCACTACTAAAAGAAGTCTTGCAACAGGAGTTGAAGTGAACCTGGCTTTATTCGATTTAGATAACACCCTGCTTAACGGCGACAGCGATTTCGAGTGGTCGCAATTCCTCATCCGTATCGGCGTGCTCGATCGCGAACTGTTCGAAGCAAAGAACCTCGCCTTCTACGAACATTACAAGGCAGGCACGTTGGACATCAATGAGTTTCTGGATTTTCAATTGAAACCGCTGTCGCGTCATGCGCGCAAGACGCTGGATGAATGGCATCGGCGATTCATGCGCGAGCAGGCGCTGGGCATGATCACCCAGCCTGCGCGCGACCTGGTCAATCGCCATCGCGCGGCGGGCGATGTGTGTGTCATCATCACCGCGACTAATAGCTTTGTCACCGCGCCGATCGCGCTCGAGTTCGGCGTCGAGCATCTGATCGCCACCGAACCGGAACACAAGGACGGCGAATTCACCGGAGCCGTCGCCGATGTGCCATGTTTCCGCGAGGGAAAAATCACGCGTTTGGAAAGCTGGCTGGCTCAACACGGCTGGAGTTGGAACAGTTTTGCCGACAC
The DNA here is from genome assembly GCA_025350405.1 of Gallionella sp. GTDB lineage: Bacteria > Pseudomonadota > Gammaproteobacteria > Burkholderiales > Gallionellaceae > Gallionella. The sequence goes on from JANXXX010000173.1 coordinate 12,237, forward strand.
GACTTTTTATAGCGATTCACTCAATGATCTGCCGTTGCTCGCCAAGGTAAAAAATCCGATTGCGGTGAACCCGGATGCCACGCTGCGCGCGCATGCCGAAAAACACGGCTGGCCGGTGATGAGCTTGCGCTGATGGATGCCTTTGATATGCAGCTGGGTTTTCAGTATTATCACGTCATCGTGAATCATTTTTTAATTCTGCAAAGGAAACACCATGAAACCCTATAACTTTATTTTGCTTCCTATGGCCCTGCTCGCGTTAACTGCGCTTCCTGCTGCTGCAGATGATAAGCCCAACAATATCCCCATGGACGGCAAACCTGTTACCGAAAGTCATCAGGGAAAAGGCAAGATCAACAGTGTGGATGCCAAAGCTGGCAAGATCAACCTGAGTCACGGGCCGATTGCCAGCCTGGATTGGCCGGGCATGACGATGGATTTCGAGGTCACCGACAAGGCGCTGCTGGCCAATGTAAAGCCGGGTCAAAAAATCGATTTCGAGCTGGTGGAAGTGCGCAAGGGAAAATATTCGATCAGCAAGATCACGGCTGCCAAGTAATTCCAGAACGGCCCATCCATATCATCTGACAGCGCCGCGCAAGCGGCGCTCCTGCCACCAGAGATAAACAACCGGGATGATGATTAACGACAGGATGGGCGCGGTGACCATGCCGCCTATCAGCGGTGCGGCAATGCGCTTCATCACATCGGTACCGATGTCTTGTCCTATCATCACCGGCAGCAACCCGGCGATGATCACCGAGACGGTCATCATCTTGGGGCGCAGCCTGAGCACCGCGCCTTGAATGATCGCCTCTCTCAATGTCTGTGCATCGGTCAGTTTTCCGGCAGCACGGAATGACTCTATAGCTTTGTCGAGGAACAGCAGCATCACCACGCCGAATTCCGTCGCAACACCCGCCAGCGCGATGAAGCCCACCACTACCGCAACAGAGACCGGATAGCCGAGCAGGTAAATCAGCCACACCCCGCCGACCAGAGAAAACGGCAGGCATAGCAGCACCAGCAGCACCTTGCCGACATCCCTGAAGTGCATGAACAGCAGCAGGTAAACCAGCAGCAGCGTGATCGGGATCAGCCAATACAGCCGTGCGCGCGCATGTTCCAGATTGGCGTATTGCCCAGACCATGCGATCGCATAGCCCGGTTTGGCCTGGACGGATTTCTCGATCTGCCCTTGTGCCTCAGCCACATAGCCGCCCAAGTCGCGGTGCTCGGTGTTGATGTAAACATAACCGACCAGCCTGCCGTTTTCGCTCTTGATTTCGGTCGGCCCATCGTGGATGCCGATGCGTGCCAGATTGCCCAACGGAACGCTTTCCCCGTTGGGCATCGTCACCCGGCTTTTCATCAGCGCATCGACAGAATTGCGGAACGATCTCATGTAACGCAAGTTGATCGGATAGCGTTCGCGCCCCGCAATCATCGTGGAAATATTTTTTCCGCCGATTGCCCCCTCGACCAGCTGCTCGACGTCGGCGACCGTGATGCCATAGCGCGCAGCCCTGTCGCGATCCACGTCGATGTCGAGATAATGCCCACCTTCAATGCGTTCGGCAAACACGCTGCGTGTGCCATTAATCTTGCGCAGCACCGTTTCGATCTGCTGCGCCAGCTCCGCAATGCCTTTGGAATCCGGCCCGGTGATCTTGATGCCCAGCGGCGTGCGTATGCCGGTGGACAGCATGTCGATGCGGGTGCGTATCGGATAGCCCCACGAATTGGTCAGGCCCGGCAGGTTGACCTCGCTGTCGAGCTTTTTGATAAAGTCTTCGGTGCTTTCTCCGGCAGGCCATTCGCTTCTGGGTTTTAAACGTATTACCGTTTCCAGCATCGACAGCGGCGCGGGATCGAGCGCGGTGTCGGCCCTGCCCGCCTTGCCGTAAACACGCTCAACTTCCGGCATCTGGCGTATCAGCCGGTCGGTGATCTGCAGGATGTTGGCCGCCTCGTCTATCGAGACTCCCGGCAGCGTGGTCGGCATGTAGAGCAGGTCGCCTTCGTACAAAGGCGGCATGAATTCGCTGCCGATCTTGCCGACGGGCCACAGTGCGGTAAGCAATAAAAATAGAGTCAGAAGAATTGTTGCGCCGCGATTGTTCAGGGCGCGATTCAGCAGCGGAAGATACAGCGACTGCAACATCGTGTTAAGCGGATTCTGATTTTCCGGTTTGATCCGCCCCCTGACGAAATAGCCCATCAAGACCGGTGTCAGCGTCACGGCCAGCAGCGCAGCGGCAGCCATCGCGTAAGTCTTGGTGTAGGCGAGCGGCGAGAAGAGTTTCCCTTCCTGGCCGGTGAGTGCGAACACCGGCAGGAAAGAAACCGTGATGATCAGCAGCGAGAAGAACAACGCGGGGCCGACTTCATGCGCGCTGGCTCGGGCGGCTTGCCAGTGATTCGCGTTTTCGCCGCCACGCTCCAGATGTTTGTGCATGTTCTCGATCATCACGATGGCCGCGTCTATCATTGCGCCGATCGCAATCGCGATCCCGCCCAGCGACATGATGTTGGCGGTCACACCCTGCAAGCGCATCACCACAAAGGCCGCCAGTATGCCGATCGGCAAGGTCATGATCGCGACCATCGAGGAGCGCAAGTGCAGCAGGAAGAGGATGCACACCAGCGCGACCACGACCGACTCTTCGATCAGTTTGCGATCCAGTGTGTTGACAGCCTCGCGGATCAGGCCGGAGCGGTCGTAGGTCACGACGACTTCGACGCCCTCGGGCAAGCCGGATTTGATTTCCGCAAGGCGTTGCTTGACTGCCTGCACAGTGTCCAGCGCGTTGGAACCATAGCGCATCACGACGATGCCGCCCGGCGCTTCGCCCTCGCCGTCGAGGTCGGTCACGCCTCTCCTGGCCTCGCCGCCGATGCTGATGTGCGCGATATCACGCAACAACACTGGGATGCCATCTTTGCCGGGTGCGACCGGAACCTTGCCGAAGTCGGCCAGCGATTTGAGATAGCCTCTTTCGCGCAGCATGAATTCGGAGCGTCCTATTTCCAGCACCGAGCCGCCGCCGGCCGAGTTGCTGTCGCGCACCGCTTTCGCCACTTGCTCGGTGCTGATGTGATAAGCGGCGAGACGGTTGGGGTCGATCTCGATCTGGAACTGCTTCACGATGCCGCCGACGCTGGCCACTTCGGCGACGCCGGGCAGGCTTTGCAATTCGTACTTGAGGAAATAATCCTGTATCGCGCGCAATTGATCTGGATCATATTTATGAGGGCGATCCACCAGCGCGTATTCGAATACCCAGCCCACACCGGAAGCATCCGGCCCCAGCGCCGGTGTCACACCCTGCGGCAAGCGCGATGCGATCTGGCTCAGATATTCCAGCACTCGTGTACGAGCCCAGTAGGGATCGGTGCCGTCCTTGAAGATGATGTACACGTAGGACTCGCCATACATCGAGAATCCGCGCACCGCAGTCGAGCCGGGAACCGACAGGAATGCGGAGGTGAGCGGATAAGTGACCTGATCCTCGACGATGTCGGGGGACTGTCCGGGATAGGAAGTCTTGACGATCACCTGCGCATCAGAAAGATCGGGGATCGCATCCAGCGTCATGTCGCGCAGCGCAAAGATGCCGGCCAGCGCCAGCAGCAGCGAGAAGATCAGCACGAGCAACCGATTGCGCAACGACCAGTCGATGACTTTCTTGATCAGCGCATGCTCACTTTGCATCGCGCATCTCTGGTTTTGCATCGTGCATTTCGGGCGCGGAGTGTTCATGGGACTGCATGCGTTCGATGGCGGCATTCATCGAAGCCGCCGAATCGAGCAGGAACTGGCCGTTGACGGCTACTTCAGCGCCAGGCTGGAGTCCGTCGGTGATCTCGATCGTATCGCCGTTTTCGATTCCGGTCTCGACATACACCGGGAGGAAATGTCCCGCTCCCCTGTGCAGCATCACCACGTTGCCTTCGCCGCTGCGCAGCACCGCCGAGCTGGGTACCACCAGCGCCTCGTGGGGCCGGGCATGAATGGTCACGGCTACAAAACTGCCGGGGCGCAAATGTAATTGCGCGTTGTCAATCGCCACTCTCGCGCTGACCTTGTTGTTGTCTGCGACGGGACTAACAAAATCGAGCCTGGCTTTAATGATCTGTCCATCGGAGCCGGTGATGGTTACCTCATTCCCGTTCTTCGCCTGACTGGCTTGATCCGGATACAGCGTGACCGCGACCCAAACTCTGGCGACATCCGCCAGCGTGAACAGCGTGGCTGAAGGCGTGGCGTAACTGCCTTCGCGGGCGTTGATCTGCGTCACGACGCCGGATTGCGCGGCGATGATCTTGACCACTTCAACGGGCTGTCTGGAATCCTCGATCTTCTGGACAGTCTCGATGCCGATGTCCTCATGGAGGAATTTCGTCCTCTCCTTGGATAGCTCCACGAGCAGGTCCATCACATATTCGTTTTCAATAATCAGCGCGTCGCCCGTTATGGTTTTGAGAATCTGGTTGCGCCGGTTCATGAAATTCAGGTATTCCTTTTGCTGAGTGATCAGCTCGGGAGAATAGATTTCGTAGATCACCTGGCCTTTTTCGATATGCTGGCCGATAGAATGGATATAGGATTTTTTGATCGTGCCGTCGAATTTGCTGTGGACGTTATACAGCGTGCTTTCGTCGGCGGTGACGTTGCCATAGGCGCGGATTTCTTCGCTGATGCTGGATTTCATTACGCTTGCCAGCCTGACACCCAGTTTCTGGATGGAGGCGCTGTCGACATGAACGCCGTGGTCGTGTGCAGTGTGGTCCGTTGTTCGATTTGGGGATTCGACCAGATCCATGCCGCAAATCGGGCAGGTTCCCGGATGGTCTTGCATGATCTCGGGATGCATCGGGCATACCCAGACTTTCCCCTGTCCGGCAGGGTTGATGCTGGGTAGGGGAGACGCGTTTGTTTTAGCTATTGGGGCTTCAGATGTTGCGGCAATGCCAGGCGATGCAGTTTGTGCAGCCAGCCATGAAATGGAAATATGCGGATAGATAAAATACGCGGCCAGCATGATGACGCTCAACAGCGCGATGCCAGCTGCTTTTATTTTCGTCATGTGCGTGCCTGGTTTCTTGATGTGTGGGGTTAAAAACGGGAGGCCAAAAAAAGGGGAGGTCGACGCCTCCCCAAGATATTACCGCAGCACTCTTATTTCAGGATAATCATTTCGCCTTTGCCCTTGTTCGGGTTAGCGTCCTTCTTGCTCACCAGAACCGAGATGGCGCCGCGCAGGGCAGCGCCCATCGCGTGGTCAACGATCGCGATACCGGTTGCGGCCTTGTCGTTTACCGGTGTAACCAGGTCGAAGGTATCAGCTTCAGCCACGGCCACGTTGTAGGTTTGAATCCCGTACAGCGTATTCTTCGGGTTGCCGTTGATGTAGACGCGATCCCAGATGCTGGCGATGGGATGCAGCGCGACCGGAAGATTGATGTTGGCGTTCACGAAATAGATACGCACGCGCTCGCCCGGTTTGGCTTCCAGCACGTCATGGTCGCCCTTGGGATCATGCACCGGATCGTAGTGCAGGATCTTGCCGTTGATCAATGAACCCTTCCAGCCGGTATTCTCCAGCAAAGCGCCGATGTTCTCGGTGTCAGGGAAGTATTGTTGCTGGATCAGCACATATTCGCGGTCGGCCTTGGGATAGTTCTTCTTGTCCTTCGGCTCGACGATGATCACGCCATACATGCCCTTGGCGATATGCTGAACCATCGGGCTTGCGCCGCAGTGGTACATGAATACGCCGGGAACCTTGGCTTCAAACGTGAAATGCTTGGACTCGCCCGGCTTGACCGGAGCGAATTCATCCAGCACGCTGACCTGTGCTGCATGAAAATCCATCGCATGCGAGTTCTTGTTGGTAGCCGGGTTGACCAGTGTGAAATCCACCGTGTCGCCTTCATCCACGCGAACCGGCTTGCCGGGAACGCTGCCGTCGAACGTCCATGCTGCCATGGTGTCTTCGCCGCCCACTAGCTTGCCATTGGTCTGAATGTCAACTTCCATAGCCGTCATCGTGACCTTGACGGTTTTTGCGAAAACCTGCTGTGCGCAAAAAAGCGTAGCCACTGCCGTTAAGGCTAGAGTTGCTTTCTTAAATGTATGCATTGTTATTTCCCTCTCTCATTAAATGTTAACTGCGAACAACTACTCCTTCACTTTGCTGCTTTTAGGCACTGTGCTGCCTCTTGCTACTACTAACTAACTACCATCAGGTCCCGAATTTGCACTTGCACAATATGCGCAAGTGCTGAACCAGATCCTTGATCTCTTCATCGCTAAGTGTTCCCGCCCACGGCGGCATCAGGTTGGATTTGCTGATCGCAGTCCCGCCCTCCTTGATGACCTTGAACAGCATTTCATCCGAGCGCCCCGACATCGCTTTCGCATCGGTGTGGTCGCGCGGGATCACAGACATATCGCGGACGTTCACGCCCTTGCCGTTGCCTTCCATACCATGGCACTGCACGCAATAAGCCTTGTAGTTGTCGGCGGCGGTTTCCTTGGCTTGGGCCGGAATGGAAAAGGCCAGCACTAATAACACCAGCAATAATTTATTTGGCATTTGCGGTCTCCTTGCTGAGCACCTGAAGATAATCCACCATCTTCTGGATACCGCCGTTGGATACCTCCTTGTTCGGCATCCAGGTCTTCGGCTCCCAGGCTTGCGGATTGCGGATGAAGCTCGCGATGAATTCGGGCTGCAAACGCTTGGCCGCCGTATACAGCTCGGGGCCGGAGACTCCGCCAAAATCTGGCTCGATCAGGTGGCAGGCCATACACCCCCAGAACTTGTCGAAATTCATCTCGCCCATCTGCTTGGTGATCGTGCCGGGCTCGATTTTCTCTTTGGCGATCAGGTCGTCGTGCGGCCTCAGCTTCATCAGTTCGGCGGCGATAGCCGTGGCATCAGCCTTGGAAAGGGCGACGTGATCCCTGAGCGTGGCAGGATCGATCTCGTCGCTTTTTGCCCCGGGCTTGATGTGATCGCCGTAATACATTCCGGCAGGGCGGATGCGCTCGGGCTTTTGCAGCCAGGACGCCAACCACTCCTGCCGGTATTTGTTGCCGGCATAGGAGAGGTCGGGGCCTTTTTTCGCGAAGGCTTCTTTCAGGGTCTGCGCCACAGGCGCGCTGATGTTGTGGCAGGACGCGCATTCCTTCTGCAGCATTCCTTCGGCAAGAATGTTTGCTGAAAAGCCCAGCAACATAACCATAACGCATCGCTTCATGATCATCTCCGCCTTCTTCCCTGCTCGACGGGCTTGCCCATGAACAGCGCGTTATTGAACATTCCGTAGCCCTGCTTCAAGGATTCGCTGTAGAAGAAATTGGGGTCGTAGACTTTGTCTTTCCATGCGTACCAATCGTCCATCTTCACACCTTCATATTCGAACACGGTCATCGGCCCGCCCATCATCGCGCCGTTGTTGGTCATGTGTTTATCGACATGGTCATGCATCACGAAATAGCCGGGATTGTTCATCTTGACGATCACGTCGAAGCGTTCGCCAGGCCCGACTGGAACGGTGTCGACGTAGTATGGGTTGGCGAGCGGATAACCATCTTTGGCGACGATCAGCATGTCATGTCCGTGCATGTGCATCTGGTGGGTCTCGTCGCCTGCGCCGTAAAAGCGCATTCTCAAGACATCACCCTTCTTGACCCTGACCGGCTGGGTGAACGGGAAAGACTTTGCGTTGACCGAAAAATAATTGGCCACATCATCGGGCATGCCGCCCTTGCCATATTCGTTGGCATATTTGCCTTCCCAGGTGCTCATCATCAGGATGGCATCCTTGGTGACACTCTTATCTAGCTCGCTCGGGTTTTTCGGATCGACGATCAGCGGCCCCCACATGCCGCGTGTCGCGACATGTTCCCAGACATTCACATGGCAGTGATACCACAGGCTGCCGGGGCGGTCGGCCTTGAATTTGTAGGTAAAGGATTCGCCGGGCTTGATGTCGGACTGCTGGGAAACACCCGGCACGCCGTCCATGTGCCAGCTGTCGATCTGGTTGATGCCGTGCCAGTGGATGGAGTGGTTAAGCGTCGTGTTGTTGGTCACGTGCACCGTCACGTCGTCGCCTTCCATGACGTGGATCAGCGGGCCCGGTACCTGGCCGTTGAAAGCAAACACCTTGTTGCTGAACCCCGGGGCCACATCGATGGATACTTCGTCTATGGTCAGACTGAATTCGCGCTGTGCGCCCCAACACGTGATTGGTAATATTGCAAACAGGAGCAAAAAAATTACTTTTTGAATTGCAGTGATGACGCTATTCATACCTATCCTTTGCGCTGATATTTATAACATGCACATATCATACATGTACAAATGATACATGTTCATTTTTAAAACGCAAATGATTTTTCTGCTCAAGGGGGCAGTAGCAGAGTGAATCGTTGGGCTATTTCGCAGGGGTCGGGTGGCCGGCGTGATCGGAATGGGAGTTTGAGAATTGGCCAATATATGCGCCGGCAGTGCAGGGGAGGTGTATTAACGCTGCAAGCTCGCTTCGACTTCCTGACGTTTGGCGGAACCTGCCAGCCGTTCTACCAGGGTCAGCGCGAAATCCATTGCCGTACCGGGCCCGCGCGAGGTGATGAGTTTGCCATCCTCGACGACAGCCGCGTGCTGTTGTTTTACCGTGGGGAACGGATTCAGCGCGCCGGGGAAACTGGTGGCTTGTTTGCCATCGAGCAATCCGGCGTTGGCGAGCACGGAAGGCGCGGCACAAATCGCGGTGACAAATTTTCCCTGTTGCCCCATGCGTTGCACCAGCTTCAACACGCGCGCATCGGCTTTCAGATTGTTGGTGCCGGGCTGGCCGCCGGGCAGGACGATCATGTCGTAGTCGTTTTGCAATGCTGAATCCAGCGTGGTGTCCGGCATCAATACCACGCCGCGGCTGCCGCGCAACGCACCATCATTCAGCCCGGCCAGCGTGACGTTCACGCCGGCGCGCCGCAAAATATTCACGACCGTGACGGCTTCCAGCTCTTCGCTGCCTTCGGCGAATAAAACCAAAGCGGTTTTCATGATTGCCTTCCTAAGTTGTGTGCCCCAAGTTGTATGCGCCCAAGTTATATGCCTGGACAAGCGCGTTTTTGAGTCCCGGATGTTCATCGAGGTCGGCGATGCCCAATTCGCGCGTTGCGATGGGCTGCAACAGGGCGAGCACTTTATGCTCCTGCCAACTGGCCGCAAATCCATCGTAGTCAAAAGTCCCGTCATGCAAAAACATCGCAGCGATGCCCTGCGCATTTCTAAATTCGATCTCCATCTCCTGCATCACCTCATACAAATAGGAATAGGTATCGATCTGGTGGTCTCGAGCCAAGATTGCATGAAACGACGGCATTGAATGGTCGTGCTCCATGATCTGATCCAGATCGATATTCGAAGTTAGGGAGTGGGTCCCTCCCTTGAAAGAAAACTCGATATGGGCATCTATAGTGTTATGTAATGGGGTATTTTTCATAAACCTTGCGCTCGCGGTGGGAGGTAAATTGTACTCGCTTGAGTTGTCATGTTCTAGAAAACGCTGACCAAGCGTACACCCACTAATCCGGGCGCGATTTCCGGCAGCAACACCACTTTGCGGGAACGTAGCGATTTGTTGCGGGCCACCACGCTCTTCCCGACCAGCGTGCCGATCAAGGCGCCCGTCAACACGTCCGAGGCGAAGTGGGCACCGTGGTAGCTGCGCGCCACGCCGACCAAGCTGGCTACCGAGTAGGAGGCGCAGGCCACCCAGGTTGCTTCATAGTGGTTGGCGATGACCGAAGCCAGCGCGAAGGCCTCGGTGGTGTGGCCGGATGGAAAGGATGAGTTCGATGAATAGTTGGTGCTGAACGGATGAAAATCTGCGATGCCGGTATTCTCGCGCGGGCGGGCGCGGCCCGCGATGAATTTGATCGCGGGGGTGATCATGCCGCTGGCGATGATGCTGGCGGTCAGGCCGTCTTGCGCGACCTCGCCGGCAGTTTCATTGCCCATGGCTCCGGCCAGATAAAATCCGCCTACCGTGAGTGCCGCATACTCTACGCCGAAGCGCTCCACCGTGAGCATGAAGCCGTTGTTGTTGGGGGTATGGCGGCGCATCTCGTCGCGGACGGGGCGATCGATTATCGCGGCGACACTGACCACGCCAATCGAGGCGAGTCCCAGATTTTGCCATTCCTGTTCTTGCCAGCGGGCTGGCGCAGTGAGGACGTGCTTGACGTCGTCCACCAGGATTTCTGGATAAGAGAGTTGCAGTGTGTCATCTGAGTGAGCCGTGCCGTTAAGGCTCAGCAGGAATATGCCCGAGTAAAGCAGATACTGGCAGGTCGGGCGCATCCGGTGATGAAGCTTGGTTGATGAAGCTCAGGCGACGAGACTCAGTCGCGGAAATTCTGATATTGCAACGGAAAGTCGGTGATGGTTTTCTTGACGAAGGCGATGGCGTCCTGCAGGTCATCGCGGTTCTTGCCGGTCACGCGCACCGTGTCTCCCTGGATGCTGGCTTGCACTTTCAGTTTGCTGTCCTTGAGGTGCTTGACGATTTTCTTCGCCAACTCGATCTCCACGCCGACCTTCACTTCGCAGCCGCGCTTGACCTTGTTGCCGCTGACCTTCTCGATCTTGTCGCTTATCTCCAGGCACTTGATATCCACGCCGCGCTTGGTCAGTTTTGCATTCAGGATATCTTGCACCTGATCCAGCTGGAATTCGTTGTCGGCCCATACAGTGAGCTTGAGTTCGGCCTGCTCAACGCGCGCATCCGAGCCTTTGAAATCGAAGCGCGTGCTGACTTCCTTGTTGGTCTGCTCGATGGCATTTTTAACTTCAGTCTTGTCTACTTCTGAAACGATGTCGAAAGATGGCATGCTGTTCTCACTCTAATATAAAACAAATTTGATCCGCAGATTACACAGATTAAATAGATTCCAAACATAAGAAAAGTTAATCGGCGTGAATCTGTGTAATCTGCGGATAATGGATTTTTCTTAGATCAACCAAAACTGCAAACGTAATTCACTACCTCCATTGCTTCAATGACAAATTTGTCATTGGCTGCGACTGAGAACTTATCACCCGCCGAATATGTCTTGAATGCAGGCTCGTTGCCGATCTTCACGCGGCAGGTACCGGAGGTAATCTCCATCAGCTCTGGCGTGCTGACATTGAAGGTCAGCGTGCTGGGCAGGATCACGCCGACGGTTTTGCGCGTGCCATCGGGGAATAACACTGAGTGAGACACACACTTTCCGTCGAAAAATACATTGCCTTTTTTTACCACGCTGACGTTATCGAATTGCGACATGCTATTTCTTCCTTTCGGTTGGTTCGTCGGCTTTGACGCCTTTTTGGTAAGTGACATAAATATAAACGGGAATACCGAGATCGCCGAGATGTTTTTCGATCAGCGGTTTGACCTCATCCCAGTCCAGGCCGGTCATGCCGCATGCCAGGCGCGGCAGGGCGAGGCTGGTGACCTTTTCCTCCTTCACGAAATCGCGCAAGGCATGCAAGGAGTGGTTCACGTGATTGAGTTTGGCATGTCCCGGTTTGCTGCCTGCGCCGTAAGCGGCTTCGCGCGTAAAAAGATTGACGATATAACGGCCATCGGCACTCATCCATGACCACACGCCACCGGACTTGGGGTGTTTGGTCTGGCAGTAGTGGCGGAAGTCCTTGTACATCGCGGGCATGCGTTCGCGCAGCTGCAACGCCAGGCCGTGCAGAAAGTCATCGTTGGGCGCGACGCTTTGCGCGATGGCTTTCGCACCGCTGAATAAAATATCTCCGCTCAATTCGTGGATCACACCATCTCTCCTTGCTGGTTACTTTCGCTTGTGCAGATTTGCCGCGATGCGCAGGCGCAATGCGTTCAGCTTGATGAAACCCGCTGCGTCCTTCTGGTCGTATGCGCCCTTGTCGTCCTCGAAGGTGGCGATGGTCGGGTCGAACAGCGAGTCGGTCTTCGAGTCGCGCCCGACCACGATCACATTGCCCTTGTATAGCTTGACGCGCACCCAGCCGTTGACGGTCTGCTGGGTATGGTCGATCAGCGTTTGCAGCGCGCGGCGCTCCGGCGACCACCAATAGCCGTTGTAGATCATAGAAGCATAGCGCGGCATCAGATCGTCCTTCAAGTGCGCGACTTCGCGATCCAGCGTGATCGATTCGATCGCGCGGTGTGCCTTGAGCATGATCGTGCCACCTGGTGTTTCGTAGCAGCCGCGCGACTTCATGCCGACGTAGCGGTTCTCCACCAGATCGAGGCGACCGATGCCATGCTTGCCACCCAGTTCGTTCAGTTTGGTCAGCACCTGCGCGGGCGACATCTTCTTGTCGTTCAGCGCGACGATGTCGCCGTTGTTGAATTCGATATCCAGATACTCGGCGGCATCCGGCGCTTTTTCCGGCGACACGGTCCAGCGCCACATGCTCTCTTCGGCTTCGGCGGCGGGGTCTTCCAGATGGCGGCCTTCGAAAGAGATGTGCAGCAGGTTCGCATCCATCGAATAGGGCGAGCCGCCTTTTTTGTGTTTCATGTCTATGGGTATGCCTGCCTTCTCGGCATAAGCCATCAGTTTTTCGCGCGACAGCAAATCCCACTCGCGCCACGGCGCGATGACCTTGATGTTCGGGTTCAGCGCGTAAGCGCCCAGCTCAAAACGAACCTGGTCGTTGCCCTTGCCGGTTGCACCGTGTGAAATGGCTTGCGCGCCGGTCTTGGCGGCAATTTCAATCAGACGTTTTGCGATCAGTGGACGCGCGATCGACGTGCCGAGCAGGTATTCGCCTTCGTAAACGGTGTTGGCGCGGAACATCGGGAACACGAAATCGCGCACGAACTCCTCGCGCATGTCGTCGATGAAAATATTTTCCGGCTTGATGCCCATCTTCAAAGCCTTGGCGCGCGCCGGCTCCAGCTCCTCACCCTGGCCGATGTCGGCGGTGAAGGTGACCACTTCGCATTTATAGGTGTCCTGCAGCCATTTAAGAATGACCGAGGTGTCGAGTCCGCCGGAATAGGCGAGGACGGCTTTTTTGATTTCACTCATTTCAATTCATCTCATTTGTAGGGTGGATAAGCGTAGCGCATCCACCGTGCCGGCTCGAAAAGGTGGATGCGCTACGCTTATCCACCCTACAAATGAGATGAATTGAAATG
>JANXXX010000179.1 GCA_025350405.1 Gallionella sp.
ATGAAGATCGCCTATAACTCGCAAATTTTCCGGATGCAGGAATATGGTGGCATTTCCCGATACTTTGTTAATCTTGCTCAAAGAGTAGCTCGCGAAGAACAGGTTGTTGTTTCGGCACCTCTGTATATCAACAACTATCTATCTGAATTGCCTCGGGACTTGATTAAGGGGGTGAAGCTCCCTTGGCGACCACAAAGGGGTGCCAGGATATGGGATTGGGTCGGCAGTACCATCGATAGGATGATTATTTACAGGGTATCGCCGGATATACTGCATGAGACTTATTATTCATACAGATCGGTGGGGTCGGCATCAATACCGTCAGTACTGACTGTCTATGACATGATTCACGAACGGTTCGCAAATCAGTTTCCACAGCATGACGATACTGCGTGCCAAAAGGCGGTTGCGGTTTCGAGAGCCAGTCATGTGATCTGTATTTCTGAGAACACCCGCCGCGACTTGTTGGAGCTGAATGACTTGGATCCAAACAAGGTTTCGGTGGTGCATCTTGGTTATGATGTGCTGAATGCAGGCGCGTGTCCGGGTGGGTCGTCTTCGGCTTTGAATAAGACCTTGCCCTATTTGCTCTACGTGGGAGAACGTGCTGGCTATAAAAACTTCAAGACATTTTTGCGCGCCTATGCCGGTTCCGTGTGGCTGCGCGAAAATTTTAGAATAGTTTGTTTCGGCGGCGGGCCTTTTCGAGCGGATGAATTGGAACTGATTCGTGAACTCTCGGTAAAGGCTTCCCAGATAGAGCAGGTTGGCGGCGGCGACGATGTGCTTGCGGTTTACTATCAAAATGCCGCCGCTTTTGTTTATCCGTCATTATATGAGGGGTTCGGTATTCCACCCTTGGAGGCCATGTCGCTGGGTTGCCCGGTTATTTGTAGTAATACCAGTTCGATTCCCGAAGTCGTTGGGGATGCCGGCGAATATTTCGACCCTGGGTATGTCGACTCGATTCGCGCATCAGTAGAGAGCGTGCTTCAGTCGACCGAAAAGCGCGCTGAACTGATTCAGAAAGGTTTCAAGAAGAGCGCCGAATATTCCTGGGATCGATGTGCGAGTGAAACGCTGGAAATTTATCGAGGGCTGGTTAAATGAAAGCATTGGTTTGTGGGATGTATGAGGGCCTTCTCGTGATGCCCAATGGCCACTTTTAACAATTTGGTGTTGTTGGGCATATAAAAATTCGGATGATTATGGTCTTGATGGCCCGGGTGAATTTAGAAGCGTGTTGACTACCCTGAAGCACAGCGATCCCGATGAGGTGCATTTATTGTATTGAAACGTTCTCCAAGAAAGTTTACGCATGAAAGTAAGCATCGTCACACCCTCTTTTAACCAAGGGAGATTCATCGAGCGCACGCTGCAAAGCGTGGCCAGCCAGACGGGTGTTGAAATCGAGCATGTGGTCTTCGATGGGGGAAGCACGGACAACACGGTTGAAATACTCAAACGTTTCAGCCCGCCGGTGCGCTGGGTATCAAAGAAAGATAAAGGGCAAACAGATGCAGTCAACCAAGGCATCCGTGCCACCGATGGCGAGATTATCGGCTGGCTCAACTCCGATGATATCTATTATCCGGGTGCGATTGCCCGCGTTGTCGCGTTCTTCGAAACCCACCCCGAAATCGATTTGGTATATGGCATGGCCGATCATATCGATGTTGATGATCACGCTTTCGAATCTTATCCCACCGAGCCGTGGAACTTCGAGCGACTGAAAGAAACCTGTTTCATCTGCCAACCGGCGCTGTTCTTTCGTAGACGGGTAGTGGAAAAATACGGCCTGCTTGATGAATCACTGAACTACTGCATGGATTACGAATACTGGTTGCGGCTTGGCAAAAGCGGTGCACGCTTTGCATTTCTTGAAGAAAAGCTAGCAGGCTCCAGGCTGTACGCCGAAAACAAAACTTTGCGCGCGAAGGTGAAGGTGCACAAGGAAATCAACGATATGCTCAAAAGATTATTTGGCCGGGTGCCAGATAACTGGTTAATTTTTTATGCATTTGCGATTGATGGGCAGCGTTCTTCCAAAGGTGGGAATGCAACCGTGGGGAGATTTCTAATTGTAGTCAATTCGATTGTTTCTGCGTTAAGGTGGAACCAGAGTATTTCAACGTCAATGTTACACACCTTGTTCACATTGTCTTGTAAAGAGCTGGGTCGGCTTTGGCAAAACATTTTAGCGGGAGGCGGGCAAAAGAATGGCTAATGTGCAGTCTGCCAAACTGATTCTTGCGGTGCGAGGAAAGTTGCCATGAAGAATTCCATTTACTGTTAGGCCGTCTTATGAAGGGCATTCTCCGACGAGGCATTTCTTCAGTTAATTCTCATCCCAAGCTCAGGCAATACGCACTGGCGATCATTCAACGATTGGGTCACTACGTTGTCGTGCGCGCCTTTTATTCGCGATTGTTTTGGCGTTTGAAAGGGGCGCCGCGCCGATCATGCATGAAAAGACCATACGGCTCTACACCCGCCGACCTATGCCCCCGTGCCCATCAGATATATGCCGATCTGAAATCAGCTATTGAACATATGCAAAGGGAGCGTGGCTAATGCGCATCGTCATCGACATGCAGGGGGCGCAAACCATAAACCGTTTTCGAGAAGAGGGGCGTAATTCATTGTCGCTTGCGTTAGCCATGTCGCGGAATGCGGGTGAACACGAAATCTGGTTGGCGCTGAATGGGGCATTTCCTGAGAGTGTTTTTGCCATTCGTCACGCCTTTAATGAATTGATTCCACAGGAGCGTATCCGTGTATTTGAAGTCCCTGCTCCTGTGGCCGAAGCAGCGCGCACTAACGCGTGGCGCACACGCGCTGCCGAAATAATTCGCGAACATTATTTACAACAATTGAAGCCGGACGTGGTTCATGTTTCCAGTCTTTTCGAGGGATATGAGGATGATGCGGTTGCGTCGGTGGGTGTGTTTGCCAGCGGGCTGTGCACAGCAGTTACCTTGTACGACCAGATACCTCTGCTCAATCAGCGAGATGATCTGAACAATGACATTCGACGAGAATACTACTTGCGAAAAGTGGGATATCTAAAAAATGCAGACTTGATTTTCGCGATATCTGAAGCAACGCGAAGCGCGGCGATCGAGGCGTTGCAATTGCCACCAAGCCAAGTTGTGAATATTTCAACGGTGGCTGATGGGGTCGTTCTGTCTGATGCGATCTTCGATCCGGATGCGCCACAAGCTATCGCTGAAAAAATAGCTCTGGCGCTTAGCGATCAGTCGTTGCGTGCTCATGACTTAAATCAGGTGAAGAATTTTTCGTGGGATGAGTGTGCAAGGCGGGCTATCAATGCACTTGAAATATTGGCGCAGGCTAAAAGAACGGCTTTGATCTCAACGGAAGAAGTAGAAACCATTTCTGAGCTAGTGGGTTCGATAGCCGAAATTAATAATGCGCGCAGACCCACAGATTACGACCTGGTTCGTGTTGCGGATTGCCTGGCCTTTAATACTGGGCATGCCGGTCCCAAACAATTGCTGCTCGACATTTCGGAGATGGTGAAACGGGATGCCAAGGCGGGCATTCAGCGCGTTGTGCGCAGTTTGTTGCGGGGGTTTATTGTTAACCCACCGCAGGATACTGAGGTACGCCCGATATATTTCGATGGCACCTGTTATAAATATGCAAGTGCATATACTGCTTCCTTTATGGGCAAACCGTCCCAAGAGGTGGCGGATGAGATAGTCGATTTTTGCCAGGACGATATCTACTTGGCGCTAGATCTGAATCCAAGTATGACTGCTGCAGTGCACGATTTTCATATGCACTTACAGTGCCGGGGCATCAAACTTTATTTCATCGTTTACGATATTCTGTTGGTGCAACATCCAGAGTGGTGGCCGGTATGGACCAGCGTGATCTTCGAGGCTTGGTTACAGAGTATTTCAAAAGTGGCCTCGGGATTGATCTGCATCTCGGCGTCGGTGGCTGAAGAGGTTCGCGCATGGCTTGCACAGAATCCGCCGCAGCGACTATCAGGTCCGCAGGTCAGCAGTTTTCACTTGGGAGCGGATGTTGAGAATAGCCTTCCAAGCAAGGGCATGCCAGAGGGAGCGCAAGAGGTGCTGGCCGCTCTCAGTGTAAAACCCAGCTTTTTGATGGTGGGCACAATCGAGCCACGCAAGGCGCATGCTCAGGTGCTTGCTGCTTTTGATCTTCTTTGGGGACAAGACATTGATGTCAATTTGGTGATCGTTGGCAAACAGGGCTGGCTGGTCGATCACTTGGTTGGTCAGCTCAGGCGGCATTCCGAGTTGAACCAGCGTATGTTTTGGCTGGAAGGGATCAGCGATGAATATCTGGAAAAGGTCTATTCTGCCAGCACTTGCCTGATTTTTGCATCAGAGGGTGAAGGTTTTGGTTTGCCGTTGATAGAAGCTGCACAGCATAATAAATCCATTATCGCGCGTGATATTCCGGTGCTTCGCGAAGTGGCGGGTGAGCACGCTTTATACTTTAGTGGCCGCGCGCCTGAAGATTTGGCTGATACCATTAAAACATGGCTGGCGCTAAACCAGAAAGGTATGCACCCGAAATCAGAAGGTATGCACTACCTTACTTGGCAAGAAAGTGCTCTACAACTGAAGAAGCAACTCGGTTTGGATATAACACCTTATCCAGCCAGCGCTGCATAAAATGAATTAAAGAAAATGGTTTGAATTTCTGCGGGTTCAAATTTCCGTCGCATGGGGCGGAATGCTTTATTTGTATCTCGGTGTATGTGGCAGATGCGCCGGAACAAGTGATGTGTGCATACGGCTCGCATGATATCAGAAGATTGGTTTACGCCCTGGGTTTAGTAAACGGCCAAGGGCGAAATGTTTGGAGCCTGGCACTAAAGAGAATAGAGCAGCAGCTTGCATTGTTTGAATTATCATAAAGACAAGCTAGAATTCCGCAAGAATGAATTAGGGCAGTATTTCTTAAAGTAAACATCACTTCCCGTGTGTCCGATAAAGTATCATCGTGCTTATCTACCAACTGAGCAGCTTGCATAATCTGCCGAATGATGAAGGTGGGGTTTAAAGGATTGGCATGGTGGTTTGACTAGAAGCGCGGCGCGGCTTGCGTTGCCGCAATATTACGAAGAAGCATGGGCTTCTGAAAATGGCGGGTGGTGGTATGAAGAGGGCGTTGATTACAGGCATAACCGGACAGGACGGATCGTTTCTCGCGGAATTGTTGCTTGAAAAAGGATACCAGGTTTTCGGATTTGCCCGGCAGGAAAGCTGGTATCGGAAAAATAACGCCAGCCATCTGGCTGGGCGGATAGAAGTTTTGTTCGGTGACATGTCTGAGGGCGTGGATATTGCTTTTGCTATTCAGCATGCCAAGCCGGATGAAATTTATAATTTGGCGTCGCAGTCCCGACCCGGCGAATCCTGGGCGAGGGCGCCGGAGACGCTGCTGGTCAATGGTTTGGGCGCGATACGCCTTTTTGAAGCGATACGGCATAATTGCCCGGCATGCCGGGTGTACCACGCATCTTCTTCCGAGATGTTCGGGCAAGTATCCATCACACCCCAGAATGAGCAAACACCATTCAATCCGGTGAACCCTTATGCTGCGGCCAAGGTTTACGCGCATCAGATGGCGAAGATTTACCGCGATAGTTATGGGCTCTACATTGCAACCGGGATATTGTTCAATCATGAAAGCGAGCGTCGGCCCTTGCATTTTCTGACCCAAAAGGTGGCTTATGGTGCCGCGTGTGCCGCGCTGGGAATTTCGAATTCGCCAGACACCAACGAAATGGGGAGGCCCATTGTCCAGCACGGTAAATTGGCCTTGGGCAACCTTGAGATTGCGCGGGACTGGGGTTATGCTGACGACTTTGTGCGGGCAATGTGGATGATTCTTCAGCAGGATCGTCCAGATAATTTTGTGATTGGCACGGGGCGGCTGCATACGTTAAAGGATTTGTGCGAAACCGCATATCGATGTGTGGATAAAGATTGGCGAGACAGTGTGGTGAGCGACCCGGCACTGGTGCGTCCGCTGGAATCCGGCCAAACGCTTGCGGATCCTGCAAAGGCGCGCAAGCAATTGGGCTGGGAGCCCAGTGTCAGTTTTGATGAGATGGTCAAGAAGATGGTTTCAGCGCAGATTTTGCGGCTGAAAAAAGTGGCGCACAATTAGAATTGAATTTTAGAAAATATTTTCCATTAAGGTGAAAGCATGAAAAAAGCTTTGATAACGGGTATCACCGGACAGGACGGCGCCTATCTCGCCGAACTGCTGCTGAGCAAAGGCTACGAAGTGCATGGCGTCAAGCGGCGTGCATCGTTGTTCAACACGGATCGTATCGATCATCTGTATCAGGATCCGCATGTGTCCAACGGTAAATTTGTGTTGCATTACGGCGACCTGACCGATTCCACCAACCTGATCCGCATCATCCAGCTTGTGCAACCGGACGAAATCTATAACCTTGCTGCGATGAGTCACGTGGCGGTGTCGTTTGAAACTCCGGAATACACCGCTAATGCCGACGGCATCGGCACGCTGCGCATCCTCGAAGCGATCCGCATTCTCGGCATGGAAAAGAAGACCCGTTTCTACCAGGCATCGACATCCGAACTGTATGGGTTAGTGCAAGAGACCCCGCAAAAGGAAACCACCCCGTTCTATCCGCGCAGCCCTTACGCGGTGGCGAAAATGTATGCCTACTGGATCACGGTTAATTACCGCGAGGCTTACGGTATCTATGCCTGCAACGGGATACTGTTCAACCACGAGTCACCGGTACGTGGCGAAACATTTGTTACCCGCAAAATTACCCGGGCCCTGGCGCGCATCAAACTTAACTTGCAGAGTTGTCTCTACCTGGGCAACCTCGATGCCTTGCGCGATTGGGGTCACGCCAAGGACTACGTCGAAATGCAGTGGCTGATGCTGCAACAAGAACAGGCGGAAGACTTTGTCATCGCCACAGGCGTGCAATACAGCGTGCGGCAATTTGTTGAAACGGCCGCGCAGGAATTGGGTATCAAGATCAGATGGCAAGGCAGCGGCGTGGACGAAAAAGGCTATGACGCATCAGGCAAGTGCATAGTCCAGGTTGACCCACGCTATTTCCGTCCTACCGAAGTCGAGACCTTGCTGGGCGACCCGAGTAAGGCAAAGCAAAAACTCGGGTGGACACCCAAGATCACTTTCCACGAACTGGTGACGGAAATGGTGCGCGAGGATCTCAAGGGTGCCGAGCGCGATGAGTTGGTCAAGAAACATGGCTTTGCCGCTTACGATTACCATGAATGAAGCAGCGACAAAGTTCAAGGTGCGAGGGTTTTGCGAGCTGTCGGCATGACCCTTGTTGAGGCGGTGTAAATATGAAGATTATTTTCGCTGTCCGAGGGCTTGTTTATCCATCGTCGCACGAGGGATCTGAAATGCCCGTACTTGAAGCAAAGGCTCCATAATGCGAATCGGCTTTGGCGCAACCGTACTGACCAAAGGTATGGTTTCCGGGCGTATCGATGGGATAGGCGTGTATACGCGAAGCTTGCTGGCAGAGCTGGACAAGCTGAATCTAGAAAAATCAGTAGTGAATTTTGGAAGTTGTAAAACGTTTTCGGATCGCAATTTTTCCCCGGGCCATTCGAAAATTTGCCTTCCATTACCTTATCAAGCGGCTACAGCATTTTCCATTTTGACGTCTTTGCCTTTTCCGGGATCGCAACAACTCATAAATAATATCGATCTTTTTCACGCGCCGGATCACTATATTCCGCATTTGGACAAGATACCCGTAGTGGCGACAGTAATGGACGCAATACCGCTCGTTCATCCCGAATGGGTGTCGAGCAGCCTGAGAGCTTTCAGGCTGGTTTTTCGGAAGATGGCGCGCTCCGCCCAGCAAATTATCACCATATCGGAATACAGCAAAGCCGATATTGTGCATTATTTCGGGATTTCGCCCGAGCGGATCAGTGTGACATATCTGGGAGTAAACCCGGCTTATTCGCAACCGGTGGCTCTGGAAATACGCCAGGCAGTGTTGCAGCGGTATGGGTTGGAACCGGGCTTCTTTTTATTTGTGGGTTCGATTCAACCACGCAAAAATGTGGCTCGCATTATCGCGGCGCACCGTATGTTGCCGGTGCAGATGCAGAAGGCTTGCCCGATGGTGATTGTGGGACGGAGAGGTGGGGGCTCGGACGAAATACTGCCGGAATTACGTGCATTGCAAGCGCGGGGAAGTGGCCGCTGGCTGGATAATGTGACCGATGTGGAACTGCATGCCTTGCTGCAGTCGGCCAGGGCGTTGGTTTATCCGTCTTTGTACGAGGGATTCGGCTTGCCGGTGCTGGAGAGTTTTGCGGCTGGATTGCCAGTCATCAGTTCTAATACTACTTCAATACCGGAAGTGGCAGCAGGTGCAGCCATGCTGGTTAACCCGGAGCAAAGTGAAGAAATTGCCGCTGCCATGCAGAGGCTGGCTGAAGATGATGCACTGGCTGCAGATATGATAGAGCGCGGACGGAAACGGGTAAATGAATTTTCTTGGGCGGCGTGCGCGCGACAAACGCTGGATGTGTATCAGAGCATGGCGGGCTGGAGGTGCTGAGGTGTATTTCTATTACCCAGAATTCCTCGGTATCGAACAAGTCTTTTATATATATGGTTTGCCGAGCAATGGACAAGCAAGTCACACACGCTCCTGCCGATGTAGGTAAAACCAAAAGGATAATTAAGTGAACGCCAAGCTTAGGGCATTGCAGGTTTATCGCACCTATTTTCCCGACCCGCCGGGCGGATTGCAGGAAGCAATTCGCCAAATCGCAATCGCCAGTTCCGGTTTCGGCGTCCAACCCAGGATATTCACCCTGTCGCCGAATCCTGAGCCCGCAACAATTTCCAGGCCGGAAGGTGAGGTAACAAGGGCGCGCTCCTGGGCGGCTCCCGCCTCCTGCGATTTGGGCGGGTTGGCTGCATTCAGGCAGTTTGCGCTCGCTTGTTCGCAATCCGATGTCGTTCATTATCAATTCCCGTGGCCATTCGAAGATGTCCTTCATGCGCTGGTTCGGCCACGGATTCCGGCGGTGATGACCTATCAATCCGATGTGGTGCGGCAAAAATTTTTCGGGGCGATGTATGCGCCGTTGATGTGGCGCACATTAAAAACGATGCGGGTGATCGTGGCAACTTCACCGGCGTATGCGCGCACCAGTCCGGTACTTTCCCATCCTTCCATCCGCGATAACGTGCGCGTGATCCCGAATGGGATAGTCGAGGAATCCTACTCCAAGGAAGCGGATGACGGAGTATTTGATCGCATCAAGATGGACAGGAGTGAGGCGTATTTTCTGTTCATCGGTGTGTTGCGCTATTACAAGGGATTGCATACGCTGGTTCAAGCTGCGCAGCGAGTGGGCGCAAAAATAGTCATTGCCGGTTCCGGGCCTGAAGAGCCGGCCCTGAAAGAATTGCTGCTGCAAACCGGGGCGAAGAATGTAATTTTTGCGGGACAAATAACCGAGGTGGAAAAAGTGGCCTTGTTGCGCTCGTGCCAGGCGTTGGTGCTGCCCTCGCATTTGCGCTCGGAAGCCTTCGGGATGGTATTGGTGGAAGCGGCCATGTTCGGCAAGCCGCAGATTTCGTGCGAGATCGGCACTGGAACTTCATTTGTAAATTTGCACGAAGAGTCCGGGATCGTCGTGAAACCGGAGTCACCGGATGAGCTGGCGCAGGCAATGAATTTGTTGTTGCGCGAAACTGCGACGAAGGAAAAAATGGGTTTGGCTGCGCGTGCACGATATGAGAGGTTGTTTTCCGGCAATGCATTGGGCAAGGCCTATGCCGATTTGTATCGCGACGTCGCGGAGGGTTTGTGAAAGCGTGTGTTCCTGACCAAAGGATATTGTCTTGAGCGTGGTTCTTGTCACCGGAGCCAGCGGTTTTGTCGGACAGCAGCTGTGTGCCGAGATGCTCAAGCAGGGTTGGCACATCAAGGCAGCGTTACGCGCGCCGCATCCATTACCTGGAGGGGTAAAACCGGTGATGGTCGGCGCGATAGATGATGGGACGGATTGGACCGATGCGTTGCAGGGTGTGGACACCGTCATCCATCTCGCCGCGCGGGTGCATGTGATGAAAGATACTGCAAGCGATCCCTTGGCAGAATTTTTAAAAGTTAATTTATATGGTACGGCGAATCTCGCGCAGCAGGCGAAGCAAGCAGGGGTTAAGCGGCTGGTCTATGTGAGCTCGATCAAGGTGAATGGCGAGTGCACCTCGGAGATGCATCCCTACACCGAGTCGGATCAAGCCGATCCGCAAGATCCCTATGGCGTATCCAAATGGCAGGCCGAACAAGCCTTGCAGCGCATCGCTGAGGAAACCGGCCTGGAGATCGTGATCGTGCGCCCGCCTTTGGTTTACGGCCCCGGAGTAAAAGGGAACTTTATCAGCCTGCTGGCTGCAATCAATAGAGGAATCCCCTTGCCGCTGGCGGGTGCGAACAATGCGCGCAGCCTGGTGTATGTGGGTAATCTGGTGGCGGCCTTGATTGCTTGTGCGCAACATCCTGCTGCCGCCGGACAGACGTATTTGGCCAGTGATGGCGCAGATATTTCGACCGCGTTGCTGGTGGAAAAAATCGCCCACGCATTGGGACGCAAAAGCCGCTTGTTTTATTTTCCGCCCGGACTGTTGCGTGTCGCTGCGACAGTGCTGGGGCGTGCGGAACAAATCGATCGCTTGTTCGGCTCGTTGCGCGTGAGTGATGCAAAGATACGCAAAGAGTTGGGTTGGGCTCCGCCTTATACGATGGAGCAGGGTTTGCGGGCGACCGCGGACTGGTATCTAAGCCATGCACCCAGGTAAAGTGAGAAGTGTGGCGTGGATGTATCAATGGCGACGCATCGAATATAATTGCGGTTCTTTTGGACATTGAACGCCCTGATCAAGGCGATAGAATGACATGATATTAGTAACTGGCGGGGCAGGATTCATCGGTTCAAACTTTGTTCTGGATTGGTTCGCGCAAAGCGAAGAGTCCGTGATCAATCTGGACAAACTGACTTATGCGGGCAATCTGGAAAATCTCGCCACGCTCAAAAATAACCCGCGCCACATCTTCGTGCAAGGCGATATCGGCGATGCGGAGTTGGTGGGCAAACTACTTGCCGAGCATAGCCCGCGCGCGGTGGCCAATTTCGCGGCTGAGAGCCATGTGGATCGCTCCATACATGGCCCCGGCGAATTCATCCAGACCAACATCGTCGGCACCTTTCACTTGCTGGAAGCGGTGCGCGCCTATTGGTCAGGTTTGGCAACTGCGGAAAAATCCAGTTTCCGTTTCCTGCACGTCTCCACCGACGAAGTATATGGCTCGTTGGCGAAGGGCGAGCCGGCGTTCAGTGAAACCAAACGCTACGAACCGAACAGCCCATACTCCGCCAGCAAGGCCGCCAGCGATCATCTGGTGCGCGCCTATCACCATACCTACGGGCTGCCGGTGCTGACCACTAATTGTTCCAACAACTACGGGCCGTATCACTTTCCGGAAAAGCTGATCCCGCTGATGATCGTCAACGCGCTCGCGGGCAAGCCGTTGCCGGTGTACGGCGACGGCCAGCAGATCCGCGATTGGCTGTATGTCAAAGATCATTGCAGCGCGATACGCCGCGTGTTGGCAAAGGGCGCGCTGGGCGAGGTGTACAACATCGGCGGCTGGAATGAAAAAGCCAATCTCGACATTGTGCATACCGTGTGCGCGTTGCTTGACGAGTTACGCCCACGTAGCGATAAGAAATCCTACCGCGAGCAGATCGCTTTCGTCACCGACCGTCCCGGCCATGACCGCCGTTATGCGATCGATGCGCGCAAGATCGAGCGCGAGCTGGGCTGGAAGCCTGCCGAGACGTTTGAGACTGGCATACGTAAGACGGTGCGCTGGTATCTCGACAACCAGGATTGGGTGAACCATGTGCAGTCCGGTGATTACCGTAACTGGGTCGAGAAGAATTACGCGGCGCGTGCCTGATGAAGATATTGCTGCTCGGCAAGAACGGCCAGGTCGGCTGGGAGCTGCAACGCAGCCTTGCGCCGCTGGGCGAACTGGTCACGCTTAGTCATGACAGCAAGGAACTGTGCGGCGACTTCACCGATCTGGAAGGCCTTGCTCGGACAGTGCGCGCCGTAGCACCGGATGTGATCGTCAATGCTGCCGCCCATACCGCAGTGGACAAGGCCGAAAGCGAAGCGGAACTGGCGCGTACCATCAACGCGCTTGCACCCGGTATGCTGGCTGAAGAAGCCAAGCGCGCCAATGCGTGGTTGATTCATTATTCCACCGACTATGTGTTCGACGGCAGCGGCGAAAAGCCCAGGCTGGAGGGCGATGTCACTGCACCCCTGAATGTATATGGCACAACCAAGCTGGAAGGCGAACAGCTGATCCAGCAGTCCGGCTGCCGGCATCTGATCTTCCGCACCAGCTGGGTGTACGGCGCGCGCGGCGGCAACTTTGCCAAGACCATGTTGCGGCTGGCTCGCGAACGCGACAGCCTTAGCGTCATCAACGACCAGATCGGCGCGCCCACCGGAGCGGACTTATTGGCCGACGTCACCGCGCATGCGATCCGTACCGCACAACAGCGACCAGAAGTATCCGGCTTGTATCATCTGGTGGCGGGAGGTGAAACATCGTGGCACGGCTATGCCAGCTTCGTCATCGACTTTGCCCGGCTGGCCGGTGTCCCGCTCAAGGTTGCGTTGGGAGCCATCCAGCCGGTGCCCACTAGTGCTTTTCCCACTCCAGCCAAACGTCCGCACAACTCACGGATGGATACCACTAAACTGCAACGCACATTTGATTTAAATTTGCCAGCATGGCAGGTTGGCGTGACACGCATGCTGAGCGAGGTACTGGAAAAGTTCTGAGAGTGCACTGCGTCACGGGAATTTATCACTCCACGATCTGCAAATTCACCCCTAATGTTTTCCACTGCCGCACTTCTTCTTGCAGCACGGTTTCGGTGAGCGGGTTTTCTGCCAGCCAGTTTTGGTCTATCGAGAGGTGAAACTTGGTACCGCTGAAACGCCCGTGCAAAGCTGGCAGACCGCTGTCGCTGCGGTTGCGGTAGAACAACACGGCCAGGCGCAGGCTCATCGCCAGTACAGAATCCTCAGCATTTTTCAATTGTCCTTGCAGCTTGCTCAGGTTGCCACGCTGCGCCAGCGTTAGCATACTCAGCCGTCCCTGCTCCTTTTTTGAAAATCCCGGCATGTCGGCGTTGGCGAGGATATAGGCGGTGTGCTTGTGATAGCCGCTGTGTGCGACACTGATGCCGATCTCATGCAGGCTGGCTGCCCAACCGAGCAGGTGCAACGCGGTTTCGTCGACTTCGCTGCCGAGAAATTGCTGTGCCAACGCTTGCGCCAGTTTTGTGACGCGTCCGGCTTGTTTTGCCTCGACGCGATAACGCTGCATGAATTGCCGCACAGTCACATCGCGCACGTCGTTGTCATGAAAGCGTCCCCACAAGTCATACAGCACGCCTTGGCGCAACGCGCCCTGGGCAGGATCCATCTGGGTGATGCCTAATTCATAAAATGCTGCATACAGGATGGCAAAGCCACCTGCCAGCACCGGTATCCGGTCCGGGCGCAAGCCGAGCAGATTGAGCTTTTGCACATCGCCCGCATTGAGTAAATGGGCACGCAATTTGTCGAGTCCATCGCGCGTGATTCCGCCTTTGCTGTAGCCGTTCAGCTCCAATATTTCGGCGATGGCCCTTGCCGTACCGGATGAGCCGAGAGCGTGCTGCCACTGCCCCTGGTAGTCTGTGACGATGGTTTGGAATTCATTGCGCGCGGCGAGTTCGGCCTGTTTGAGATTCTGCTTGGTGATCTTACCATCCGGAAAAAAACGGTTACTGAAACTGACGCAGCCCATATACAGGCTCTCCAGTTTGTGCGGGGTGAGCCCGCTGCCGATGATGCATTCGGTGGAGCCGCCGCCGATGTCTATCACCAAGCGCTGCTCTTTGGATGGTGGCAAGCCATGCGCCACGCCGAGATAAATCAGGCGCGCTTCCTCGTGTCCGGCGATGACCTCGATTGGAAAGCCAAGCGTGTGCTCGGCTTGCGGAATAAAGTCTGCGGAATTTTTGGCCACACGCAAGGCATTGGTACCGACCGCGCGCACGGCCTCGCGCGGCAAGTCACGCAGGCGCTCAGCAAATCGCCTAAGTGCCGCCAAGGCGCGTTGTTGTACTTCAGCATCGAGATACTTGTCGGCAGTAAGTCCGGCGGCAAGCCGCACCGGTTCGCGCAACGCATCCAGCATGTACAGCTGGTCGCCCTCGACTCGTGCGATCTGGAGCCGGAAACTGTTCGAGCCGAGATCAACCGCGGCGAGGATTGAGTGCTGCTGCACTATTGCAGGATTTCGCGGTCGATCTCATCCACCGTGATGTGGCGTACGTCGCGTCCCTTGACCATATAGATGACATACTCGGACATATTTTTGGCGTGATCGCCGATGCGCTCGATTGCCTTGGCGACGAACAGGATTTCCAGCGAAGTGGAAATGGTGCGCGGGTCTTCCATCATGAAGGTGATGAGGTAGCGCATGATGGCGCGAAACTCTTCGTCGACCTGGTCGTCCTGACGCACCACTTGTGCGGCCATCACCACGTCCAGGCGCGCGAAGGCATCCAGCGATTTGCGCAACATGTCCAGGGCGATATCCGAAGCGTGTTTGATTTCCTGGTAGCGAGGAATAGCCAGCCCCTGCTTTTGCGACAGCAGCTTGGCCATGCGCGCGATCTTCTCGGCCTCGTCACCGATGCGTTCCAGATCGGTGATGGTTTTGATCACCGCCATCACCAGGCGCAAATCACCTGCTGCCGGCTGGCGGCGCGCGATCACCTGGCTGCACGCCTCGTCTATCTTTACTTCCATCGCGTTGACGCGATGGTCGTCATTGATCACCCGCGTCATCAGGGCTACATCGCCGCTGACCAGCGACTCGATAGCGCTCTTGATCTGGCTTTCCACCAAGCCGCCCATCTGCAACACGTGAGCGCGGATGGCTTCGAGATCGGCATCGAACTGGCGGGAAATATGGTCGCTACTGGTCATGGCGTATTCCTTGAAATAAATAACTTTACAGTATAAGTGGCAAATGTGAACGGGACATGACAGCGGTTAAACCGTCATCGTCTTCACACCTTCCGGCGTGCCGAGCAGCAACACATCGGCGCCACGGCGCGCAAACAAGCCGTTGGTGACAACGCCCGCGATGTGATCCAGCGTGGCTTCCAGTTCCACCGGATTCATGATATTTAACCCATGCACGTCGATGATGATGTTGCCGTTGTCGGTAGTGAAACCTTGGCGCAATATGGGTTGTCCGCCCAGCGCGACCAGTTGCCGCGCGACCGAACTGCGCGCCATCGGAATCACTTCGACCGGCAGCGGAAACCTGCCCAGCACATCTACCAGCTTGCTGGCATCGCACACACAGATAAATTTCTTGCTGGCCGCCGCCACGATTTTCTCGCGCGTCAGTGCACCGCCGCCGCCTTTGATCATGTGCAGATGGCGTGTGATCTCGTCCGCGCCGTCCACATACACCGGCAGGCTGCCCGCATCATTGAGCGAAAACACCTCAATGCCATGTCCCAGCAAACGCTTCGCCGAAGCTTCCGAACTGGCGACCGCACCGCGTATCTTGTGCTTGATCTTGGCTAGTTCATCAATAAAAAAGTTGGCGGTGGAGCCGGTGCCCACACCGACGATACAATCGACCGGTACATATTCAATAGCCGCCTTGGCGACGGCGCGCTTCAGTTCATCTTGACTCATCATTCTGTTAGCTCGCTTTAGATATTATTCATTCACACCCGCGATTATTGCAGGAATTGAAATTTTTGGGGAATTTTGCATGCGCCTCGGAGCCGGGCAGTTAAAAGTATAGAGTGCGGAACATGCAGCACGGCGACTTTTACTACACAAGATGGTATTACCAGTGATAGGAAGCACCGATGGAAACGACCGGCCACAAGGTAAAACCAGTTAAATCATTTTGCCACTTGGTTTGTTCGGCCGAAATGTCAGTTTGCAGAACTGCGCCGGTCGCCGTTAAAGCGCTTTGGGTTTGCCCTGGAAGAGTATTCCCAGATCGGATACGAAACTCCAGCTTTTGTCTTTTGCAACCGGGTTACCCCAGCCTATCCCGATGTAAGGCGCAACAGCGTTAAAAGAAATCTCGCCCTGAAGGCTGCCGATTTGCGCGGCCGTGTACGTATTGGCACCTATGCTGTAAGTATTATTTGCAGCAAGCATGGCATTCAGCGTGAACTTGTTCTTGTTGTAGAACAAGCCTCCGCTGGTGCGAAAGCCACTTCCAAATGGATACCAATCTGCCAAAGCACTGATGGTGCGCAATTGCATTTTGAAGTCATAATCTACCTGGTTTGAGTTGGTCGTGTATTTGTATATGAAAGGGCGGTTTCAAGATCCAAGTGCAACAAGGTTAAGTTGATTTGCCCAGTAAGTCTTAAAGTCAAAAGCGCCTTCAGGAAGGAAGACTTCAGCAGGGCATTTCCAGTTTAGCGTTTTTCTGGGGCGCGTGTTGAGTTTCCA
>JANXXX010000048.1 GCA_025350405.1 Gallionella sp.
AACATGACCGACATCGCCGCCGCAATCGGCCTGGGTCAGTTTGCGCAACTGAATGCGATCACCGCGCAACGGCGCAAACTGGCGAAGCATTATTTCACGACGCTGGGCAAGGATTTCGAAAAGCAGACCGGCGCGCAACTGCCGCCAGAAGATTACACGAATACCAACTGGCATTTGTTCCAAATCGTGTTACCCGAGCGCATCACCCGTGCCGAGTTCATGGAAAAGATGAAGACGCACAACATCGGCATCGGCTTTCACTATGCGCCGATACATCTGTTCAAGCTGTACCGTGCACGCAGTTTCAAGGAAGGCATGTTCCCCGTCGCCGAGCGTTTCGGCAGACAGATCGTCTCGCTGCCGATGTTTTATGCGATGAACGAGGCGGATGTCGAGCGCACGTGCGCGGCGATGCGGGAAGTGTTGACTGGCTGATCCTCGGCCGTAGTAGTCGATTCGGTTATGTCCGAATTACTTCTGATTTGCCCACAATTCCAGACATCAACGTCAGAACTCACTGGCCTGCGCGGCTTTTCGTGTAGGTCGCCTCGAACGAAGGGTCAGAGCACATGTGCCTCAAATTCTCCGCCAAACAATTCGACAGTGTGCCGCGTACCCGCCAGAATGTTTCGCAATGTCGGGATAAGCGGAGCAAACTTCACTCGCCCGCATTGGTCAAGGGCAAGTTGGGGAACGAGAGGCGCATCGGCAGTTAACTCAGGGGCTGGCTCCGCCAACTTAATCGACCACACAATAGTTCCTTCTCTGCTCACCTTTTTCGGCCCCATTTCACCGAACCCAACAATGTTTGGAAGTTTGCCCCCACGTTCCTCTGTCTCTGCAATTGCGCCATTTGTGCCGATGGTCACCGTTTGCCCTAAGTCAGCTACCGCTGTTACGACGACGAGCAAACGATGTTTGTCGGCATTGTCGTACTGACTTACAACGAAGAGGATTGTGTCGTCAGGGGTGGGTGTTGTAAATGGCTGCACGCTCTGAATCAGTCTCCTTGCGTTGGCACCTACACCTTTTATTTGCCCTCGTTTGCATGCCTGCTCGAAAGCTTTTTTAGTAGAGCAAATTGGAAATTGATGCTGAAATGTCGGGTTCTCTCCGTTGTGAATCACGAGCGCATGGATCAAGTGATCAAGGCTTGACCGCATATGATGGATAACTTCGCCAGTAATAACAGAGATGCGTAATGGTGGGTTAGGGTCACCATAAGCAATAAACGCATATTCCAATCCGTCGTTTATGTGCTTCCTCTCAAGCCTGACTACTGGTGGATCTTGGGATAAAAACTTGGCAGCCTCAAGTTCAAGAGCGTCCAGAGTTTCCTTGGCTCTTTCCAGCTTTGCTCTGCAACCATCCATCTGGTGCGGCATCTTCGTATCGCTCCCCATGCGTTCTAACAGTTATTCATATGACAGTGCTGTCCACACATGTTTTGATAATACGGACACAGAATTTTCCCCTACCAGGCTGATGAGACGGAGAATATCCAACATTGCCATTGCGGACAAGGCCAATGATACGGATAGAACCCATCGCCCATAAAAACTGGCAGCTAAACAGTGCGGATTCAACCGGTCGATGCAACACACTAGAATCTGCGTAAACAGAAGGAGTGTTGCAGATGAAACGGAGACCGCGAATCCATTACACTGAAAGCCAGAGAGCTCTGATGTGGGAGCACTGGAAAAGGATCAATACCCAATGGTTTGATATCAGTCAGCGTTCTGTTCAATGTATCCACCTTCGCGTTGATGGCGGATGGTCAGGATGAGTGCGATGTCCTTTCTAACATCGAATTTATACAGCGCAATGTAACCTGTGCGGCCCCGCGAGATGACCAGTTCTCGGTAGCCGTGCTCGACAATGCGGCCAACAAGTGGGTGGTGTTTCAGGATTTGCAGTCCGCTGATCAACACGTCGCCCGTATGGCGCGCCGCTTTCGGATCGGCAACAAGCAGGAAGTCGGCGAGCCGTTCGAGGTCTTGCAGGGCGTGCGGAGAGAAAGCCAGGAATGTCATGCCGACAATTTTTTGGCTTTAGGGCG
Source organism: Gallionella sp. (assembly GCA_025350405.1). Lineage (GTDB taxonomy): Bacteria > Pseudomonadota > Gammaproteobacteria > Burkholderiales > Gallionellaceae > Gallionella. The sequence goes on from JANXXX010000048.1 coordinate 2,060, forward strand.
TTTGACAGATTTGCCGTTTAATTTTGCTTCGATGTAGCTGAGCACTTCGTCGGCATCGTAGATCAATCCGTATTCTGCGACTTCCTGTTCGGCGGCAAGCGCGGTGGCGAGGAATTCCTGGCGGCGCTCTGCCAAGGCAGTTTGCGCAGCCAGTGCTTCAATCATGAAAGCGTGGGGAGCCTGGTTTGCGGCTTCTGCGGCGGAGGCGATACGCGCCTTGAGTTCATCTGGTAGTTTGAGGGTGGTCGTGGATGCCATGGCAATCTCCAATCGATGTGGTGCTACTAAAGTAACACCGCGCTTCGGCGGCGTCAATGGAGCCACGAACAAAAACGCGGCCCGCTTTTATGGAGGGCGTTATTCCCGCCGAGTATTCGATTTCGTTATCCGCGCCCCATGCGGTAAAATGCCGCCCTTATGAGCACACTCCAACTTTCCGTAGTCATCCCCGTCTACAACGAAGAGCAGGGCTTGCAGTCCCTGTTCGACCGCCTGTATCCGGCGTTGGATAAG
>JANXXX010000072.1 GCA_025350405.1 Gallionella sp.
AGATTGCGAAATCGATCTGCGTCCCGGCGGGATTTTTCGCACCGTGATGCGTTCACCGGAGGGGCAGGAATTCCCCGGTACCGGCTGCTACCTTGAAGTGGTCGAAAACGAAAAACTGGTCTGGACGAGTGCGCTCCTCCCCGGTTTCCGCCCCGCTCCCACGCCTGTTGCCAAGGAGAATGCACAACTCGAATTTTTCTTCACCGCGATGGTCACTTTGGCCGCGCACGGCAGCGGCACAAAATACACTGCAACGGTGATCCATGCGGATGAAGCCGGTTGTAAAAAACACGCGAACATGGGTTTTCATGAAGGCTGGGGCAAGGCGCTCGATCAACTGGTAGCCCTCGCCAAAAAAATGTAGCGGTCTGCAATCAAGGAGGTGTCTGCTTGCATACGATCCTGAAGATGCTGGAAGGCGGTGACCGGCGTTCTATCGGCAGGTCGAACGAGGTGGTCGCCTTGGTGCTGAAAAAACCTGAGCTGTTCGGTGTGCTGATCTCCGGTATGTCTCTGGATGACATTTTGGTCCGCATGAGATGTGCCGATGCCGCCGAAAAAGTCACCGTTGTCCATCCGGAATATCTGCGTCCATATAAACGCGCTCTGATTGAAGACTTGAGCCGGATAGCGCAAAAGGAGGTGCGCTGGCACGTCGCAGCGATGCTGGCGCGATTGTCGCTCACGACAAAAGAACAAGATCGAGTCGTCGAAATCTTGCTGACTTACACCAACGACCGCAGCAGCATCGTCAAGACCATCGCCATGCAGTCACTCGCTGACCTCGCCTTACGCGATGTAAAATTGAAGCCTCTGGTTCGGCGCCATATCGAAGAGCTTATTGTCATCGGAACCCCTGCGATGCGTGCGCGAGGCAAGCATCTGCTAGCGGAACTCAGCCGTGGCGAAGACAAACTGGAAGACATTCCGAACATTGGAAAGTCGATTGCGTCTGACCTGCGCGCCATCGGAATCCTTCACCCGCAGCAACTGGCGGCCCAGGAACCGCTTGCGATCTATTTTGCACTGGCGGACGGCATGGGCCGTCGCCATGATCCTTGTGTCCTGTACACGCTGATGGCTGCGCGGCATTTTATCGAAAGCGGTGAATCGCTGCCTTGGTGGAAGTTCACCGAACAAGGAAGAAAGTTGCTTGCCGCGCATCCGAACAAATTGCCGAAGTAAAATTGGTCGAATCGATTTAACTCAGTCAGGGAGGAATGCATATGAAACCGCGTATCACCATGATTACCATCGGCGTCGATGATCTGGAAAGGTCGCTCGCGTTTTATCGGGACGGGCTGGGTTTGCCGACGCAGGGTATTTTCGGCACGGAGTTTGAGATCGGAGCGGTTGCCTTCTTTGACTTGCAGGCTGGACTGAAGCTGGCCATCTGGCCTCGCAAGAATCTCTCCCTTGATTCGGGGCTTGCGCTATCCAGCCCGAGTCCCGCAGAATTCACGCTCGGGCATAACGTCTCATCCAAGGCAGAAGTAGATACGGTCATGGAGCAAGCGAAGAATGCGGGTGCCGTGATCGTTAAGCCAGCTCAGGAAACCTTCTGGGGCGGTTACGCTGGCTACTTTTCAGATCCCGACCGGCATCTGTGGGAGGTCGTGTGGAATCCGCAGCTTCTGCCTCAGGATTAATGCACATCAATACGTCGCATCGGACAGCCCTTATGGGCCACCACTAAAGGAGAAAAACATGAATGAAAAAAATAAGGAGTTCGTCATCTCGCGCGAATTCGATGTGCCGCGCGAGTTGATGTTCAAGGTGTGGACCGACCCGGAGCACATGCAGCGCTGGTGGGGGCCGAAAGATTTCAAGGTGATACACAGCAAGATGGATCTCCGCCCCGGCGGTGTCTATCTTTACGGCATCCGCTCCCCCGACGGCCACAACATGTGGGGCAAGTTCGTTTATCGCGAAATCGTGAAGCCAGAGCGCATCGTGTTCGTCAATTCATTTTCGGATGAGAACGGCGGTTTGACGCGTCACCCGATGAGTCCGAGCTGGCCGCTGGAGTTGCTGAGCACGATCACGTTCACCGAGCAGGCAGGCAAGACGACCGTCACGGTGCGCTGGCTGCCGCTGAACGCGACGGAAGAGGAGTGCAAGACTTTCGAGGCCGGGTTTGATTCGATGCAGAAAGGCTGGGGCGGAACGCTGGATCAGCTTGCCGCTTACTTGGCGAAGGCTTGAGCCTTCCACGATACAGGCGGTAGCCTACTTTTCCTGCCCGAGGCTATTTGCCCAAGCCAGCGCTTCGATTTGCGCCGTGTTGACCTGGGAGATATCGAGCGGCGCCAGTTCGTCAAGCAACTGACTTGCCGCCTCCATGTCGTTCTTTTCCAGCAATTCGATCAGTTGCAGTAGCTTGCCAAGTTTTCCGGAGTGGAACAGCAACGCATCGCGAATTGAGGGGGGCGCATTGAGCGGCGAGATGATTTCGGCGAGGGGCATGCTGAGCAGCGTATCCATCAACGACATGATGCCCACCATGTACGCCTGATCTTCCAGCTCATGATTGTTCCTGTCGATTTGCCTTGCCAGCAATTCCATGAATTTGCCGCGCGTCGCAGCCAGTTGCAACAAGGGATTGGGAAAGGCTGCATCCTTGTCATTGGCAAACAGCAGCATTTGCAACCAGCGATGCAATTGGCGCCTGCCGAGTTCCAGGATCGCATGATTGACCGAAGAGATTTTCTTGTGCACTCCGCTGGCCACTGTATTGGTGAGGCGCAACAAGTTGAATGTCAGGCCCGGGCTTCTCTTGAACACCGTTTCGATATCTCCGGTTTCCGCTTCGTTCGCCACCATTCCGATCAGGCGCATCAACTCCAGCTCGGAATGGGAAAGGCGCTTGCCGGTGATGATGATCGGTTTGGAGAAGTAATAGCCCTGGAACAGGTCAAAGCCGAGATCAAAGCAATGTTTGGCTGTTTCCCGGTCGTCCACTTTTTCTGCGAGCAGTTTCGCCGGCCATTTATTGAAGTGCCCCATGATTTCGGTGAGGCCCGTATGGTCCACATGTTCGAGATCCACTTTCACCACATCGATCACGCCGCGCAATGGTTCAAAATGGGGGGAATAATAACTGAGGTCGTCGAGCGCCAGCATATAGCCAATCGATTTGAGATGCTTGCAGCGCTCGACGACCTCGGCATCGATCTGGACGCTCTCCAGCAGCTCGATGACCACCTGATCCATGGGCAGCAATTCGATCATATCGCTCAACAATATGACTTTGCTGACATTGATAAAGCCGCGATACTTGCCGAGTACGGTTTTGAAACCCAGCTCGTTGAACGCATGGTTGATCACCAAACTGGTGGCGGTGTCGTCATTCAGAAACTGTGCCGAATTTTTCTGACTGGAACGGAACAGTAATTCAAACCCTGCCAGATTCTGATCGCGATCCAGGATGGATTGTCGTCCAAGGAAGAACTGGTTGGCGTTAGTCATTAGTTGGCCCGATAATTGAAATCGATACACTCTGCTACAACAAAAACCACAACGAATCCAACCTGCATCATCCGACGCGCCCCGATGTTAGCGCATTGAACTTCAACAATTACACGATAACACACAAACCTATGGTGGCAAAAGGGGATATAGCTGCTCACTCCGGCCTGCCTCCCTATAGCTTGTCCATCGATAAGCAGCAATCACAGAGCGGTCATAGCCAGGCAGTTTTTAAATAAAAAAACGACCGCCGAAGCGGTCGCTGGTTTACAAAGTAATCTTTATCCAAGTCAAAACGGAATATCGTCGTCGAAATTATCGAAGCTGCTCTTGCCAGCCGGTGCAGCCTTGGCAGGCGCAGCGCCACTTGATGAAGTGGCAGCGGGTTTGTTTTCTTTGTTCTCCACCAC
>JANXXX010000082.1 GCA_025350405.1 Gallionella sp.
CACACAAAACCGTTTTGCTTCTTTTCCCCTGAGCGCCGCCGAGTAGCGGAAAACGGTCAGGGGTAGTCGGCGAGGACTGTCTGAGCGCATAGCGCGAGTTCCGCAGCCGCCTGACCGTTTGAGCAACGCAGGGAACCCACGACGTGGGCGGCAAACCGGGGGCGATTTCTTTTGGTTACTTTTCTTGGCAAGACAAGAAAAGTAACTTGCTGCCGGGCAACCCCCGGCGGTTTTCGATGAGTATTGCCACCCTCAATCTATCCTACACTTGCTATTAAAACGCATTGGGATTTTTGGCCTTTTCTTCATAAAGGTTCTTACAAGCCGCAACCACTTCTTCAATCGGCATGTTGGATACGCAGGATTGAATGAGAATAACCGGGGATACAGATGAAATATCCAGAGACGGACGCCCGTCATCACTAGGATTCCAAACCTTTATGATGGAGTTTACTAGCCCGTCAACAACGTTTTTATTTTTGCTCCGATGGATTGCCGAATACGAGATCGCTCGATTACTTACAAACATTTCTGGGATATCGGAATCAGCCAACGAATGGACAAACTGACTGCATAGATACAGAGACTGCCTCAATGTATCAGCGTAGGGATCAACCAGCTTGTCGTCATTGTCGTCCTCCTCGTCCAAATCCTTCTCGTCAGTTGGTTGCGACATGAAGTCCTTCAATAGGACAAAGTAATAAAACCCAGCGACTTCGGCAAAGATACGATCGTGAGGAAAGGTCCAATTGTTCTTGAATGGCTCGGGTAATTGCTTGATAAATTTTGGAAGCCCCTTCGTAAAAACTCTAGCAAACAAGAGTACCGTCATTGCCTGAGCATATGGAACCTTGACGGCATCAGCCATCGTTCTAATTTCTTGGTTCATGTGTCTAGGCGTCAATTGATCAACATATTTTTCAAGGCGAGTCCTGCGATCTGCCTTGCCAAATAGCTTGCCGAAAAAATTCATTATTGAGTCAATAGAAAGCGTGGGCTACATTGATGCGACCTACGCAAAATCGTTGTAAAGGATCAGCAATGAGAATTTCCATAAGGAGCTTAACGCAACTTCGGCGTCCCGCACACCACATCCCCATTCTGCCCCCGATGCCTCAACGCATGATCCATCAACACCAACGCCAACATCGCCTCCGCAATCGGTGTAGCGCGTATGCCAACACAAGGATCGTGGCGTCCTTCGGTAGAAACCGTCACCGCCTCTCCCGCCTTGTTGATCGAGCGGCGCGGCAGCCGGATGCTGGAGGTGGGCTTGATCGCGATGTGCGCGACGATGTGCTGCCCGGTGGAGATGCCGCCCAGTATGCCGCCCGCGTTATTGGACAAAAAACCTTGCGGCGTGAGTTCGTCGCCGTGCTCGGTTCCCTTCTGCGTCACGCAACCAAAACCTGCACCGATCTCCACGCCCTTGACTGCATTGATGCTCATCAGCGCGTAGGCGATCTCGGCATCAAGGCGGTCGAACACCGGCTCGCCCCAACCCACCGGCACATTCTCGGCTACGACGGTGAGGCGCGCGCCGATGGAGTCGCCGGATTTGCGCAGCGCGTCCATGTAGTCTTCCAGTGATTTAACCACGCTGGCATCCGCCGCGAAGAACGGGTTGTTGTTCACCTCGTCCCAGCTCTTGAACGGAATAGTGATCTCGCCGATCTGCGTCAAGTGGCCGCGTATCACCACGCCATATTTTTCTTTCAGCCATTTTTTCGCGATCGTGCCCGCCGCCACGCGCCCCGCTGTTTCGCGCGCCGAGGCACGCCCGCCGCCGCGATGATCGCGAATGCCGTACTTCTGCCAGTAGGTGTAGTCGGCATGGCCGGGACGAAAAGTGTCGGCGATGGTGCCGTAATCTTTGCTGCGCTGGTCTTCGTTGCGGATCAATAGCGCGATCGGCGTGCCGGTGGTCTTGCCTTCGAACACACCGGAGAGAATCTCCACCGCATCCGATTCGCGGCGCTGCGTGACGTGGCGCGAGGTGCCGGGTTTGCGCCGGTCGAGATCATGCTGGATGTCGGCCTCGCTCAACGCCATGCCCGGCGGGCAACCGTCAACGATGCAACCAATCGCCGCGCCGTGCGATTCGCCGAACGACGTCACCGTGAACAAAGTGCCGAGTGTGTTTCCAGACATAGCCCAATCCCTTAAAAAACAATAGCTCTCGCCAAAACAATGCGCGAAGTTTAACATAGCCCCTTAGGGCTTGAGCACGGACTATATGCCCGCTTGGGCAATGCACATTTCATTACAAGGCATCCAAATAAAAAATGAAAGCGATTCTAATGACCGCCGCAGGCAGCGCCGATATGTTGGCGATGTACACCATTGATAAACCGGAACTGTCCTCGCCGCATCATCTGCGCGTCAAGCTTTCTGCCGCCGGGGTAAACCCGCTGGATGCCAAACTTCGCGCCAACCCGATTTATTATCCGAACAAATTGCCGGCGATCCTTGGCTGCGATGGCGCAGGCACGGTGGAGAAAGTCGGCAGCGCGGTGACGCGCTTCAAAGAGGGCGATACGGTTTTTTTCTGCAACGGCGGCATCGGCGACGAGCAAGGCTGTTATGCCGAATACACCACGGTGCATGAGGAGTATTGCGCCGCGATCCCCGCCAATCTCAGCCTGCAGGACGCTGCGGGTTTGCCGCTGGTGCTGATCACCGCCTGGGAAGCGCTGGTCGATCGCGCCAATTTGCAACCGGGACAAACCATTTTGATCCATGGCGGCACCGGCGGCGTGGGACATGTCGCGATGCAACTGGCCAAGCATCTCGGCGCGCGCGTGGCTGTCACGGTCAGCGACGACAAAAAAGAGGGTCTGGCGCAAGGCCTGGAAGCGGACAAAATCGTCCGCTACAAGGAGATGGACTTCGTGGTTGACGTGGAAGAATGGTCGGAAAACAAAGGCGTCGACGTGGTGCTCGACACGATAGGAGGCGATGTGTTCAGGCGCTCGATGAATGTCACGCGCATCGGCGGCAAGATCGTCACCCTGCTCTCCACGCCGTTATCGCTGGAAGACACGCAGTTGGCGCGGCTGCGCAACCTGTCGCTCTGTTACGAGATGATGCTCACGCCGCAGATGATGAAACAGCACGAAGAACGCATCCGCCAGCGCAAGATACTCGAGCGAGGCGCGCAACTCGTTGCCGCCGGCAAGCTCGGCGTGCTGGTTTCCTATGCGCTGCCGCTACAAGAGGCTGCCGAAGCGCATCGCCTGATCGAGAAGGGCAGCGTGTTGGGGAAAATCATTCTGACGATGGATTGAGTCATCCCGCGTTCAGCCCGCCTGGTTGCGCATGTGATCCGCCACCTTGGCGAACGCGGCGGACAGCTCCTGGCGTAACGCGGCATCTTCCACCACTTCGCATAACGCCTGATTCATGCACAGCAACCACTGGTCGCGCTCGGCATTGCCGATGGGAAAAGGCAGATGACGGCCACGCAACATCGGATGGCCGTATTGCTCCACGTACAACTGCGGCCCGCCCATCCAGCCGGTCAGGAATTTGTACAGCTTGTCCGTCGCGCCCTGCAGATCTTGCGCGTGCAACTTGCGGATACCGTAAGCCTCGGGTAATTCGTCCATCAATTGATAGAAGCGCTGCACCAGCGCGCGTACCTTTTCTTCGCCGCCGATGCGCTGGTAGTGGGTGAGTGATGAGGGGCTGATCTGCATATTGTTAATCTTTATTAATCCTGGCAAAAACAGTTAGCCACATAACCAGCGACTTGGCTGGCGTTATTTGCCTGCTTAGTCGAACGGCTAGTTATCACATCAGAGAATACCGAGCTCGCAGAGAAAAACTAGCTGTTGCCGTAAATTTCGATTCACCCATTGGGTGAACATGAAAAATATGTGGTGCCGGCATCTTCTCTGTGGCTTGAATTGTGGTTTTCGCTTTGTTTTATAGAGGCGCGCTCTACCATTCACGGAACGAAAATCCCAGTCCGATTGTAGTCTGATTATAGTTATAGTCGATCAAGCTTTCGCCGAAGCCGTTAGTTGTCTGTATGTGCATGCGTGCGGCATGGCCGAATTTAACCGGTGTTGCCCAGTCGAGCTGTATAAAGCCACGGTTCACCGTCCGGCTCAGGTTGTTGCGCAACAGCATCGCGACGGCTTGCGATTTATCCCTGGGCTCCCAGCGAGCAACCAGATCGGCATGGCCTAAATAATCGCTGACATCCGGATTGTCATCGGTATACGCGGTCTCCGGGATGCGCCACCAGCCGCGCGCCATGATGGATGTCTCGTCATTCCATTCCCATCCGCCGAGCAGATAGATACGATTCCAACTGCGCGACTCCGGATTGGATTTGCCATTCGATTGATGCTCCCAACCCAGATTGATGAGTTTTAGCCCGGACGAATAGCCTGTGCCAAAAGTGGCGATCAATTCCGGCTCGTAAACGGTTTCACGGAATGGCGAAGAGTTCCGGGTGTTGAACGTCTGCCAATTGGATTGTTGCGTGTATGCCCCCCACAAGCGTAAAGTTTTGATGCCCAGAAAATCCACATTGCGCTGGTCGCCAATGTCAGACTTGAAGCTGAGCTGGAACTTGACCTCGGTCGCATCGATATCGTAGGGTGTAATCACATTATGATCGACGAGGGGAGAACTGGGCATGCGGTTGGGATTGCCGCTCTTCTTTATAATCAGGTAACTCTGCCGGTATGGCTGGAGCCGGCCTAATTTGCTGACATCCTGAGAGGACAGGTCATCCAGGTTCCACACCCGGGTCAGGTACGATCGCTCAACAACGATCGCTGGCGCGGCATCGGAGATTGCTGAAGTACTTTCTTTGACATATTCTGTGGCTACGTCATTTTTCTGGTCGGCCGGCGCAAGCTCCGCCTCGGGAAAAACCAACTGGTCGTAGCATTTCAGGCGCTCGCCATTATCGTCGGAATATTTGAACGCACACTGCGCGAACACATCGCTGCCCGCGTATGCTGATGGGGCTAGCGCCAGGCAGAACAAAGCTATCCGCACAGCATCCCCCGACAGCAAAATAGTGCGGCTTATGTTTCTGGTAATTTTCAACAACACCCCTGATAGCCCGTATCTGCGCCAGCCCATATCTGTATACATCCTCAACACAGCCAGCTTATTTCAACCACCCCTTGCGGTGGAACATCCAGAATGGTAGCGCGACTGACGCAACCATCAGCAGCAATGAAAATTGATAGCCGTTTTCCCACTGCAATTCCGGCATGCTCTTGAAGTTCATCCCGTAAATCGACGCGATCAGCGTTGGCGGCAGCATTGCCACCGAAGCCACCGAGAACAGTCGGATGACCTTGTTCTGGTTGATGTTGATAAAGCCGACCGTGGTATTCATCAGAAAGTTGATCTTGTCGAACAGGAATGCGGTATGCCCATCCAGCGAGTCTATGTCGCGCATGATCTGGTGTGCCTCCTCAAGCTGGTTGGGCTTGAGTAATTTACTGCGCATCAAAAACGAAATCGCGCGGCGCGTATCCATCAAATTGCGGCGTATGCGTCCGTTTAGATATTCGCTGTGGGCGATAGTAGCCAACACTTCGGCCGCCTCTTTATCGCCCAAAGCCGAGTTGAGCACCCTGTTGCCGATATTGCCAAGCTCGACATACACCTCTTCCAGCGCATCGGCGGAAAATTCCACATCGGAACCATACAAATCGATCAACACATCCAGGCTGTCTTCGACCAACTCCGGGTGTCCGAGGGTGCGCTGGCGGAAAATCTGAAACAACGGCAGATCCTGATCATGCACGCTGAACAACACATTGCGGGAAAGCACAAACGCGACGATCACGCTCAGCGAATCGATTTCCTTGCCGCGCAAAAAATCCGAGCGCACATGCAGCTCTTCGTTTTCCTCGTAAAACCGCGCGCTGGCTTCGATATCGCGCAAATGTTCCGGATGCGGCAGGGTGATGGAAAAAGTTGCGTTGACCCAGGCCCGCTCATCTTCGCTGGGATCGCTGACGTCCACCCAAATCGGCTTGCGACTGGCAATCTCCTCCGGTCGTATATTGACCAACCGACCATTGTCCAGCGTAAAAATATTGATCATCCAACCACTCCCGTTAACACATCTGTTGCGCATGCCCGATGCAATGGGCGCGATTATCCACTAGATGGAGGCCCGGATGTCAATACAGATTTCAACAAGGCGAAACGCGCCAGCACCCGATAACTCGCCAAGCCGTTTTGATTTGCCGATTGCACCAGCGCAAAATCCTGTATCTGCCAGCGCACCGGCTGCATGTCTGGCAACGGGTCATCGGTCCAGTGGGCGTTGCGCAATAGCGTGACGTGCGGCTTGTATGCGCGCTGATCGAATTTGAAACGATGCGTTATCAGGCGTTGTTCCAGCGCGCTGACCAGTTGCGCCAACTGCTGCGGCACTTGGCCGGGCGCGGCATAGACGATGTGGTTATGCCCCCAATAGCGCGCCTCGTCGAAACACAACTCGAAATTTGCCGCGCTGACCTCCAGCGCGGCAAGCTGCAATGCCTCAAGCCTGGACTGCTCGACTACGCCGATGAATACCAGCGTGTTATGCAGCGTCTCGCCATTCATGGTCCTTCCGCCGCACAGGTGTTGCAGCGGTATCTGCCATGCAGCCAGATGACTGCGTTCCGCGGCAGTCGGCCACAAGGCAAAGAATACTTTTACGGATGATTGTTCGGTTGAATCGCCCATGGTGTTTCATCTGTCAAGCTCAGCGCAAGAACGGCGGGCATCAATATCAATGCGGACCCTCGCTCGACGCCTTGAGCAACACCTCAAAGGCATCCGGAGGAACCGCCGTGGAAAATAAAAATCCTTGCGCATAGTCGCAGCCTGCGTTACTTAACAGCTTGCGCTGTGCTTCGGTTTCTACGCCCTCTGCTATCACCTTCAGCCCGAGCTTGTGCGCCATCACGATGATCGCTTCAGACAGAACCATGTCATTGATATCCGTCTCGAGGTTATCCACAAATGACTTGTCGATCTTCAGATAATCGATATCGAATTTTTTCAGATAAGAAAGCGATGAGTAGCCCGTCCCGAAATCATCGACCGCCACTTGAATGCCCGCATCACGAAACCTGAGCAACTTGTCGGTGACACCAGACGCTGCTTTCAGCAGCAATCCTTCAGTGATTTCGATGACGATATTCTGCCCGGCCAGATCGATGCTCTGCAAATAAGCACTCCATGCATCGCAAGAGAGTTCCTCGGACAGAAATTGCATCGGTGATACATTGATGCTGACTTGGAAGTCTTTCTCGAATTGATCGCTCCAGCGCTTTGCCCAACGGGCCGACTCTTTGAATACCCAGTCGCCGATCTCGTTGATCAGCCCGGTTTCCTCCGCAAGCAGGATAAACCCCATCGGGCTAATCAAACCACGCTCCGGATGCTGCCAGCGAATGAGTGCTTCGGCCTTGTGAATGCGGCCGCTTGCCAAATCTATAATCGGCTGAAAATAAATCATGAATTGATTGGCCATCAATGCGCCGCGCAAGTCGTGAGTCAGCCGCCGCCGTTCCTGTGCAATCTCCTGCAGTGCCGCAGTAAAATAGCTGGCCTGGTTACGCCCCTGATTCTTGGCGACATACATCGCCTGATCGGCGTTTCTGAGCAGAGCTTCCACATTGCCGGCATCGTCCGGATACAACGTGATACCGATGCTGGCCGATATATAGGCCATTTCATCTCCCAGCTGAAACGGCTCGGCCAATACTTTGAGGATGCCTTGGGCAACTCGCTCAACGTTTTTCGTGTCGTCGACTTCCGACAAAATGACGGTGAACTCGTCGCCGCCCAAGCGGGCTACCGTATCCGATTCTCGCACGCAACTGTTAATCCGCCGCGCCGTTTCCATCAGCAGGATATCGCCCATATCGTGCCCCAACGTGTCGTTGATCTCTTTGAAGCGGTCAAGATCGATAAACAACAGAGCCATCTGCAGACCGGCTCGATGCGCCTTCTTGATTTCCTGCTCCAGACGGTCGTGGAACATGTGGCGGTTAGGCAGGCTAGTCACTTTGTCAAAGTTGGCTTGCCTCCAGATGATCTCTTCGGATTCTTTCTTGTGGGTGATATCGCGGATGAAAGCGCTGAACTCGTGCCGACCCTTCACTTCGATTGAGGTGATGGCTAATTCAACGGGAAATTCGTGCCCGTCGCGGTGCAGACTGGCAATCTCAATCCGTGAATTCAGGACTGGCCCTACACCGGTAAGCAAATAGCGTTGCATACCGCGGATGTGTTCCTCGCGGTACTGGAGCGGAATAATCTTTTCGTGCAGCAAGCTCCCAATCGCTTCCTGGCTGGTCCAGCCAAAAATTTTGGCTGCCTGTTCATTCCAGCCGGTGATGACTCCGTCTGGGTTCATCTGTACCACAGCATCCAGCGCATTATCAATGGTGGCACGTAAACGCATTTCGGCATCCCGGTGCGCGTTTGACTCGCTGGCCAGCCTTGCCGTCATGAGGTTGAAGTCGGTTGCCAGAATACCGATCTCGTCGTTTGACCGCAGCTCCAAGTGCTTGGACAGATCCCTGGTTCCGGTGATTTCAGTGACGAACTGTGTCAGTTCCCGCAAAGGTGCGGTTAAGCGGCTGGCCAACCAGCGGATCGCGAAGGTCAGGGGCACGGTCAGGAGCAAACCAAGCAGCGCCAATTTGAGTATCGCCATGTGAACGATTTGATATAGCGATGTCCCCGGTTCGCGCAACATCACGATTTCCCAGCCGGACAGCATGCCGGTGTTTTCCAGGGCGCTATTAACCAGATATTGCTTGTCGACAACCTGCACCCATCCTTGCAGATGCGCCAAATCGGGCAGCGCTTCGGCCGGCAATCGAATGTTCAGCGTAGATCCCAGCAAAACAAGTGATTCGCGATGGGGGGAGCTAGGCTGGGATTTACCTGGCTCTGGCGTTTTTGGCGTTGCCTCCGCAGGAATATCCTGATGATAAAAGAGGACGGTTTGCTCGGACATGGCGGCGTCCACCTCGCTCCATGGATAAACGATCACCAGTGTGCCGAGCCGGTAGTTCGCCGAAAAAGTCGCCACTACGGGTGAAGTCAAAACCACGATGTCACCGCCGCCCAATGGATTGGGATGCTTATTGACAAAATTTATCGTGGCATTCGTTTTCCATGCGTCCGGCAGTGTGGCTGTTCTATGCTGCCGGTCACTGGATGCGACCAGGTGGCCAAATGCATTAAAAGCATATATTTCGCCCTTAATCGCATAATCTTTTTTCAAGTTCTCCAGTGTGCTTGCCACCCGCTTATCCACATCTCCCGAAGCGAGATCATTCATCACATCCAGTTTGGACCAGGCACGCAGGTTGGTAGACAGCTGGTCGAATTTCGCATTCAGGCTGCCAAGCTGAAGATGTGCCAGCTGGGACAATGTATCCAGCTCCGAATCAGTCACTGCTGACCGAACGGCAGTTTGTACCACCAGCGCAGTCACAAGGTAGGTAAAGATGAATACCGAGAAGAAGGCAAACAGTAACTTGCGGGCGATCGTTCTCCCAAACCAGTTACTAATCATACGCGGAGTCCATCCGGAAATAGGTAGCCTCATGGGAGCCGTATCAGAACCTTGACCCCTGTCGGTGTCTGGCTATCACTGATGTAACCGATCGCACCCGGGACGCTGCGCACAAAACCCAATACCGCCTGATCCGACGTTTGAACGAGAGGCGGCAGCTTGCCCTGAAAACGCAAGCGATTCCAATATTCGGCCAGCTCCAGTGGAGAAAGATTAAAGACCGCTTCGGAAAATTTTTCGCGCTCATCGCTTGATGATTCGCGATTGACCGGCACCACCGGCGTGTCATCAGCCCAGAACATTTTTTTCAACGCATAAATATCGGCTAATTGCTTGACTGAAATCTTGGTATCCGGAAGCTGCGGGGAGGCAATCACCAACAACCCGCCGGCTTGAACCAGCGAAGCCCACACGATCCCGAGAATTAGTAGCAGTGAACGCATCAGAACAATAATGAGAACGAAGCTTTCAAACCGGTATGAATAGGGGCAAAGGATGCCGACACCCCGGCCTGATGAATGTACTCCAACTTCCAGACCATCGGCGCGCTGGGTCTATAGTTGAGCGCAATTTGAGTGCTGCGGGAGGGCATGTCCATCACGTGATCCTGATAGTACTCTCCGGCCAGGATGCCGTGCCACTGGGGAGTGATGGCATAGTCGGCAAGCGCAAAAATCCCTGATTCATGGTCATGAAGCCGTGGTGCCGCTCCCGGCAATACAGCGCCTGAAAAACGGGCCGTAATTGCTTCACTTGCCAGCTTCAGCTTGCCAAAAGATTGGATGGCATTGCCCCCATACAGAACAAATTTTTCTCCGGATTCTTCAAATTGCCCCTGCTGGAAGGAAGCCCCAATCTTATCGACCATACCCAAGGGTATGTTGATATGCCCCCCGAAAACATCTTGGAAATTCCTGGTTGTTTGGCTATCCGGCCGCTTGAATAATTCGTTGCCCGGCTCCCAGTACAGTTGCATGTCTAGCGTCTCGCCATACTCAAAGTCATGCAGCCAACCGACACCGCTTGTATATACATCGAAGCCCTGAGCAGTCGAGTACGGACGGGTAATCAGGGGAATCAATGGTGCCGCGTGCACCAGATTCCAATCGCCTAAAGGGGTCAGCATCTTGCCGATGCGCAAGGTGTCATGTTCGGATAATTTCGCGTCATTATAAAATCGTTCAACGATAACATCGCCCGAGACCGCGCCGCCACCTTGCCGGATCAAGGTGTGCTTGGCCAGCTCAACTTCCATAAAGGGATTTACCCCTTGGCTGACATGGCCACCAGCGAACAGACTCAGGTCGTCCAGATCAAGCCGGCTAGGGGCGTCAAAACGGTCTACAACCTCGATGTTGGCATAACCGGACAGGTAGTAGTTGCCGCTATGCCAACCTTGGCCAAGTTCATACCCTACAGCTTGGCTTGCAGCAGAAAACATCAACCCGGATTGGAAAAACAATAATGGCAGCAGTTTAAAGCGCATCGCAGTCACACCAGAAGTAAACAAAATATTTCCCCGAGCAGGCGACACGGGGACTCTAAACACATTACTTGCAACTTAACAGCAAAAATCTCTTTGCGCTACAGACCAACAAATATATAGACCAACTAGCATAGTTCATACAGGCCGAACACAATCGATGCGGCTGAGGAATTCTATCATGCAGCAAGGGAAATTTTCCCGCTGCAACAATCACGTACCATTCAGATTCTCGACAGGTACCCTTATTGAATATATGGCCGATCAATCTCCATCACTCCTTATTGCCTCAAGATACGAACGCTTTATTTTATGCACACTCTCATCAAGGTCGAGCACCTCACTGCAATCAGGTAAAATGCGCGCCTTGTTGAGCCGCATAAATCAGCCTAAAGAAACCAACCCAAAACCATGACCGCAAGATTGCGCGAGATCCCCTACAACTACACTTCGTTTTCCGACCGCGAGATCGTGTTGCGCATCCTCGGCAATGAGGCGTGGGACATCATCAACACCTTGCGCGAAGAGCGCCGCACCGGGCGTTCTGCGCGGATGCTGTATGAGGTGCTGGGCGACATCTGGGTGGTGTCGCGCAACCCTTATTTGCAGGATGACCTGCTGGGCAATCGCAAACGGCGCGACGCTTTGATCGGCGCATTGCATCATCGCCTGAATGCCATCGACGAACGACGCCAGGCGAATGAAGCCGTTGGGCGGCTGCTCGAACTCGCCCGCCTGGCAGTCAACCAATTCGCCAGCGAATTCGAGCAGACGCTGGCGTTGCGCAAACGCACCTTACGCGCGCTAAGCCGCATCACGCGCCGCGACAACATCCAGTTCGACGGCTTGGCGCGCGTTTCGCACGTGACGGATGCGACCGACTGGCGCGTGGAATATCCGTTCGTAGTATTGAACCCGGATAACGAAGCAGAGATCGCCGCACTGGTGCGCGCCTGCATTGCACTCAAACTCACCATCATCCCGCGCGGCGGCGGCACCGGCTATACCGGCGGCGCAATACCGCTGGATAAATTCTCTGCGGTGATCAACACCGAAAAACTCGATGCCATCTCGGCAGTGGAGCATCTCGTGTTGCCCGGCCTGAGCCAGTCCTATGCCACCATCCATTGCGGCGCAGGCGTGGTGACACGGCGCGTGATGGAAGCGGCGGACAATAACGAATTAGTGTTCGCGGTCGATCCCACTTCGGCGGACGCATCGTGCATAGGCGGCAATGTGGCGATGAACGCAGGCGGCAAGAAAGCCGTGCAGTGGGGAACCGCGCTGGACAATCTGGCGTCATGGCGCATGGTCACGCCGGATGGTCTGTGGATGGACGTCGAGCGGCTCAATCACAACCTCGGCAAGATACACGATGCGGAAAGCGCAGCATTCCGCATCAGCCGCTTTGAGGCCGACGGCACAACACTGCACGGCACACCGGAGACGCTCACCATTCCCGGCAGCATGTTCCGCAAGGAAGGTCTGGGCAAGGACGTCACCGACAAGTTTCTGTCCGGCCTGCCCGGCATCCAGAAAGAAGGCTGCGACGGCATCATCACCTCGGCGCGCTTCATCCTGCACCGCGCACACAAGCACACACGCACCGTGTGCCTGGAATTTTTCGGCCAGGTGCGCGAGGCGGTTCCCGCGATCGTGGAAATAAAATCCTATCTGGATGCGCACCCCAGCGCGTTGCTGGCAGGACTGGAACATCTGGACGAGCGCTATCTGAAGGCGGTGGGCTATGCCACCAAGTCCAAGCGCGGCACGCGTCCGAAGATGGTGCTGGTCGCCGACGTGGTCAGCGACGATGCCAACGCGGCGGCACAAGCCGCATCTGAAATTGTGCGCCTCGCCAATCTGCGCAGCGGCGAAGGCTTCATCGCGGTGTCCGCCGAGGCGCGCAAGAAATTCTGGCTGGACCGTGCGCGTACCGCCGCGATCGCCAAGCATACCAACGCGTTCAAGATCAACGAGGACGTGGTGATCCCGCTGCCGCGCATGGGCGATTATTGCGACGGCATCGAGCGCATCAACATCGAGTTGTCACTGCACAACAAACTCAAGCTGCTGGATGCGCTGGATGAATTTTTCGCCGGTGAGTTGCCGCTGTATTACCAGGACGACAAGCAGCTTGGCGATGCCGAGTTGCTGGGCAATCGTGCGCAGGAAACCAAAAAACTGCTGACTGAAGTGAGAACGCGCTGGCAATGGCTGAGTGAGAATCTGGATGCGCCACTGGCAAGCTGCCCGTTTGCGCCCGACGATCCTCATGATGCAAAAACAGTTTTCGACGCGGTGCAGCGCCACTCCATCCGCGCCTCATGGAAGCGCGAGATACGCGATGTGCTGCGCCACCTCTTCAGCGGCAGCACTTATCAACTCATCCTCGACCAGTGCAACGCGATCCATCAAAGCGTGCTGAAGAGCCGCGTGTTCATCGCGCTGCACATGCACGCGGGCGACGGCAACGTGCATACCAACATCCCGGTGAACTCGGACGACTACCTGATGCTGCAACAGGCTTATGCTGCGGTGGATCGCATCATGAAACTGGCGAAGTATCTGGGCGGCGTGATTTCCGGCGAACACGGTATCGGCATCACCAAGTTCGATTTTCTCGAGCCCGACGAGATCGCCGCGTTCGCCGATTACAAGCAACAGGTCGACCCGGACGGTCACTTCAACAAGGGCAAGCTGCTCAGCGGCGGCAACCTGGAGCGCGCTTACACGCCCAGCTTTAACCTGATGGAACTGGAAAGCCTGATCCTGGAAAAAAGCGAATTGGGCGAGATTTCCGATTCGATCAAGGACTGTTTGCGCTGCGGCAAATGCAAACCGGTGTGCAGCACCCATGTACCGCGCGCCAACCTGCTGTATTCGCCACGCAACAAGATCCTCGCCACCTCGCTGCTGATCGAAGCTTTCCTGTACGAGGAACAAACGCGGCGCGGCGTTTCCATCCAGCACTTCGATGAATTCAACGATGTCGCCGATCACTGCACGATCTGCCACAAGTGTCTGAACCCCTGCCCGGTGGACATCGACTTCGGCGATGTGTCCATCGCTATGCGCAACTTTTTACGCAAGCAGGGCAAGAAGAAATTCAACCCGGTCACCACTATTTCGATGCTGTTCCTCAACGCCACCGACCCCACCACGATCAAACTGGTGCGCCAGGTGATGATCGCCTGGGGCTATAAGGCGCAACGCATCGGCTACCAAATTGCCAAGCGTTTTGGCTTGCTGAATTCCATCACCGCCAGACCGCCCGCCACGGTAGGCGGTGCGACGATCAAAGCGCAGGTGATCCACTTCATCAACAAGCCTATGCCGGGCAATCTGCCGAAGAAGACTTCACGCGCGCTGCTCGACATCGAGGACGACCACGTCGTGCCGGTGATACGCAATCCGCGCAAACTGAACGAAGACAGCGAAGCAGTGTTCTACTTCCCCGGCTGCGGCTCGGAGCGCTTGTTCGGCCAGGTCGGCCTGGCCACGCAGGCGATGCTGTATGAAACCGGCGCGATCACGGTGTTGCCGCCGGGCTATCTGTGCTGCGGCTATCCGCAGAACGCTTCGGGGCAAGCCGACAAGGCCAACCAGATCACCACCGACAATCGCGTGCTGTTCCATCGCGTCGCGAACACGCTGAATTATCTCGACATCAAGACCGTGATCGTGTCGTGCGGCACCTGCATGGACCAGCTGCAGAAATACCAGTTCGACAAGATCTTCCCCGGCTGCCGCTTGCTTGACATACACGAATACCTGCTGGAGAAAGGTATCAAGGTGCAAGGTGCAAGTGGAGTCAAATACATGTACCACGACCCGTGCCATTCGCCGATGAAGACCTATCAGCCGCTCAAGGTCGTGAATGAGTTGATGGGTACAGATGTTGCGCTCAACGAACGCTGCTGCGGCGAATCCGGCACCTTCGGCGTCACCCTGCCGCACATCGCGACCCAAGTGCGCTTCCGCAAGGAAGAGGAGATGCGCCAAGGCGCGGACGCATTGCGCGCCGATGGCTTTAGCGGCGAAGTGAAGATCCTGACCTCCTGCCCGTCTTGCCAGCAAGGCTTGTCGCGCTACAACGACGACAGCGGCACCACCGCGGATTACATCGTCGTGGAAATGGCCAAGCATCTGCTCGGCGAGAACTGGCTGCCGGACTATGTCGCCAAGGCGAACAACGGCGGGATCGAAAGAGTATTATTGTAAATGGGCTGCGAACTGTGCGACCAAGCGGGCGGGGTACTGATCTGGCAGGATAAAACCTGTCGGGTGGTACTGGTCAATGACGCCGACTACCCCGGCTTCTGCCGTGTGATCTGGCAGCAGCACGTCAAGGAAATGACCGATCTGTCCGCTGCCGAGCGGGAGCATTTCATGGCGGCTGTATTTGCCGTCGAAGCGGCGATACGCGAAGTGCTGCACCCGGACAAGATCAATCTCGCCAGCCTCGGCAACCTGACTCCGCACCTGCATTGGCATGTCATTCCGCGCTATACGCACGACAAACATTTCCCGCAACCGATCTGGGGTGTAGCGCAGCGCGAAGGGAAATCATCATTCCCGCTTAACTGGCAAGCGCACCTCATGGAAAGTGTGCATTCAAAACTGAGCCTCTGATCGTGCTGACTCTGCCGCTAGCACCGACCGACGACCGCGCCAATCCGCTTTTCAAGGATGCTGAAAGTTGCGCGCTATGGCTGAAACAACTGCAACTGACCAACCTGCAACTGGCGCACAGCCTGTTGCTCTCCCAGATCAACGAATTGGCCCGTTTCCCGATGCCAGCCCTGGAGCGGTTGAACACGCTGGAGTTGCTGCGTGATACGGTCCACTACGTGCAAAATGATTACGCAAGAAAAATTAGCGCCAAACCACTGCCGCTAAATGAAAATGAGCTGGTCATTTTCTTTGCCATCGTGCAGCTATGGCAGGCTATGGCACTAAGTTACCAACGTTGCCTACAAGCCTACCTGAGTGGCGACAAGCAACTCGGCAAGCAGGGCGCATTCTTGTGTCAACGTTGCCTGCTGTATAGCGGATTATCAATTTCCGAGTACTTGCGCGCTGGTTATGAATTCGATGCCCGGCTATGGCATCAGCTGCACGGGTTGTATGCTTTAGCCGAAGGACGTGGACTGCAATTCAAGGAAATAGCCGATCCATTGAATGGCGAACTGGCGCCCAGTTGCTGCCATAACCTCTATATAAAAACCTTGCTGCTTTGTTATGCGCGTCCCGCTGAACTCACCCGTTCACAACTGCTATTGCTGGATGGTTGGCTGACCGAATGGAG
This sequence comes from Gallionella sp., assembly GCA_025350405.1. GTDB lineage: Bacteria > Pseudomonadota > Gammaproteobacteria > Burkholderiales > Gallionellaceae > Gallionella. The sequence continues at coordinate 16,363 of JANXXX010000082.1, forward strand.
CAATGCGGTTTCCGTGGAGCGCAGCTATACCCTCAGCAAAGGCGATGCCCAACCTCTCGCGCTGGATATCACCAGCGCACAGGGACTGCAGCCGGTTAAATTGTTCACTCATAGCGACAGCATGCGCTATCTGGCGATGATGCCACTCAGCAAATTGATTCGCGTAAAGACCATCCTGCTACAACAGGGTAAAACCCCTCCACAGGTAGAGCTCAGCGGCCACCGCAGTGCCATCGAGTGCATCGAGCTGCTCACCTTTTTGCATCAGTGCTGGTGCGAAGATAAAAACGCGCGTCTTGATGAACGCAATCCGGATTCGCAACACGCACAGCTTTGCTTCAATCTGGAAAATATTTATGCCCATCTGTCCGGCAAAGCGTTTAAACAAGCCGCGAACCTCTGCGCACAGAAACAAATCGGAACCTTCGGCCAAGTGCTGCCAAACGCATCCAACCAGACACGGGTTGAGAAGGCATCCCCGCTGGAAACCTGGCGTCTCGATAACACAAGCCTCATAGGCGCAAAACTTACTCGCGTTGACACCTTGGGCGCAAGGATAAGCCACCATCAATTGCTTGCCTTGCGCTTCGGCGATGCACAAGCTTTCATGCTGGGAACAGCGGTGTGGGCGAAAGTGGCACGCACCGGACAACTGCAAATCGGGGTGCGTTATCTACCGGGAACGGCCGAAGCAGTCAGCATTTGCACCGATGCAAACCAGGCCGCAATGGATAAGCATGCCCAGGCATTTTTGTTGTGGGCCGACCCCGCACTAAAAATCCCTCCCAGCCTGATCATTCCCCGCGACTGCTTCCAGGCTGGTCGAATATTGGAAATCGTTCATCCGGACAAACAAAAGCTGAATGTGAAAATGGGGTTCAGCATAGAACGGGGCTCCGACTTCGAACGCATCAGCTTCACCGGGTGAATTGCCCCCGATTCATTACCTTACTTATTGCTTTCTGCCCAAGGAAACACACAAAATGTTCACGGTGAGGGGTACGCTCTTATGGCGCGCCCCTCCCGTTCGTCGTGTGCAGTAATGCTGGCTCAACTATTTCGGGATGCTTGGGAGGCATCACTCTGCCTCGAACTTTATATCGTAACGGCTCGATCCACCGATTCGCCAGCCATGACACGATAAAGGAAATCACAAGAATCGGAAGCAGGGATATAGCCAGCAATGGCAAGCCTCTTCCCGCACTGTTCAATATCAACAGGTTCATTATGAACCCCACAATCCAATGAGTTAGAAAAATAGGGTAGGCCAAGTCACCAAGCGCCTTTCCACTTCGCTTGAACAGCACGCTGAAAGCTGGCGTCGTCAAGCAAGATACCAAGGCCAGCAAAGATGCCAGGTTTACATAAAAGAAAAAATCAAAGTAATGGCCACCGACACCCGCCACGACACCGCAGACAATAAGATTAGCCACCCAAGTGAGAAACGCAAAAATCGAAATTCGTTGCAGGGCTAAAGTCGACCAAGAAAACAGTAAACCGCGGGAAAAATAGATGCACGCCCCCAAAGAGAACGGCAAAAGTGCTGCATAAAATGAGTAGTAACGTTTTACCCAGTCCAGACCTATTGCCAAGCCTATAACGTGATAGGCTAGCGCAAAAAGTAAAGTAGCGAAGGCCAGCTTGCGGCTTCTGGCTACGACCAGTCACAACAGGAAATAATTAACCAACTCGACAGCGACAGACCATGTTGGCGGAATTAAACGGAAAGAAGCGTCATAGAATTCGAAAGGGAAAATCAGCCCGTTACCAATCAAATCAATTAAACGATATTTGATTTCCCATGCGGGGTGGAATCTACTGGCGCCAGGCACAAAAAAAATAACAATTGCAGAACCAAATGCTACAAGATAATAGATTGGAAAGAGACGAAGAAATCTATTGGCGGTGAACGGCAAGAATTTAAATGCGTACGTCTCGTTCAGTATTACTGTCATCAAATAGCCCGAAACAAGATAAAAGCCAAATACCGCAAAGACTCCCCAGTGTGACAGGAATTGAATGCTCCCGGACAGGTGGGCGGCTACGACAAATATTGCAAGAACAAATCGCAGTAATCCAAGCATTGTGTGACCTAACAGTTACAAAACAGACTCACCGGCCTATATTATTGAAAATCGCGATGCATGATGCAAATTCGTTTTGGCAAGGCTTCACCCGGACACACCTAGCTCGCTTCTGAAGCCGATGGCAATCTCCGCCCCGCCGGGAACACAATGCTGAATGTGCTGCCCTTGCCTTCTTCGCTGGAAATTTCCAGCTTGGCCTGGTGACGAATCACGATGTGCTTGACGATCGCAAGTCCCAGGCCGGTTCCTCCTGTTTCGCGCGAACGGCTGCGATCCACCCGGTAGAAGCGTTCGGTCAAACGCGGGATATGCTGTGCGGCGATACCGATACCGCTGTCTTGCACCGAAAACACCGGCTGACCACCCTGTTCAGACCAGCGCAATACAATTGCGCCGCCATCCGGCGTGTAACGGATGGCATTGCTGAGCAGGTTGCTGAATGCACTGCGCAACTCATCGCGGTTGCCGAGCAAATTGACTGCGCTCGCGATCTCCATACGCAGCGGATGTTGTGCACCGCTCAGCAATTCTCCATCCCGATAAACCTCATTGAGCAACTCCTTCATATCCACCGGTTCGCCGCGCGATGGGCTTTGCTCGTTTTCCAATCGCGACAAGGTCAATAAATCCGCCACCAGATTGTCCATGCGCCGTGTTTGCTCGGCCATCAGATGCAAAGCGCGCCGCGCGCTGTCCTGGCTAAGATCCGGCATATCCTGCAAATTTTCGACGAAGCCGATCACCACCGTCAGCGGTGTGCGCAATTCGTGCGACACATTGGCAACGAAATCGCGGCGCATGGCCTCGACGCGCTCGAATTGAGTGATGTCACGACTGATCAACAATCGCTTGTTCCCGCCATAAGAAATAAATTTAATGGACAGCACAATATTGTCCAGGCGCGCCGGTCGCATCAGCAACGGTTTGCTGAAATCGGCATCATGAATGTATTCGATAAATTCCGGCTGGCGCACCAGATAAGTGATGTCCTGCATGATGTCGCGCTCCCCATTCAGACCGAAGTGTTGTTCGGCGACCGGATTGCACCACTCAATGCGATTAGCCTCATTGAGAATGGCCACTCCTTCCGGTAATGCTGCTGCGGCCTGCTGAAGGTGCTGCAACTCGTCGGCCAATTCCTGCTTGGTCTGATTGTGCTGCTTGACCATTTGATATAGCCGGGAAAAAACCTCGTCCCATATCCCCCCTGCCTCAGGGATGGTTTCGATGCGTGCATCATTCAGCCATAGTCCAAGCTTGAACAATTGACGCGCGCGGTATGCCATCACGATCAGCAGCACGGCCAACATGAACAATAGCGCAATGGGGGCCGAGAACAGGCCCCACAACAACAACGCCGCCAGCGCGCTTAACACCACGGGCAAACTTACTCGAAACCAAAAATCCTGCAAAATAAATTCCCCGGTTTGGCAAAAGACCTAGGTGGTCGAAAAACGATAACCGCTGCCGCGCACGGTTTGAATCAGGCGATCCATTTCAGTCGGCTCCAGCGCTGCGCGCAGCCGGCGGATATGCACATCCACGGTACGTTCTTCGACGAACACCTGCGTGCCCCACACCTGGTCGAGCAATTGCGTGCGACTATACACGCGTTCGGCGTGGGTCATAAAAAAATGCAACAGGCGAAACTCGGTCGGCCCCAGCTCCACGGCCGTACCATTTGCCATCACGCGATGCGAGGCGGGCGACAACTCCAGCCCATCTGCAGCCACCGTTTCTTCCGGCATGACCGGAATGTGACGGCGCAATACCGCGCGGATCCGCGCCATCAACTCGCGCGGCGAAAACGGCTTGGTGATGTAATCGTCCGCGCCGGATTCCAGCCCCAAAATCTTGTCGCGCTCATCGCCGCGCGCGGTCAGCATGATAATCGGGATATCTTTGGTACGCGCATCGGCGCGAAACTGTTTCGCCAAGACCACGCCGCTGGTATTCGGCAACATCCAGTCCAGCAAAATCAAATCCGGAAAATTGCTGCGTATCTGCTGCCACGCGCTATCCGCATCTTCGGCGCGCAACGCATGAAAGCCCGCCTGCATCACATTAAACGCCAGCAATTCCTGTATCGCCGGCTCATCTTCCACAATCAAAATTTTTGCCTTTATCATTTATCCCTCATCTTCCACATCACATTTTCAATCCCGGATGGTGAGAATATGAACAAATTATGACAGGAAGATGACACTCGTTAGATTTATTTATGCGAGGGATGATGATGCGGCTGCTCCGCCACATGTCCGGTATGGCTTGCGGCAAGGTGATGGAGCTGGGCGTGCTCGGGTTCCTCCGGCAGCGGCTTGCTCAATACGCTGGGCAATAGCGAGCCTACTATCATGCCGAACAGGCTGGCGAACATCCCGGCGAAATGCGCCGGAACGAACGGGTCTTCACCGCCAAAAATCAGGATGGACAGCCACACCGACAGGCCGCAGAAAATCGCCGCCAGTGCGCCCTGGGTATTGGCGCGTTTCCAGTAGACCCCTGCGACCAGCGGCACGAAGGCCATCACCAGCGTGATTTGGTAAGCGTTCTCCACCATCTTGAAGATGCTGGCCTTGGAGTACATCGCATACAGTGTGACCAGTATCGTGAACACCACCGTCACGCCGCGCATCAGGTGCAGCATCTTGTGGTCGGATATTTTGTGGCCGAACATCGGCTTGAGGATGTTTTCGCTGAACGTCACCGAAGGCGCCAGCAGCGTCGCCGAGGCGCAACTCTTGATCGCGGAGAGCAGCGCACCGAAGAACATCACCTGCGCGAACAGCGGCGCATGTTGCATCACCAGCGTGGGCAGGATCAGCTGCGGGTCGCTGTCGATCAAGCCCTTCACCATCTCCGGGTCGATCATCGTGGCCGAATAGGCGAGGAACATCGGCACGAAGGCGAACACGAAATACAGGCTGCCGCCGAATATCGAACCCCAGATGGCGATCTTCTCGGTCTTGGCCGATTGCACGCGCTGGAACACGTCCTGCTGCGGGATCGAACCGAACATCATCGTCACCCACGCGGCGGCGAAGGCGATGATCTCCTTCACATCGAGCGTCGGCCAGAACTCGAACTTGCCCGCCTCCATCGCATGGTTCACCACCACGCCCACGCCGCCCACCTGACCGCTGATCTCGTGGCCAATGAACAACATGCCGATGACGATGATGATCATCTGCAAAAAGTCAGTGACGGCTACCGCCCACATGCCGCCAAAGAAGGTATAGATCAGGATGGTGCTGGAGCCTATCCACATTCCCGCCAACTTGCTGATCTCGCCTTCGGACACCACGTTGAAGACCAGGCCCAGCGCGGTGATCTGCGCGCCTACCCAGCCGAGGTAGGAGATCACGATGGCGATCGTGGTCAGCACCTCGACGCTACGGCCGAATTTTTTCTTGTAGAAATCGCCTATAGTCAGCAGATTCATGCGGTACAGCGGCGCCGCAAAAAACAGCCCGACCAGGATCAGGCACATCGAAGCGCCGAACGGATCGGCGACCACGCCGTGTAGACCTTCCTTGAGAAAGGTGGCGGGTATGCCGAGCACGGTTTCCGAACCGAACCAGGTGGCGAACACCGTCGCGGTAACCATGTAGAACGGCAGGTGCCGCCCGGCGATGGCGAAGTCCCTGGTGTTGTGCACGCGGGTAGCGGCATAAAGACCGATGCCGATAGAAATGATCCAGTAGGCGATGACGAACCAGAGCAGCATGCTTTATTCCTTAATCAGGCCAAGACAGAACGGCGGAAATTGTAGCAGTCCTTGCCGTCGTGAGCACAACAAAAAGGCCACCCCTCCGGTGGCCTTTTGCAGAAAAACAAAAACTCGGTTTACAGTTCTTTGGCGTGTACAGCTAGATATTTCGCCACACCGGCGGTTGAAGCATCCATGCCCGCCTTGCCTTTGCTCCAGCCGGCCGGACAGACCTCGCCGTGCTCTTCGTGGAATTGCAGTGCATCGACCATGCGCAGCATTTCGTCGATGTTGCGGCCCAGCGGCAGATCGTTCACCACCTGATGGCGCACCATTCCGGCACGGTCGATCAGAAACGAGCCACGGTAGGCCACGCCGCCGTCGGCTTCCACATCGTAGGCCTTGCAGATTTCATGCTTGATGTCGGCCACCAGCGGGTAACGCACCTGGCCGATGCCGCCATTGTTGACCGCGGTGTTCTTCCAGGCGAAGTGGGAGAATTGCGAATCGATAGACACGCCGATCACTTCCACATTGCGCTTCTTGAACTCGTCCAGCCGGTGATCGAACGCGATCAACTCGGAAGGGCAAACAAAGGTGAAATCCAGCGGATAGAAAAATATAACGGCATATTTTCCGGAAATATATTTCTTCAG
>JANXXX010000101.1 GCA_025350405.1 Gallionella sp.
TCTTTCGATGGCCGTGGCAATTACAACATGGGCGTGAAGGAGCAGATCATTTTCCCGGAAATCGAATATGAAAAGATCGATGTGTTGCGTGGTATGAACATCACCATCACCACCTCCGCGAAGACCGACGAAGAAGCCAAGGCTCTTTTGTTGGCATTCAAATTCCCACTCAAAAAATGAGGGACAACTAATGGCCAAGATTGCAGTAATCAACCGTGATAAAAAACGTCGTGAGATGGTGGCAAAGTTTGCAGTCAAGCGTGCGTTGCTGAACGAGGCAATTCAAAATTCCAAATTAAGCGACGAAGAACGTGCTGCCGCGCGCCTGAAGTTGCAAGCATTGCCGCGCAATTCGAGTCCGGTGCGTTTGCGCAATCGTTGTGCATTGACAGGCCGCCCCCGCGGTACTTACAGAAAGTTTGGTTTGGGGCGCACCAAGGTTCGTGAATTCGCGATGCGCGGTGAGATTCCCGGCATCGTCAAGGCCAGCTGGTAGGAGAAATTATATGAGCATGAGTGATCCAATCTCCGACATGTTGACGCGCATTCGCAATGCGCAACTAGCGGAAAAAACTACAGTTGCAATGCCTTCTTCCAAGTTGAAGGTGGCGATTGCCGAAGTGTTGAAAGACGAAGGTTATGTGGATGGCTTCAGTGTCGTCGCTGACGGTGGCAAGGCCACGCTGGAAATCGGCCTGAAGTATTACAGTGGCCGTCCGGTGATCGAAAAGATCCAGCGCATCAGCCGTCCAGGCCTGCGTATTTACAAGGGTTCCGAAGATATTCCTAAGGTGATGAACGGGCTGGGTATCGCCATCGTTTCCACTTCCAAGGGTTTGATGACCGACCGCAAAGCGCGCGCCAATGGTATTGGTGGTGAAGTGCTGTGCGTAGTCGCATAGTGAGGTAAGCATGTCTAGAGTTGCCAAGAATCCTGTCATAGTGCCCAGCGGTGTTGAAGTTGCTGTGGCGGCAGATGAAATTTCGGTCAAGGGTCCGTTGGGTACCCTTAAGCAAGCCTTGTCGAGTGATGTGACCGTGGTGCGCGACGGCAATAGCCTGTTGTGCAAGGCGCAAAATGACTCCACCCAGGCTGATGCGATGTCCGGCACGATACGCGCGTTGCTGGCGAACATGGTGCTGGGTGTGAGCAAGGGTTTCGAGCGCAAGCTGACTTTGGTGGGCGTGGGTTATCGCGCCCAGGCTGCAGGTGACACCTTGAACCTGACTCTGGGTTATTCGCATCCGGTTTCATACAAGATGCCGACGGGCGTGAAGGTTGAAACGCCAACGCAAACTGACATTGTTTTGAAGGGCGCCAACAGGCAGCAAGTCGGACAAGTTGCCGCTGAAATTCGCGCTTTCCGCGAACCCGAGCCTTACAAAGGTAAGGGTGTGCGCTATAGCGATGAAGTGGTGATTTTGAAAGAAACCAAAAAGAAATAATTGAGGCGGATATGTTGATCAAAAAAGAAGCGCGTCAGCGCAGAGCACGCAAAACCCGTGCACGCATTGCTGAAAAGAAAACGATTCGTTTGGCAATTAGCCGCACAAACTTTCACATCTATGCGCAAGTGATTTCTGCATGCGGCAGCAAGGTGTTGGCCAGTGCGTCCAGCGTTGAAGCGGATGTACGCAAGTCAATAGCGAATGGTGGCAACAAGGCCGCTGCGGCCGTGGTGGGCAAGCGTATCGCCGAAAAGGCGAAGAGCGCGGGCATTACCAAAGTGGCGTTTGACCGTTCCGGTAATCGATATCATGGTCGTGTCAAGGCGTTGGCTGAAGCCGCGCGTGAACACGGTCTGCAGTTCTAATTGGAGTTGAGCGATGGCTAAGCCGCAAGGAAAAATGCAACAGCAGGAAAAGCGTGATGACGGTCTGATCGAAAAGATGATCTCCGTGAATCGCGTCACCAAGGTGGTCAAGGGTGGCCGTATCATGGGCTTCGCCGCTCTCACCGTGGTCGGTGATGGCGATGGTCGCGTGGCGATGGGCAAAGGCAAGTCCAAGGAAGTCCCGGTTGCCGTGCAGAAGGCGATGGATGAAGCGCGCCGCAATCTGGCCAAGGTCAGCCTGAAGAACGGCACGCTGCACCACACCGTGATCGGCAAGCATGGCGCGGCTAAAGTGTTGATGCAGCCCGCATCCGAAGGTACCGGCATTATCGCCGGTGGCGCGATGCGTGCGGTGTTCGAGGCGGTGGGCGTGCGTGACGTGTTGGCCAAGTGTATCGGTTCAAGCAACCCATACAACGTGGTGCGTGCCACGCTGAACGGTTTGAAAGCGATGAATTCACCGTCTGAAATTGCTGCCAAGCGCGGCAAGAGCGTTGAAGAAATCCAGGGGTAAATCATGACTAAAGCTACAACTGAAACTACTAAAGTTGCCACCAAAACTGCAACTAAAGCTCCCGCAAAGGCTGCAACCAAGACTGCAGTAACAGCGGAGGCTAAAACTGCCAAGAAGGCTGCAACTAAAACTACGGCTACAGCAAAGACTGGCAAGACCTTGAAAGTCACGCAGATCAAGAGTCTAATCGGTACCAAGCAGTCGCATCGCGATACCATACGCGGTTTGGGCCTGCGCCGTATCAACCACACCGTGCAACTGGAGGATACTCCTTGCGTGCGCGGCATGATCAACAAAGTGTTTTACATGGTTAAGTGCGAGGCATAACAAATGCAACTCAATAATATTCAACCTGCAACAGGTGCCAAGCATTCCAAGCGTCGCGTTGGCCGCGGAATCGGTTCCGGTTTGGGCAAGACATGCGGTCGCGGTCATAAAGGTCAAAAGTCCCGTACCGGCGGTTTTCATAAGGTCGGTTTCGAGGGTGGCCAGATGCCGCTGCAACGTCGTTTGCCCAAGCGCGGATTTATCTCGCTGACACGCTATGACACGGCCCAGGTGCGTTTGTCGGATCTGCAGAAGATGCCGGTCGACAGCATCGATTTGTTGGCCCTGAAGCAAGCGGGTATCGTGCATGCCAATGCGCTGACTGTGAAGGTTATCCTGTGCGGTGAAATCACCCGTGCAGTGAAGTTGCAAGGTTTGCTGGCAACCAAGGGTGCACGTACAGCGATTGAAGCCGCTGGCGGTAGCATCGCTGAGTAAGGTCAGTACGTGAGTACAGTTGCCAAGGATGCAAGCAAGGGTAAATACGGCGACTTGAGCAGTCGGCTTTGGTTTCTGCTGGGTGCGCTGGTGGTATATCGCATTGGTGCGCATATCCCGGTGCCAGGTATCGATCCGACAGTTTTGGCGGATTTGTTCAAGAAGCAAACTGGCGGCATTTTGGGCATGTTCAATATGTTTTCGGGCGGCGCGTTATCGCGCTTTACGATATTCGCACTGGGTATCATGCCGTATATCTCTGCATCGATCATCATGCAGTTGGCTGCGATAGCGGTACCGCACCTCGAGCAATTGAAGAAGGAAGGCGAGGCTGGCCGCCGCAAGATTACCCAGTACACTCGCTATGGCACGTTGGGCTTGGCGATGTTTCAGGCTTTTGGTATCTCGGTAGCATTGCAAACGCAGCAAGGGCTTGTTCCAAACCCTGGCGCGATGTTTCAGTTAACCACCGTGGTGACTTTGGTGACCGGAACGATGTTTTTGATGTGGTTGGGCGAACAGATTACCGAGCGTGGTTTGGGCAACGGTATTTCGCTGATCATTTTTGCAGGTATCGCGGCAGGGTTGCCGCATGCGATTGGCAGCACACTTGAGTTGGCACGGACAGGCGCGTTTTCCATCCCGCTGGTGCTGGCATTGTTTTTTGGCGCAATCGCTGTCACGGGTTTGGTGGTATTCGTTGAACGTGGGCAACGCAAGATCTTGGTGAATTACGCCAAGCGTCAGGTGGGCAACAAGGTTTATGGCGGGCAAAGTTCGCATTTGCCGTTGAAGTTGAATATGGCTGGTGTGATCCCGCCGATTTTCGCTTCCAGCATCATCTTGTTCCCGGCGACGATTGCCGGATGGTTTGGCAGCGGGCAAGGCATGGGCTGGCTCAAGGATATCAGCGACAAGCTGTCGCCGGGCCAGCCGATATATGTGTTGTTTTATGCGGCAGCGATTGTGTTCTTCTGTTTCTTCTATACGGCGCTGGTGTTCAGCCCGAAAGAAACAGCGGAGAACCTGAAGAAGAGCGGGGCGTTTTTGCCCGGTATCCGTCCCGGCGAGCAGACTGCGCAGTATGTTGAAAAGATCATGCTGCGTCTGACCATGGTGGGTGCAGTGTATATTTCTCTGGTTTGCTTGTTGCCGGAATTTTTGGTGGTCAAGTGGAATGTGCCATTTTACTTTGGTGGCACATCGTTGTTGATTATGGTGGTGGTAACGATGGACTTCATGACGCAAGTGCAGTCCTATCTGATGTCGCACCAGTATGAGGGTTTGCTGAAGAAAGCGAACTTCAAAGGCGGGTTGACGCGCTAATGTCCAAAGAAGATGTGATTCAGATGGCGGGCGAAGTAGAAGAGTCGCTGCCCAATGCAACATTTAGAATCAAGCTGGAAAATGGCCATGTGGTGTTGGGTCATATTTCGGGGAAGATGCGTATGCACTATATTCGTATTTTGCCCGGCGACAAGGTGACGGTAGAGTTGACACCCTATGATTTGAGCAAGGCGCGCATTGTGTTCCGCGCTAAATAGTTAAGCGAGTAAGGAGAAAAAATGAGAGTTCAAGCATCAGTAAAAAAGATCTGCCGCAATTGCAAAATCGTTATTCGTAAACGCGTGGTGCGCGTGATTTGCACCGAGCCACGCCATAAGCAACGCCAGGGGTAATTGAGCTGGGGCCGATTGACCAAGGTCAATTGAGAAGATCGGCTTTGAGTGTTATAATTTTCGACTTTCAAAAGATAGGGTAGCTGCATGGCACGTATAGCAGGGGTCAATATCCCCAACCATCAACACGCTGTGATTGCTTTAACTGCAATCTACGGTATCGGACGCACACGTTCGCAAGCCATTTGCGCGGCAGCGGGTGTGAACGCCGCAGCAAAGATGAAAGACTTGACCGACGCAGAAGTCGAAAAACTGCGCGAACAAGTCGCCAAAATTACGGTGGAGGGTGATCTGCGTCGTGAAACGACCATGAACATCAAGCGCCTGATGGATTTGGGTTGTTATCGCGGTGTGCGTCATCGTCGCGGTTTGCCATGTCGTGGCCAGCGCACTCGCACCAATGCACGTACCCGCAAGGGACCGCGCAAGGCGATTGCCGGCGCCAAGAAGTAATTTTAGAGGATTCAGAGAATGGTTAAGCCAAGCACTAAAGTGCGCAAAAAAGTCAAGAAGAACGTCGCAGAAGCTATTGCGCACGTTCATGCTTCCTTCAACAATACCATCGTCACCATCACCGACCGTCAAGGCAATACTTTGGCATGGTCCACCAGTGGTGCGAACGGTTTTAAAGGTTCGCGCAAGAGTACGCCATTCGCTGCCCAGGTCGCTGCTGAAACGGTGGGCAAGTCTGCTGTTGAATGCGGGGTCAAGAATATTGAAGTGCGCATCAAAGGACCCGGCCCTGGCCGTGAATCCGCAGTGCGCGCATTGAATGCCGCTGGTTTTAAGATCACCAGCATTTCCGATATCACACCGGTTCCGCATAACGGTTGCCGTCCGCCTAAGAAGCGTCGTATCTAATTCGTAATTAATTTTTTTGGGAGAGCCGATCTTGGCAAGAAATCTCGATGCAAAATGCCGTCAGTGCCGCCGTGAAGGCGAGAAGCTGTTTCTGAAGGGCGAAAAATGTTTCACCGACAAATGCGGTGTTGAGCGCAGGGCTTATCCGCCCGGCCAGCACGGTCAGAAAAAGAACACTCGCCTGTCCGAGTACGGTGGTCAGTTGCGTGAAAAGCAAAAAGTGCGTCGTATCTATGGCGTATTGGAAAGACAATTCCGCCTGACATACAAGTCTGCTGAACAGCAACGCGGCATTACCGGCGAAGCCTTGTTGCAGATTCTGGAATCCCGTCTGGACAACGTTTCCTACCGCATGGGTTTTGGCGCTTCGCGCGCCGAAGCGCGTCAAGTAGTGCGTCACAATGGTTTGCTGGTGAACGGCAAGCGCGTGAACATCCCTTCCTATCAAGTGCGTCCCGGTGACGTGGTTGAAGTGGTCGAAAAGTCCAAGGCACAACTGCGCATCAAAGCGGCAATCGCTGCTGCCGAACAGCGCGGTTTCCCGGAATGGATCGAAATGGATACCAAAGCCTTTAAAGGAACATTCAAGGCCAAGCCGCAACGTGCCGAACTGCCTGCAACCATCAACGAGCATCTGGTGGTTGAGTTGTATTCCAAGTAATCCACGGGGAGTAGCGAATGTCTAAGAACGAATTTTTGAAGCCGCGCATCATTGATGTGCAAAAAATTTCCGCCACCCAGGCCAAGGTGGTGATGGAGCCTTTTGAACGCGGCTACGGCCATACATTGGGCAATGCATTGCGTCGTATCCTGCTGTCTTCGATGCAAGGTGCCGCACCGACCGAAGTTAAGATGGCCGGCGTGTTGCATGAATACGCCACCATTGATGGCGTGCAGGAAGATGTCGTCGATATTCTGCTGAACCTCAAGGGCGTGGTATTGCGTTTGCATAACACTCCCGAAGTCGTGCTGACCCTCAAGAAAGAAGGCCAGGGCGTAGTGACAGCGGCTGACATCAGCGGCAATGCCGATGTCGAAGTGATCAATCCCGACCACGTGATCGCCCACCTGACTGCCGGCGGCAAGCTGGACATGCAGATCAAGGTCGAGCAAGGTCGCGGCTACGTATCGGCGATTTCCAGAATTGCCCCGAATGAAACCCGTGCCGTCGGCCATATTGCGCTGGACGCATCGTTCAGCCCGGTCAGCCGTGTGAGCTATGCCGTGGAAAGTGCGCGCGTAGAACAGCGCACCGACCTCGACAAGCTGGTGATGCACATCGAAACCAATGGAGCGGTCGATCCTGAAGAAGCAATCCGCAATGCGGCGCGCATCCTGGTGGACCAATTCTCCGTATTCGCAACGCTGGAAGGCACCGAGCCTGTCATTGAAAAAGTGCAAGCGCCGAAAGTTGATCCTATCCTGTTGCGTCCGGTGGACGATCTGGAGCTGACCCCGCGTTCTTCGAACTGCCTCAAGGCACAGAGCATCCATTACATCGGCGATCTGATCCAGTACACAGAAAACGATCTGCTGCGCACCCCGAACCTGGGCCGCAAGTCGCTGAATGAAATCAAGCAGGTACTTGCCGAGCACAATTTGTCGCTGGGTATGAAGCTTGAAAACTGGCCTGTCGCTACCAGCGTATAGAGCAATTAAAGAAGTCACGAAAGGCAAATCATGCGTCACCGTTTAGGTTTAAGAAAACTCAACCGTACCAGCAGCCACCGTCTGGCGATGTTCCGCAACATGACCGTGTCGCTGTTTCGTCATGAACTGATCAAGACCACTTTGCCCAAGGCCAAGGAACTGCGCCGTGTTGCAGAACCCATCCTGACGCTGGGCAAAACTCCGAGTCTGGCAAATCGCCGTCTGGCATTTGCCCGTTTGCGCGACCGTGAAATGGTCACCAAGTTGTTCGATGAACTCGGCCCACGCTACGCAGCACGCAACGGTGGCTACTCACGTATCCTGAAGTTCGGCTTCCGCAAGGGCGACAACGCACCGATGGCCTTGGTCGAGTTGATGGATCGCCCGGCAGATGCAACTGCGGTTGATGTCGAGTAACTAGTTTAACAAGCAACAGCATCAAATAAAAAAGCCGGACTTGTCCGGCTTTTTGCATTTTTAGAGTCCGTGATGGGCGGCTGCTAATCATCGATTTTGCTGCGCAACACTTTGAGTTGTCCGCGCTGAGTTTTCCCTTCGATCCGTCGCTTTACAGAAGATTTAGTCGGCTTAGTCGCAGTCCGCTTCTTGGGCGTGAAGGATGCATTTTTGATCAAAGCCTGCAGGCGGGCCAGCGCATCTTCGCGGTTCTTCTCCTGGCTGCGATAGCGCTGCGCCTTGATGATGATCACCCCGTCGCTGGATATGCGCCTATCTTTTAATTGTCCGAGCTTCTCTTTATAGGTATCCGGCAGCGACGACGCGTTGATGTCGAAGCGCAGATGGATCGCGGTCGAGACCTTGTTGACGTTCTGCCCGCCCGCACCCTGCGCGCGGATCGCGTGCAATTCGATCTCGCTGTCCGGAATCGCAATGAGAGTGGATATTTTCAGCATCAGAGGGCTCAAGCAATTACCTGTCGAGCACCTGTTTCAAATATTTTCCCGTCACGCTGTTCTTGTTTTTCGCGAGCTCGGTTGGCGTACCTTCGGCGATGATCCGTCCACCGCCGTCGCCGCCTTCCGGGCCTAGGTCGATCACCCAATCGGCGGTCTTGACCACGTCGAGATTATGCTCGATCACCACCACGGTGTTGCCCTGATCGCGCAGTTTGTGGATCACCTTCAGCAGCAGCGCGATGTCATGGAAGTGTAGGCCGGTGGTCGGCTCGTCGAGAATATACAGCGTGCGCCCGGTGTCGCGTTTGGATAGTTCGAGAGAGAGCTTCACGCGCTGCGCCTCGCCGCCGGACAGCGTGGTGGCGGATTGCCCCAGCGTGATGTAGCCCAAGCCGACATCCAGCAGCGTTTGCAGTTTGCGCGCGATCAGCGGCACGGGCTTGAAGAATTCGTGTGCCTGTTCGACAGTCATCTGCAAGATCTGGTGGACGTTCTTGCCCTTGTATTGGATCTCCAGCGTCTCGCGGTTGTAGCGCTGGCCGTGGCACACGTCGCAAGACACATACACGTCCGGCAAAAAGTGCATCTCCACTTTGATCACGCCATCGCCCTGGCAGGATTCGCAGCGCCCGCCCTTGACATTGAATGAGAAGCGCCCCGGCCCGTAGCCGCGCTCGCGCGACGACGGCACACCCGCGAACAGCTCGCGGATCGGCGTGAACAGGCCGGTGTAGGTCGCCGGATTGGAGCGCGGCGTGCGGCCGATGGGCGACTGATCGACGTTGATCACCTTGTCGAAAAACTCCATGCCGCTGATCTCGGCATAGGGTGCAGGCTCGGTATTGCTGCCGTATAGATGCTGCGACACGGCGGGATACAGCGTGTCGTTGATTAGCGTCGATTTACCCGAGCCGGATACGCCGGTCACGCACACCATCAGCCCGACCGGCAGGTTCAGCGTCACCTCTTTCAGGTTGTTGCCGGAGGCGCCGACAATTTGCAGCATGCGTTCCGGGTCAGGCTTGCGAAATTTTTCCGGCATCGGAATGTGGCGGCGGCCGGTCATGTAATCGCCGGTGAGCGATTCCTTGCACTCGCAGATTTCATCCGGCGTGCCTTGCGCCACGATCAGCCCGCCGTGTTCGCCCGCGCCCGGCCCCATATCCACCACGTGATCGGCGGCGCGTATCGCTTCTTCATCGTGTTCCACCACGATCACGCTGTTGCCCATGTCGCGCAATTTTTTCAGCGTGGTCAGCAGACGGTCGTTGTCGCGCTGATGCAGGCCGATAGAAGGTTCGTCCAGCACATACATCACCCCGGTCAGGCCCGAGCCGATCTGCGAAGCCAGACGGATGCGTTGCGATTCACCGCCGGACAAGGTTTCCGCGGAGCGTTCCAGCGACAGATAATCCAGCCCGACGTTGTTCAAAAAGGTCAATCGGTTGGCGATCTCCAGCACGATCTTTTCCGCGATAGCCTGCTTCTGGCCTTGCAGCTTCATCTGCTGGAAGAAAGTCAGCGCCTGCTTCAGAGGCAACGCGCTGATCTCGTAGATGTTCATGTCCGCGACGCGCACATGGCGCGCCTCGATGCGCAGACGTGTGCCCTTGCATTCCGGGCAGACGCAGCCGTTCAAAAATTTCGACAGCTCCTCGCGCACCGTGGGCGAGTCGGTCTCCTTGTAGCGGCGCTCCAGATTATTGACGACTCCCTCGAACACATGTTCGCGCAGCGACGGTTTGCCGCGCTCGTTCAGATATTGAAACGCGATCTCGGTCTTGCCGCTGCCATACAGAATCACTTGCTGAATCTTTTCCGGCAAGCTCTCGTAGGATTGTTCGATATCGAAGTCGTAATGCTTCGCGAGTCCGGCGAGCAGCTGGTGATAAAACTGGTTACGCCTGTCCCAGCCCTTGATCGCGCCTGAACTCAAGCTGAGTGTTGGGAAAGCGACGATGCGCTTGGGATCGAAAAAGGTGATGTTGCCCAGCCCATCGCATTTCGGGCACGCGCCCATCGGGTTGTTGAACGAGAACAAACGCGGCTCAAGTTCCGGCAGCGAGTAGTTGCAGATCGAGCAGGCGAATTTCGCCGAGAACATGTGCTCTTTATTCGTATCCATCTCCACTGCCACAGCGCGACCATCGGCATGACGCAACGCCGTCTCGAAAGATTCAGCCAACCGCTGCTTCGCTTCCGGATTCACCTTCAGCCTGTCCACGACGATCTCGACCGTGTGCTTCTTGGTCTTTTGCAATGTAGGCAGCGCGTCCATCTCATACACCTTGCCGTTGATGCGCAGCCGCGTAAAGCCCTGCGCGCGCAACTCGTCGAACAGATCCAGCTGCTCGCCCTTGCGCTCCACCACCAGCGGCGACAAAATCATCACCTTCGTGTCCTGCGGCAGTTGCAGCACATGATCCACCATCTGCCCCACACTCTGTGCCTGCAACACCAGATCGTGCTGCGGGCAATACGGATCGCCCGCGCGCGCGAACAGCAGGCGCAGGTAATCGTGAATCTCGGTGACCGTGCCCACCGTTGAGCGCGGGTTGTGCGAAGTAGCCTTCTGCTCGATTGCGATTGCGGGCGACAAGCCCTCGATCAAGTCCACATCCGGCTTTTCCATCAACTGCAAAAACTGCCGCGCGTAAGCTGAAAGCGACTCCACATAACGCCGCTGCCCCTCGGCATACAAGGTGTCAAAGGCGAGTGAGGACTTACCGGAACCGGATAAACCGGTGATTACCACCAGCTTGTGGCGCGGCAGATCGAGGCTGATATTTTTTAAATTGTGGGTGCGGGCACCGCGAATACGTATCTGTTCCATGCTTTTCCGAATTATCAGATCGTTTGCCCTGAGCCCGTCCCTGCATAATGAAACGGGGGTTAGCACGAACGACCAACTGTGTATTGAAGGCGACCTGACAGTTTACGCGATTTTTGAAGCTTTCCCAAGCTGCTTCAACAGTGGGCAGACTGCCGACCGCATAACCTGCTGAACGGCAGGGGTTGCGGTTATAATCCCGCCATGAGCAGCTTGCTGATGACCGATTATTTCAGGGATGACGTGCTGGCAAAACGCACATACATCCGCTTGGAATGGTGCCAAGCAGCCATCGTCGCTCCAGTGCGCAAAGAGGTGCAGCCGGAAGACGGACGAATTCGCCACTGGGTATTTGTGCCCGAGCTAGGCAAATATTTGAGGGTGGTTACGCTGGCAGATGGTGTAACCTTGCACAACGCCTTTCCTGACTGGAGATTCAAGCCATGAGACTAAGTTATGACGTAGCGACAGATTCCCTGTACATCCACCTGAATGACACACCGGCGGTGGATTCCGACGAAGTAGTCGAGGGCGTGGTGCTGGATTACGCAGCCGATGGCGCGCTGGTCGGCATAGACGTGCAACACGCCAGCATCAAGGCCGACATTCGCCACTTGGCGATAAGCCACCTGCCTTTATCGGAATTGGCAGCGGCCTGAGACTTCTGATGTGGCGAGTTCATATCGCCCATAAGGAATGAACATGGAAAATTTTGTTGTGTGCATTTCCAATGAGGGCTATCCGGCTTCGTTGGAAAGCAGAAAAATATACGAAGTCATTCCCGATGCACAGGCCGAATCACGCCACTATCTTCGCGTGATGGATGAGTCGGGCGAAGATTATCTGTATCCGGAAAAACTGTTCCTGGCCGTACCGCTACCGGAGAATGTGCGCGCGGCTCTGCATCAAGCATAGAACGCTTGATTGCAAGAACTGACCCTATTGCATTTCATTTGCTCATTTGTGCCATTAGGATATTCAATTTTTTAACTTGGGGGCTTTATGAATTCGCCAACATGGGTTGACCTACGAAAAGTTGGCAATAGCAAAACTATCCGATTTGCTAGTGGTTGGATTATTGTTGTCCCTATTGCAGCCAAGCTTCTGGATAAAGTGGAAGACAATATTGTCATTACAGTCCTATCTTATCCATTTCACCTTCATTTCAAATTGCCATTCCGCTGGACAATACTGTTTATGACTGGGCTTGCTTTCTTGCTGGCGAATATAATCTACGAATCCTTTTGCCCTAAGTTAATTAAGGAAACAAATAACTATCGCGATTTTTCTGACCAGAAACGCAGTGCAGAAGAACTTCGTCAATTGTTAACAATGCACGATAAAACCCCTAATGATCAGATTCAGCGTTGGTTGAATTAGCTCAACACTCGAAATTTGGCTCTTATAACGACAAATGCCGGTTATGGCAGTTACGCACCTGGAAACGACGAAAGTGTGTTTCCTGAAATATATTCGGTCACAGTTGATGCTGTGTCACAGGTTTATCCTTTCGCCAGATTTAGTACAACATTTTTATATGGAATTGGCTTCCTCTTGTTGGCATGGTTGATGGGGCAAAATATTTACTACGTCATCGAGCATTGGTGATAACAATCGGGGATAAATCACGATATTTTTCAAAGCAAGCGTGACCTAAGAAGTGCATAAGCTTGAACAATCCAACGCAACACCTATTCCTTTCTTAACTATCCCTACAATATTTTCAACTGTGAATCGTCTTCACAGGTATGGATACGACGCTAACCTACAATGCGCTGATGGCCGAACAGGATAAACGCATCGCTGAAACCGTCTCACGCGAGCGCGGGCGGCTGCGGAATTTCATCCGGCGGCGCGTGCCCGATGCGAGTGAGGCCGAGGACATCATGCAGGATGTGTTCTACGAGTTCGTGGCGGCATACCGTCTGCCGGAATCCATCGAGCAGGTAGGTGCGTGGCTTTTTCGAGTGGCGCGCAACCGCATCATCGACCGTTTTCGCAAGAAGAAAGAGGAGCCGCTTCCCGAGATGTTGGGCGAAGGTGATGATGGGACCTGGCTGGATGAGGTTCTGCCATCGGCAGATGCCGGGCCGGAAGCGGCCTATGCGCGGTCGGTGTTGCTGGAGGAGTTGTATGCCGCGCTGGCTGATTTGCCGGAAGATCAGCGCGCTGTATTCATCGCCCATGAACTGGATGGGCGCAGCTTCAAGGAGTTGGCGGCGGAAAGCGGTGTGGTTGTGAGTACTTTGCTGGCGCGAAAGCGGTATGCGGTGATGCACCTGCGCGCACGCCTGCAAACGATATATGACGAATTCAATCTGTAAAGGAGAACTGAGATGGGCATGAACAATTGTTGCAAAGCGAAATGCTGGAAGATAGCCCTGTTGGTAGTGGCCGGTATCGCGGCATTGGGCTGGGTGGTGATGGCGCTGTGGAACTGGCTGATTCCAACCTTGTTCATCGGCGGCAAAGAGATCGGCTATGTGCAAGCATTGGGGCTGCTGGTGTTGAGCAAGATATTGTTCGGCGGCTTCCGTGGGCACGGCTGTCATGGACGTTGGCATCGCAATCGTTTGGAACAGATGACGCCGGAAGAGCGCGAGAAATTTCAGGCGGGTATGCGTGGTTGCTGTGGCGGTAAGCACAAGCAGGAAGAGGTTGATACCAAGGAGTAGCCAGTAGCGTGGGCGCACTGTGCCCTAACGGACTTTGAACCGGGCAAAGGATGAGGGTGGGCAGTTCTGCTCACCCTCATCCTTTTGCATTTGCATAACCCTGTCGGCAGGCGCGATGACCTGCTAAAATGCGCGACTTTCAACGCACCTCAAACCAAACATCCATGCAACATATATCCGAATCCATGACCCCGGCGGAACGCCGCGCCAGTACCGGCCTGGCCAGTATCTATGGGCTGCGCATGCTGGGGCTGTTCATCATCCTGCCGGTTTTTGCGCTGTATGCCGAGCACTTGCCCGGTGGCCAGAGCCATCTGTTGATGGGCATCGCGCTCGGCGCTTACGGCCTGACCCAGGCGATTCTGCAAATCCCGGCCGGTTGGTTGTCTGACCGCTACGGGCGCAAGCCGGTGATTTACGTCAGTTTGATATTGTTCGCGCTGGGCAGCTTTGTCGCCGCCTCTGCGGACAACATCTATTGGGTCATCATCGGGCGCGTGGTGCAGGGTGCGGGCGCGCTGAACGCGGCGGTGATGGCGCTCACTGCCGACCTGACCCGCGAGGAGCATCGCACCAAGGCGATGGCGATGATCGGCATCACGATCGGCATCACGTTCTCGATCTCGATGGTGCTTTCGCCGCTGCTCAACAGCGTGATCGGCGTTCCCGGCATCTTCGCGATGACCGGCGTGCTGGCCTTGCTGGCGATGGTGGTGGTGAAATGGGTGATCCCCGATCCGGCAATCACGCGCTTTCACAGTGACACCGAAGCGAGCTGGGGGCATTTCGCCGAGGTGCTGCGCAACAAGGAATTACTGCGTCTCGACTTCGGCATCTTCTCGCTGCACGCGATCCTGATGTCGGTGTTCATGCAGGTGCCGTTCGTGCTCAAGCGCGACGGGCTGGAAGTGGGGCAGCATTGGTATGTCTATCTGCCGGTGATGCTCATCGCGTTCGCGCTGATGGTGCCGCCGATCATCATCGCGGAAAAAAAGGCCAAGATGAAACAGATATTCATGCTGGCGATCTTTTTGGCGATGTGCGCGCAACTCCTGCTGATGTTCGGACAAAACAGCTTGTGGGGCGTGGCTATCGCGCTGCTGATCTTTTTCACCGCGTTCAATGTGCTCGAAGCGACGCTGCCCTCGATGATCAGCAAGATTGCGCCGCTGTCCGCCAAGGGCACCGCGATGGGCGTGTATAGCAGCGTGCAGTTCCTCGGTGCATTCTCCGGCGCGGCAGTGGGCGGCGCGTTGATGCAATATGTAGGCGGCAATGCGGTGTTCGTACTCGCAATCGTGCTGCTGCTGCTGTGGTTGATCGTCGCATCCGGCATGCAACCTCCGGCAGCGGTGAGCACCAAGCTGTATCACTTGTCCGTAATGAATGATGCGGCTGCGGCAGATTTGCAAAAGCGCCTCGCGCAAGTGCAAGGCGTGCGCGAAGTGATGGTGATAGCGGCGGAGAACATCGCCTGCCTTAAAGTGGACATGAAAGGTTTTGATAAAGACGCAGTGGAACAACTCGTGCTGATTGCCCCCACTCCAATCCATTGATAAAGCAACTGATATGACTACTAGCCATCTGATTGATGAAACAACTAGCCAATCCACTAGGCTGTAAAAAGACTACAGCCAAGTGGCTGGTTATAATCCAGTAAAATACGCTGGGTAAGTCATTGGTTATAGCCATCGACTAATAAAGACTTAAAATCTGAAAGGAGAGCAATATGTCGGTGAACAAAGTAATCCTGATAGGCCGCCTCGGCAAAGACCCGGAGACCCGTTACATGACCAGCGGCGAAGCGGTGACCAACGCTACGCTGGCGACTTCCGAAAACTGGAAGGACAAGAGCGGAGAGAAGCAGGAAAAAACCGAGTGGCACAACCTGGTGTTCTACCGTCGTCTCGCCGAGATCGCCGGAGAGTATCTGAAAAAAGGTTCGCAAATTTACGTCGAGGGTAAACTGCAAACCCGCAAGTGGCAGGACAAGGAAGGCAAAGACCGCTACACCACCGAGATCATCGTCAACGAGATGACCATGCTGGGCGGCAAATCCACCGGCGGCAGTTTTGAAGTGGTGGAGAACAAAGAAAACAAACCCGCTGCCACTTCATCAAGTGGCGCTGCGCCTGCCAAGGCTGCACCGGCTGGCAAGAGCAGCTTCGATAATTTCGACGACGATATTCCGTTTTAGTAGATACCTTAGATAGTACTGTAAAGTATTAATCGATAAGCCCATAGTTATATGGGCTTTTTTATTTTGTTTTGTTAAAATATTATGTAAATAATTATTGACCTGAATTTTAATATGTGATACATTGAACATACTGTAAATAATGAGCATCAATGTAATGCAAACAAACGTCTTATTAAAAAGTTTTGTGATGAGCAGCGGTGAAAGATATTGCCTGCTTGTGGATAGCATCTCCGGCTTGCCTCTTTATTACCCAAATCTTTTTATTACTACTCAGATACGTAACAAATCCTTGTCGTTTTCGATGATGGAATCGGTATTGGGCGGGATTTCTGTATTGCTAAGATTTATGGCTGAGCGCAATGAGGATATTGAAGCTCGCTTTAGATTAAATAAGTATTTAGAAATACATGAGCTGGATGCCCTGAGAGATTTTTGCCAATTCAAGTTTCGCCATAGAACGATCGGCACTGATTCAAATGTGATATTTATGCGTGAAGAATTGCAAGAAGGCGAAAAAAGGGTAAATACGCAAACAGAATATGCTCGACTTTCAGTCATTTCAAACTACGTTAGATGGTTAGCTGAATTGCTGTCGGGAGAGGGTAGGGGTAAAAGCGTAACTCTTAGAATTGGTAGGATGGCAGGAGGAATAAAAGCGAGGCGTCCAGAAAAAAAGAAACGCAATGAAGGGTTGGATGAAAAGGGGTTGGATGAGAAGCAAATGAACTTGCTTTTTGAAGTGTTTAGGCCAGGTTCAGAATTTAATCCGTTTGTTGATACATCGATACAAATTCGCAATCGCCTGATGTTTTTAATTCTATATTACCTTGGCATACGGGGTGGGGAATTATTGAACATTCGCATTAAGGATATTGATTTCTCTAAAAACCAGCTTGTTGTGGTTAGGCGGGCTGATGAAAAGGATGATCCAAGAACGAATCAGCCGCGTGCTAAAACACTGGATCGTCGTCTCCCAATGAAAGACACATTAGTAAAAGAAATTCATAACTACATTCTTAATGTGAGGAAGAAATTTGTCCGTCCAGGTCAGCCAGACTACTTGTTTGTTACGCACAAAGAGGGGCCTACAAAAGGACTGCCTGTTTCAATTTCAGCCTACAAGAAAGTGATTAAAGTTGTACGTGATGTTTCCCCAGTTTTATATGGCTTTACCGGGCATGCCCTGCGCCATAAGTGGAACGAGTTATTTTCTGAACAAATGGATGCAATGGATAATCCACCTAGTGAGGAGAAACAGGAAGAAATGCGGTCGTACCAAATGGGATGGAAATCAGGGTCCGGATCTGCAGGTGTTTACAATAAACGTTTCATTAAGAAAAAAGGTCAAGAAGCATCATTGAAGCTTCAAAAAGGCATGGTTCGCCTGCCTAAGGGTATGAAAGATGAATAATCAACAGCAAAAATCAAGTGTTACGGTCCGAAAGTCACATACATCCAAGGCCGGATACGTGTTTCATGAGGATGATAGCTACTGGCAACTCGATAAAAATAACAAAGTTTCGGTTGGTCCATGTCGAAAACTTCTTAACGCTAACATTGGCGATGGTTTCGTTAATACATTAGTGTATTTTGCAACGAATTTGTCTGGCCATTACACATATACGTGCAGTCACTAGTGTCCCAACGTTAACCGTTGGGTTGATTGTAATAGATTGAGGAAACTAAGATATTTCATGATTTGCTCTGGTCTCGATTTGAATTTGGCACGTAGCATTCGGGGTATCTCAAACCCGATTGCGAGGAATGCCAATGAACACGGGCAAACTTGTATTTGCGCAAGTGATGTCGCACTTGCCGCTGACTACTTTCCGCCGATGTGTCGCCCGTTACGAAGGGGAACACAAGGTCAAACATTTCTCTTGTCTCGACCAGTTTCTGTGCATGGCGTTTGCGCAACTGACCTATCGCGAGAGTCTGCGCGACATCGAAGCCTGTCTGCGCAGCCAGTCCGCCAAGCTCTACCATATGGGCTTTCGCAGCACAGTGTCGCGCAATACGTTGGCCAATGCCAATGCGGTTCGGGACTGGCGCATCTATGCCGACTTTGCGCAAAGCCTGATCGGAATAGCACGCCCGCTTTACGTGGACGAGCCGTTTGGCGTCGATCTCTCCGACACGGTCTACGCGCTGGATGCGACCACCATCGATCTGTGCCTGTCGGTATTTCCATGGGCCCCGTTTCGTTCGACCAAGGCGGCGATCAAGCTGCATACGCTGCTCGACCTGCGCGGCAACATTCCCAGCTTCATCCATATCAGCGATGGCAAGATGCACGACGTGAATATCCTCGACCAGATCATTCCCGAAGCCGGGGCGTTCTACATCATGGATCGCGGCTATCTCGACTTCGCCAGGCTGCATCGCTTGCATCAGGCGGGCAGCTTCTTTGTGACGCGAGCCAAGGGGAATCTGCTCTTTACGCGACGATACTCCCGACCAACAGACCGTTCGTCCGGCATCATCTGCGACCAATTGGGCACCCTGGCTGGCTTTTATTCTCAGCAACATTTTCCAACAACGATCAGACGTATCAGCATCAGAGATGCCGAGGGCAAGAAGCTGGTCTTCTTGACCAATCATCTCGACTTGTCGGCGCAAAGCATTGCCGATCTTTATCGTTGCCGTTGGCAAATCGAATTGTTCTTCAAATGGATCAAGCAGCATCTGCGTATCAAGTCCTTTTTCGGTATTTCAGAGAATGCAGTCAAGTCTCAAATCTGGATCGCCGTCTCGGTTTATGTTCTGGTCGCGATCCTGCGAAAGCGACTGAATATCACCGCTTCGCTCTACGAAATGTTACAAATCTTGAGCCTCACTATGTTCGAGAGAATGGCTCTAAATCAGCTGTTGGCGCGTACCCCGCTAGATGCAAATTCACCAGATTCAGCCAACCAGTTGTTTCTGTTCGATTAACGTTGGGACACTAGTG
>JANXXX010000104.1 GCA_025350405.1 Gallionella sp.
TCAACCACAAAGCGCGCTAAATGATGTTCCGGCAACCAATCGTTCATCGAGGGTGGAAACAGGTAGTTGGTGTCGCGTTTGATCGGTTTGAAATGACTCATGAGGTGTTAATTAACATTATGATTTAACGTGGTTATTATATGCTTTATTGATGGGTTAAGTCCGACAGGCTGCTAGAGCTGGACAAAGCGGGTTTCACCGAAACCAATCTCGCCACTGCCTGGCGCGAGATGACCAATCAGGATATCGCCGCGCGCATTGTCGGTTTTATCCGCCAAGCTGCCATCGGCGATGCGCTCGTGCCGTACAACGAGCGGGTCGATCATGCACTGCACAACCTGCTGGCATCGCACAGCTGGACAGGCCCGCAGCGCGATTGGCTGAAAAAAATCGCTGCACAAACCAAAGCCAACTTGCTGGTGGATCATGCAGCACTGGATGATCCCGACCTCATCTTCAAGCGCGAAGGCGGAGGTTTTACCCGGCTCGACAAGATATTTAATGGGCAGCTACAACAAGTGCTTGAAACATTTAACGAATCAATTTGGCAACAAACCGCCGCTTGATTGTTTATGGCAAATAACATAAAGTAAGGAATCCTTACTTTTCTTATGCGAAATGGAGAAATATCATGCTCGCCAAAATGACCTCTAAAAATCAGCTCACCCTGCCCAAGAACATCACTGCGGCCGTTGGCCCGGCAGAATACTTCGATGTGGAAGCCCGCAACGGACAGATCGTGCTCACCCCGGTGCGTATACAGCGTGGCGATGCCGTGCGCGCCAAACTGGCCGAATTGGACTTGAGCGAGCAAGACATTGCCGATGCGGTGTCTTGGGCACGCAAATCGCCTGCAACCAATTAATTGTCGGCAATGCCAAGTTCGAAAAACAAACCCCGTGTAGTCATCGACACCAATCTAGTGTTATCAGCGCTAGTGTTTTCGCAGGGTCGGTTGTCGCCGCTACGCCTTGCCTGGCAAGGCAAGCAATGCCAGCCGCTGGTATCAACGCTGACAGCTGCAGAGCTGATACGCGTTCTTGCCTATCCCAAATTCAAACTCACTGCCGCAGACCAGCAAGAGTTGCTGGCCGACTATCTGCCCTACTGCACCACGGTGCGCATGCCGCCCAAACTACCAACAACGCCAGACTGCCGAGACCAGTTCGACTTGCCATTCTTGCAACTCGCCGTCACGGGCAAGGCAGATTTTCTGGTGACTGGCGATCAGGACTTGCTCATTCTTGCAGGGAAGTTTGTTTGCCCCATCATCACCGCCGACCAATTCATCAAAACACTAAACACATGACCACACACGACATCGTCGGCAAACTCTGGAATCTCTGCAACGTCCTCAAAGACGACGGCATTACCTATCACCAATATGTCACCGAGCTGACCTATCTGCTGTTCCTTAAGATGGCGGAAGAAACCAACACCGAAGATCAGTTACCCAAAGGCTATCGCTGGAAAGATTTGGAGAATCTCGCCGCACCGGATCGGCTGGAAGCCTACAAGATACTGCTAATCCACCTGTGCAGTCACGGCTCCAGTCTGGTGCAGGAGATTTTCGCCAATGCCAGTTCCTTCATCAAAAAGCCAGCCACGCTTTCCACGCTGGTGAGCGAGATCGACAAACTCGATTGGTACAGTGCCCGCCAGGAAGGCATGGGCGACCTGTACGAAGGCCTGCTGGAAAAGAACGCTAATGAGAAAAAATCCGGCGCCGGCCAATATTTCACCCCGCGCGTGCTCATCGACAGCATGGTGGCGGTGATGAAGCCGGAGTTGAAAGACATCATCCAGGACCCGGCTGCGGGCACCGGCGGCTTTCTGATCGCGGCCAACCACTACCTGCGCGAACACACCAACCCGGATGGCTGGACCGAGGCGCAACAAAAGAAATACCGCAACAGCACCTTCTACGGCATGGAGCATGTGCAGGACACGCACCGCCTGGCGCTGATGAACCTGATGCTACACGGCATCGATGGCGGCATCCGCTATGGCGACACCCTCAGCCCGGAAGGCGAAGCGCTGCCCAAGGCCACGCTGATCCTGACCAACCCGCCGTTCGGCACCAAAAAAGGCGGCGGCCTGCCCAGCCGAGACGACTTCACCTATCCCACCAGCAACAAACAGTTCGCCTTCCTGCAGCACATCTACCGTGGCCTCAAACCGGGCGGCCGCGCTGCCGTGGTGTTGCCAGACAACGTGTTGTTCGAAAGCAACGTCGGCACCTGATGGATAAATGCAACCTGCACACCATCCTGCGCCTGCCTACCGGTATCTTCTATGCTCAAGGGGTCAAGACCAATGTGCTGTTCTTCACGCGCGGCGAAAAGGACAAGGGCAACACCAAAGAAGTGTGGGTCTACGATCTGCGCGCCAACATGCCGCAATATGGCAAACGCACCCAGCTCGCGCGCGAGCACTTCGCCGAGTTCGAGGCGGCCTTCGGCGATGACCCGCTAGTCGGCGCCAAGGTGCTGGCCAAGCGCAAGGATACCGGCGAGCAGGGCCGCTTCCGCAAGTTCACCCGCGAACAAATCGCCGCACGCGGCGACAGCTTGGACATCGCTTGGCTCAAGGATGACAGCGACACAAGTGCGGACGAATTGCCGGAACCGGCAGTGCTGGCGCAGGAAGCGATGGGTGAGCTGGAAGCGGCGCTGGATGAGCTGCGTGGCATTTTGGAGGAGTTAGGTGAAGAAGTTGAGGAGGTAGAGGCATGAGCCGATTGCCTCATGGATGGGCTCAGGCTCCGATTGTTGATGTGTTAGCCCCGTTGTCAGATGGGCGGATCATTCATCAAGGGTGGAGCCCTCAGTGTGCTCAAGGCTCATCTCCTAATGGCGATGTCTGGGGAGTTCTGAAAACAACCTCCATTCAAAACGGAAGATTTTTGCCAGAGCACAATAAGCTATTGCCTGACGCGCTCGACCCGCGCAGCCTTCTCGAAGTACACGATGGAGATATTCTGCTCACATGCGCAGGCCCAAGAATTCGATGTGGCGTGCCTTGTTTAGTTCGGTCAACACGCCCAAAGCTCATGATTTCCGGAAAAATGTACCGGATGCGAGCCATGGAGCCAGACGTTGATTCTCGGTTCGTTGAAGCTATGTTGCGGGCACCGGTCACACAAGATGCAATAGATGGCATCAAGACTGGTATGAGTGAGAGTGGTATGAATTTAACTCATGCGAGATTCGCCAAACTCGAAATTCCTGTCCCACCTTCCAAAGAACAAAAACGCATTGCCGACAAACTCGACGCAGTGTTGGCGCGGGTGAATGCCTGCCGCACCCGCCTAGACCGCATCCCCACCATTCTCAAACGCTTCCGTCAATCCTTACTTGCCGCTGCCACCTCGGGCAAGCTGACTGATGATTGGCGCGCTAAACAGTCAATTGCGTCTCATTCCAACGTGTGGCAGACAGGTACGCTTGCCAACTTGCTGGTTGGAAAACCGCGCAATGGTTATTCTCCTCGGGCGGTTGAATACCCAACTTCCGTTAAATCATTGACATTGACCGCGACAACAAGTGGGCGATTCAAAGGGGAGCATTTCAAATATATCGACGAAGAGATACCGCTGGACTCACATCTGTGGCTGCATCCAGGCGACATTCTTATTCAGCGAGCAAATACACTCGAAAGTGTGGGCATCAGTGCCGTATATGACGGGCCACCTTCAACATTCATCTATCCTGACTTGATGATGAAGGCTAAGGCTAATGGCCTTGTAGAGACAAAGTTTCTTCACTATTTGATGCTGAGTGAGCCAGTCCGTCGTTATTTTCGCGACAACGCAACAGGCACAGCTGGCAATATGCCAAAAATTAATCAGCCAACTGTTCTGTCCGCACCCGCTACTTGGCCGTCACGTGAAGAACAAACCGAAATCGTCCGCCGTGTAGAGTCCTTGTTTGAATACTCCGACCGCCTCGAAGCCCGCTACACCACCGCCCGCGCCCAAGTCGAAAAACTTACTCCGGCCACGCTTGCCAAAGCCTTTCGCGGCGAACTGGTTCCGCAAGACCCCAACGACGAACCAGCTTGTATTTTGCTTGAGCGAATTCGTGCAGCACGTGCCGATGAGGCTGGTACAAGCAGTCTGAAGCAGCGCAAAGTAACAGAGAAGGCTAAACGTAAATTTAAAGCTGAGGTCATCATGCTCGATCTTTCCAGAATAAATTCTGATCACTTAAACGCCATCCTTAAGGAAAAGGGAAGGTTGGATTCAAAATCTCTGTGGCAAGCATCTCAGCTCAGTATTGAAGATTTTTATGAGCAGCTTCGTAATGAAGAAGCGAGGCGGCTGCTACGCGAGATCAAAGAAGGGAATGACAGCTTTTTGGAGGCGGCATGAGGATTGATCACCTTAAACTGACCTTGCCCCTGTAATCCGCATCCCTTAACACGCTCATTATGCTGCATCCTTCAACTGTGCAGCAAACCAGTTTTTCTCGAACTGCATTGGGCTGATATATCCCAGTGTCGAATGAAGCCTTCGATGATTGTAAAACGTCAGCCAATCAATGACTTCATCCAT
>JANXXX010000153.1 GCA_025350405.1 Gallionella sp.
TCCACGTTGGGCATCGGCAAGACCGGAAGAAATCTGTCCTTATGGGATGGGGTGTGCGGCCGAACCTGTGCGCATGGCGCACTGGGAAGAGTACGTGCGGCACGTAGCGCAACGCTATCGCGGCAAAATTACAGCTTATGAACTTTGGAATGAGCCTTTCTTTTCCGACTTAAAGAAGCAAAAAGGCGAGTCTGATTTTTTTTATGGCTCTGTTTCAAAAATGGTTGAGATGGCTAGGATTGCGCGTAAGGTGTTCGACGATGTCGATCCCAGAGTCATACTGACAACGCCAGGATTTACCGGGAACACCAGCCAGCTCGAGCTTTTTTTAAGTAGTGGCGGCAAGCAATACGTTCAGGCAGTGGCCTACCATTTCTATTCAGTCAATACCCAACAATTTGTTAATCAATTGCTGGAAGTGCGCAACATCATGAAGCGCCATGGACTGGAAGGCCTGCCGCTTTGGAATACCGAAACTGGCCTGGAAGTCTATTCACCCGGTCAGCTTTTACCTGCTGGTGCCCAGCGCTGGACACCTGCCGAAGCAGCGTCCCGTATGGGGCAGTTTCTGGTTCTTGGCGCCGCAGCAGGGTTGGAACGTTTTTACTATTACGCTTGGGATAATGAACGTAGCGGGATGTTTTCTCCAGCAGGGGTGCGCCTGCCAGCCTGGGATGGTTACGAAAAGGTGCAGTCCTGGCTGCTCGACGCAACGATGCTTGGCTGTGAATCTATGACGCCCAATGGCGTGCGCTGCCAGGGAGAGCGTGCCGGAAAGCGCTTCCTGATTGTTTGGGCGGAACAAGATTCTCTGCATACCATCCCTCTGCCATTCGGACAGCGAGTCTTATCAGTAGATAAACTTCTCGCCTCTTCGCCGCAGTCGATTACCGTACCTGATCATTCTCTCAAACTCATGCTGGGGAGTGATCCTGTGCGAATTATGTTGGAGTCCAAGCTGTGAAAAAAAATCTCTCAATCCGGTGTCACATGTTGGTGTCACATACTGCAATAGTTGCGGGCAATGGCATGAGCCTTGGCATTACCTTATTCCTTGTGCCTGACTGGTTCTTCGGCTGGCGCTTGCCGATCATGGTGGAGGAATAAGCATGACGCGGATTGTTGTCCTGATGGCTTGCCACAACCGCCGGGAAAAGACTCTGGATTGTCTTGCTGCGCTCTATCGCAATTCCCTGCCATCAGGCACCGACCTAGGCATGGTGCTGGTTGATGACGGCAGTTCGGATGGCACAGGTGAGGCCGTGGGTGCTGCTTATCCTGATGTGGAAATAGTACGCGGCGATGGCAGCCTGTTCTGGAACGGCGGCATGCGACTGGCGTGGGATGTGGCGCAGAACAGTCCTTATGATTATTTGCTGTGGTTGAACGACGACACACTATTGGAGGACGATGCGATAGAACGCTTACTTGCAATCGGAGCGCAGTTACAAGACCGGCTCGGGCGCCCCTCGATCATCGTTGGCAGCACCCGTGTTCCCGGCAGCGAGACACCCAGTTACGGCGGTTCGGTGCGGCATAACTGGCTTAGGCCGATGCACTTTTTGCCGATCACACCTGGTAATGAAGCTATCAAGTGCGACACGATGAACGGCAACTGCGTTCTTGTTCCACGCGAAATTTCACTCTCACTGGGTAATCTGGAGTCGCGCTTTGTCCATGCCATTGGTGATACTGACTATGGACTGAGAGCCGGCACTGCCGGATATTCCGTCTGGGTGATGCCGGGCTACGCTGGCACCTGCGTGAACGACGATCTGGCTGGCGGAAGTTACAACGATGTCAAGCTTCCGCTGGCCGTCAGGATGCGCAAGATACTTTCACACAAGGGATTGCCGCCTGGAGCTTGGCTGGTATTGACGCGGCGTCATGCCGGTGTGCTGTGGCCGTTGCACTGGGTCTGGCCTTATTACAAGGTGGTTGTGACTTCGTTGCAGTATTCGATACGAAATTATTTTGTGCGGCGGGGAAGCAGAGCATGAGATTTAGCATCCCGCGTGCTCAGGCTCAACCAGGGCCGCGTGCACAAATAAATGACAGTCATTATTCCGATGGTGAGAAGCGCATCCGGATGGCGATAGTAACGAATATTCCTGCGCCTTACCGCATGCCGGTGTATGAGATATTAGCTGTCGATGTCCAAATTGATCTGAAAGTTATTTATTGCAGCGGACGCGAACCGGACCGAAAGTGGGATTTGCGCGCGGCACGTTTTGAACAAATGCATCTGTGCGAGCGATTCATCAATTACCGTGGGCGCTTCATTCATTTCAATCCCGATGTGTGGGGTACGTTGAGTTCGTTTCGCCCTGATGTGGTGATCACGACCGGGTTCAACCCCACGCATCTGCTGGCCTATGCGTATGCGCGCAGGTACGGTGCCAAGCATGTTGCGATGACGGATGGGACGCTTGGTTCGGAAGAAAAGCTTTCGCAACTGCATCGCTGGATTCGGCGCGGGGTGTACGCAGGGACGCAGTCGTTCATTGGGTCAAGCAATGGCTCATTCGATCTTTATCGTGCATATGGTATCGATGACGCACGCTATTACAAGTCGCATCTGTGTGCGGACAACACGGCGTTCTTTGCCGCCCCTGCCGTCGAAAAACGTTACGACTTTATTTTCTGCGGGCGTTTTGTAGCGGTGAAGAATCCCTTGTTTGTCCTGGAAGTGGCACGGCAAGTGGCCACCCGGCTCGGGCGCAGAATCACCGTGGCATTTGTCGGGTCGGGGGAAATGGAAGTTGAGATGCGGTCCGCTGCTGCGGAAATATCTGAGCAAGTGGAAGCTGTTTTTCCGGGCTTTGCCACTCAGGATGAGCTGCCGCAACTATACGGCTCGGCCCGGATTTTTATGTTTCCGACGCGATGGGATCCGTGGGGCGTAGTCGCGAACGAGGCTTGCGCCGCCGGTTTGCCGGTACTGGTTACGCCAGTTGCCGGATCGGCAGGGGAACTGGTCCGGGATGGAGAAAATGGCTTTGTGCTTCCTCTCGATCTGGAGCGCTGGGTGGACGCGGCAATAACCTTGTTGAGTGACCCGGATATGTATGCAAGATTTTCGGTGCGCAGTCGCGAACTGGTCGGCGAATATACCTACGAAAATGCAGCGCTCGGGATCAGGAATGCAGCACTTGCGGCGGTTGGACGGGAAAAACGTACGTGATAGTCCAACGATGTATGTGGCACTCTCGATCGAATGGGGATAACTATTTGGCAACAGAGCCATGCGTATCCTGATTGCGCACAATGCCTATCAGCAGAAGGGTGGAGAAGACTCTGTTGTGGCATCGGAGACGGCCTTGCTGTCCAGTCGTGGTGACGATGTGGCGGTGTATACCCGCCATAACGACGAGATCGTGGGCATGTCGCGGGTCGCCTTGGCCGGACAAACCATTTGGTCTTCACGCACCGAAGCGGACATTGCAAAGTGGGTCGCGGATTTTCGCCCCGATGTGATCCATGTCCACAACACTTTTCCGCTGATATCGCCATCTCTTTATCATGTGGCAGACAAGGCGGGCGTGCCGGTGGTGCAGACCCTGCATAACTTTCGTATATTCTGTCAGCAGGCGATGTTCCTGCGCGACGGCAAGGTGTGCGAGGATTGTCTGGGCAAGTTACCCTGGCGTGGTGTGGTGCGGGGGTGTTACCGTGATTCAAGGGTGCAATCAGCAGTACTAGGAGGCATGCAGGTACTGCACCGGGCACTCGGCACTTACCGCAACAAGGTGACGCGGTATATAGCGCTCAGTGAGTTCAGCCGCAAAAAGTTTATTGAGGGCGGGCTGACAGCGGAACACATCGTGGTGAAGCCGAATTTCGTAGATGTACCAGCTGGCACTGAGGAGTTGCGAAAAGGAGGTTTGTTTGTCGGCAGATTGTCCGCTGAAAAAGGAATTGATGTGCTTATCCGTGCGATGGATCGGGTGCCAGAATGCCAGCTGAACGTGATCGGTAGCGGTCCGGAGGAGGAGGCCTTATGCTCGCGCGCAAATATCCACAGGCTGGGATTCTTACCCAGAGATCAAATATTCCATCACATGCAAAGAGCCGCTTATTTGCTGATGCCGAGTATCTGTTACGAAAATTTTCCGCTCGCTCTGGTGGAAGCGTTTGCCTGCGGCCTGCCGGTGATTGCCAGCCGCATGGGAGCAATGGCGGAGTTGATCGAGGATGGCAGGACTGGTTTGCTGTTTGAACCCAGCTCTGCCGAGGATTTGGCGAAGAAGATTGTGTGGGCCGAAGCGAACCCGGAAGCGATGCTTGCTATAGGGAAGCATGCCCGCAATGAATACGAGGCGAAATATACTTCAGAACGCAATTATCAACAATTAATGGCGATATACATTGAAGCGATCGCCGTGCGCAACAGTTAAGGCTAATAATTTTTGGCCAGCTCAAAATCCATTGTTTTGGTTGTATTGACCTTGCAATTGATTTTGCATAGTCCGTTCGGACTGTGATCTTCAATATTCCGAATCACACCATGCCATTTTTGTTGCGCTTGGCTTTGTGGTAGTGCGGGTTTGACTCAAACAGGGGTGTTGCAATTAAACATATCCAGAGAGATCCCTATCATCTAATAACTGTCATATTTCGCGGTTAGCATGCGCTACTGTGAATAAATAACTTGTCCAGGCATCGGATAGGCCGACGGCTTGAATAGAAGAGGGTTAGCATGTGTGGAATCGTCGCAGCAATCGCTACAAAAAATATTGTTCCAGTTTTAATGGAGGGACTGCAAAAGCTGGAATACCGGGGCTATGACTCAGCCGGGCTTGCCGTCCTGAAACCGCAGCTGACACGTTTGCGCAGTATTGGCCGTGTTTCCGAACTGGCTGCTCAATCGGTAGGGCTTTCCTCGACAATCGGTATTGCTCATACGCGATGGGCCACTCATGGCGTACCCTCCGAAAGAAACGCGCATCCTCATGTTTCCGGTGGTTTGGCGGTGGTGCATAACGGCATCATCGAGAACTTCGACGAAATCCGGCAGCGCCTGATGGCAGAAGGCTATGTGTTCACTTCCGATACCGATACCGAATCCATCGTCCACCTCATTGAGCACACGCTGAAGCGTGTTCCCGATCTGTTCGAGGCGGTGCGTGAGGTGACCGGCCAGTTGATCGGCGCATATGCCATTGCTGTGCTGTGCGAAGGTGAAGAGCATAAAGGACGCATCATTCTTGCTCGTCATGGTGCGCCGCTGTTGCTGGGAATCGGCAGCGACGGCCTGTTCGCGGCCTCCGATGCCATGGCGCTGCTGCAAGTGACCAAGACCATGGTGTATCTGGAAGACGGCGACATCGCCGAAATTAGCCATAGCGGCCTCCGCATCACCCGCGCTGATGGTACGCCGGTCGAGCGTTTGCAACACGAAAGTGCCCTGACTGATGATGCCGTAGAGTTGGGTTCGTTTAAACATTTCATGCAGAAAGAAATCTTCGAGCAGCCGACCGCACTGGCCAGCACTTTGGAAATGCTGGGTGGTGCAGCCGGCATGGGGTTTTCTCCGAACCTGTTCGGAGCTGCCGCGCCCGAATTGTTCAAGCAAGTAAAAAGTATCTTGATCCTGGCATGCGGAACCAGCTACCACGCCGGGATGGTGGCACGTTACTGGATCGAGGAGCTTGCATGTATTCCCTGTACGGTGGAAATCGCCAGTGAGTATCGATATCGCAAGTCTGTTCCAAACAAGGATGCGCTGGTGGTCGTGATTTCGCAGTCCGGTGAGACAGCCGATACGCTGGCTGCAGTTAAGCATGCTCGCAGCCTTGGTATGGAACGTACGCTTGCGATCTGCAATGTGGCCGAGTCCGCGATGGTGCGTGAATGTGTGCTTAAGTTTTTGACCCGTGCGGGTCCCGAAATTGGAGTGGCTTCGACCAAGGCATTTACTACCCAGCTCGCCGCTTTGTTTTTGCTGGCCGCAACTCTGGCCAAGATCAATGGCCGTTTGAGCCCTGAAGACGAATTGGAACATCTAACCTCGCTACGTCATCTTCCGCTGGCTGTGCAGAAAGTGCTGGCGCTGGAACCGCAGATCAAGGAGTGGGCAGCCCGCTTCGCGGGAAAACAACATGCTTTGTTCCTTGGCCGCGGCCACCACTACCCGATAGCGCTCGAAGGGGCACTCAAGCTCAAGGAAATTTCCTATATTCACGCCGAAGCCTATCCTGCGGGCGAACTGAAGCATGGCCCGCTGGCGCTGGTGGATTCGGAAATGCCGGTGATCAGTGTGGCGCCCAACGATATGCTGATCGAAAAGATGAAGTCAAATCTTCAAGAAGTCAGGGCGCGCGGCGGCGAGCTTTATGTGTTCGCTGACGCCGATAGCGCGGTGGCCGAAAGCGAGGGTGTGCATATCATCCGCCTGCCCGAGCATTACGGCCTGTTGTCGCCTGTGCTGCATGTGGTGGCGTTGCAATTGCTCGCATACCACGTAGCACTGGTCAAGGGGACGGACGTGGATAAACCGCGCAATCTGGCGAAATCGGTGACAGTGGAGTAATCGCGACATGAAGAATAAAAAAATATTGGTGACCGGGGGATGCGGCTATATTGGTTCTCACACCTGCGTGGAGTTGCTGCGGGCGGGTTACGAATTGGTGGTAGTCGATAATCTCAGCAATAGCCGGATCGAGGCATTGCAGCGTGTGGAAAAAATTACGGGCAAGGCTGTAACGCTTGTCATCGCAGACTTGAATGACCGGGACGCGCTGCGGGAAATATTTCGGACCTGTACTATCGATGCAGTGATTCACTTCGCAGGCCTCAAATCGGTAGGTGAATCGGTGGCGAAACCGCTGCTTTACTATCGCAACAATGTCTGCGGCAGCATTGTCTTGTTTGAAACGATGGCCGAGTTTGGTGTGAAGCGCCTGGTCTTTAGTTCATCTGCCACGGTCTACGGCGATCCGCATACTGTGCCGATACGGGAAGATTTCCCGCTAGCGGTAACGAATCCATACGGTCGTACCAAGTTGATGATTGAAGACGTTTTGCGTGACATGACATTGTCTGATCCGTCATGGCGTATTGCGTTGTTGCGCTATTTTAATCCGGTGGGTGCGCATGAGAGCGGCTTGATCGGTGAAGATCCCAACGGAATTCCAAATAATCTGATGCCTTTTGTTAGCCAGGTTGCAGTTGGGCGGCGCAAGGAGTTGTCGGTGTTCGGCAACGACTATCCTACCCATGATGGCACCGGGGTGCGGGATTACATCCATGTGATGGATCTGGCGGCTGGGCATTTGGCAGCATTGGAAGCACTGGATAGGCATGACACTACGCTGACGGTCAATCTCGGCACCGGGCAGGGCTATAGTGTGCTGGAAATGGTGCAAGCCTTCGAGAAGGCGAGCGATCGTCCAGTTCCTTACTGTATTGCCCAGCGTAGACCAGGGGATATCGCGTCCTGTTACGCCGATCCTGCGCTTGCGCACGAGTTGATGGGTTGGCGTGCAGTGCGTGATCTGGAGACGATGTGCCGCGATGCATGGCGTTGGCAATCGATGAACCCGAATGGTTATGTCGAGTTTTGATGGAGGGCTGGCTACGATGAATTCCGGGATAAATCGCGAGGGGGCGAAAGTAATTGATACTTTTATCGATGCGCTTTCCTGGGGCGAGACACTGACACGAATCGCAGGCTGGTCGAAGGCGCGCGAGTCACGATATATTTGTATCTGCAATGTCCATTCAGCGGTAACGGCTAGTCAGGATGCAGAGTTCAAGCGGGTGGTGAACCAGGCGGATATGGCCACGCCAGATGGAATGCCGGTTGCGTGGATGTTGCGCAGACAAGGATATTTTGACCAAGAGCGTATCAACGGCCCGGATCTGATGTGGAAATATTGCGAGCAGGCAATGCGTAGTGGCGAAGCGGTTTATTTCTACGGTAGTACTAACGAAACGCTACAGCTGCTGTCCGCGAAATTGCGAACAGCATTTCCTGAGCTGCGCTTCGGCGGCTTTTATTCGCCGCCGTTCGGCACGATAAGCGCAGCAGAGGATGAGTCTATCGTTGCTACCATTAACGATTCAGGTGCCGGTGTAGTGTTCATTGGCCTCGGTTGTCCGAAGCAGGAGAAGTGGATGGCGGCGCATCGCAATCGGATTCACGCGGTGATGATCGGCGTCGGTGCGGCGTTTGATTACCACGCGGGCACGGTGCAACGAGCTCCGCTGTGGATGCAACGCTGCGGTCTGGAGTGGTTGCACCGCTTGTGCTCGGAACCACGCCGTTTATGGAAACGTTATCTGGTGACCAATACCCTATTCATTATCGGAGCAGGCAGGCAATTGTTGCAGCTTGCCAAGTTATAGTAGCTCAGACTTGATCTGACAGTTGCCAATTTTCGTTGTGCTTGACTGTCAGGTTTAGTTCTGTTGCCGAACCTTCTGGCTCTACACCATATTTTCAGCAAGCATAGTTTCAATTAGCGTGCTGCTGCAACACATCTTTCCCCGAGTCGAAGGATTATTGCTATCCCTTAGCGGAAATCGTATCCAGAAATGCATTGAATTCTTGTGCGACCTCGGGATGCTTGCGGCCGAAGGCTACTGTTGCTTGGAGATACCCCAGCTTTGAGCCGCAGTCATAGCGGATGCCATCGAAACGATACGCCAGAATTTGCTCTTCCTTCATGAGCGCAGCGATGCCGTCAGTAAGCTGTATCTCTCCGCTGGCGCCGGGCAGGATGTGTTCCAGATGTTTGAATATGCTCGGCGTCAGAATGTATCGTCCAACTACAGCCAGCGTCGATGGAGCATCCTCGGGCTTGGGTTTTTCTACAATTGAAGAAATCTGCTCAATGCGTTCGTCTATCGGTTTGGATTTGACGATGCCGTAACGGCGCGTGTCTTCGCGCGGCACATCCTCCACCCCCAACACAGAGCAGCGATAGTAATCATAGGTATCGACCATTTGTTTCATTACTGACGGCGAGCCATCGAGCAAGTCATCGGCTAACAGCACCGCAAATGGCTCATCCTCAATCACTGGCCGCGCACACAGAATGGCATGACCCAGCCCAAGCGCCTCGGCTTGGCGTATGTAGATACAATTGACATGCTTGGGCAGTATCTCTTGCACAACCTTTAATACTTCCAGCTTTCCTTTCAAGGCAAGTTCGTTTTCCAGCTCGTAAGCCTTGTCAAAGTGATCTTCAATGGCACGCTTGCTGCGCCCGGTCACGAATATAAGATCCGTTATCCCGGCTGCAATCGCTTCTTCTACCGCGTACTGGATCAGCGGTTTATCTACCACCGGCATCATTTCCTTTGGGCTGGCCTTGGTGGCTGGCAAGAAACGGGTTCCCATACCAGCAACCGGAAATACCGCTTTACGAATCTTCTTCATAACATTTTTTGCGCCTTTCTATATATTGGATATTGCAGCTTGGTCTGCGCTGTAACTGGATTGAGCTTGCCTAATAGGCATGCCGATCCTTAAGCACGACCAGAATGGTTTTGATGATGATGTAAAGATCGAGGCGCAACGACCAGTTTCTGAGGTACTCCAGATCGTGATCGATGCGTTTGGCCATCTTGTCGAGCACTTCAGTTTCTCCCCTGTAGCCGTTGACCTGGGCCCAACCGGTGATGCCAGGCTTGACCTTGTGCCGCACCATATAGCCTTTGATGAGCTTGCGGTATTCCTCGTTATGGGCCACTGCGTGAGGGCGAGGTCCGACAATACTCATTCTGCCTTGCAACACATTGATGAACTGGGGCAGCTCGTCCAGGGACGTTTTGCGCAGGAATGCGCCAAACGGAGTAATGCGGCGGTCAGACTTTTGTGCCTGCTGAATTTTGTCGCCGTCGTCGCACGTGGTCATCGAACGAAATTTATAGACAATTATTTCCTTTCCATCCAAGCCATAGCGTCGTTGCCTAAAAATGACAGAGCCTGGTGAACTGATTTTTACACCCAGTGAGATGGCCAGCATTAATGGTGTAATCAGGCAAAGAATGAGAAGAGATAATACGATGTCGCTGATACGTTTGATGATGCCGTTAAAGCCGGTAAATGGAGATTCGCACACGGCGACAACAGGCAGGCCGGCAGCGGTGCTTAACCGCCCCTGAATCAGGTCGGTGACAAAAATATCCGGCACAAAATAGATCGAGGCGGTTGTGTCGCGTAATTGGTCCAGCAACGACAAGATGCGTGGCTGGGTACTCATGGGCAGTGAAAGATAGATTAACGGCACTTTATTTTCGTTGACGAAGCGGGGCAGGTCGTCGAGAGTACCCAGCATTCTGCATTCATATGGATGCTTCAGCCTCCCTACATTGCGGTCATCGAAAAAGCCCAGAATATGGATGTCTGAATAGGGGTCTTCCTTGATGCGCGTTGCAAGCTCAACGCTTTGTTCGTTTACACCGGCAATAATGGCATATCTGGTTTCCCCTTGAATTTTCAGGATGGCAGGGGCCATCTGGCGTATCAGAATATGAGCACCAACCTGACTGGTTGGCGCCAACCAAAGCCATGTAAAGAGTACGTCGGTATCGAAAAATTCCAGATAGCGGCTGGCATAGCCAAAGAAAACCAGCAGTCCTGCCTTGACCGTCCAGTCAAAATAGATATGTTTAATTTTGCTCATAAAAGGCATGTTCAGTTGAACATCGCCAGGAAAGCTGATGGCGAATATCAGCAACGAAAGAATCAGATAAGGGGGTGTCAACTCGGATTCTTTGAACAACACGACAAGAAACAGCGAAAAAATAACCGTCATCGGGTCGAGGAATGCTTCCATCAAGTTTAAAAGACCCGACCGTTCAATGGTCAGCGAGGTGGTTCGCCGGAAAGAGTTTAGTGTTTTAAATTGTGTCGTCATGATTACCTATCTTTAACATTACCGAGGACATAAATATTTTGAGTTCAAGTGGCGCTTTTATGCTGTTGGTATATGAGTGCGGAGAGATCGTGCATCTCAGCAAAACGAGCATCATCCTCGCAAATTGTTACAGTTTTATGAGGCTTGTTCAGAGTTTGATTGCTTAGTCTTGTTGCGAGCTGTGATCAAGGAAGCGAAGGAATAAGATGTCTTGCATATCTCGCGTAAGAAATGAAGGTGTTCCAAAACATTTGCTACAACCTGGGAACAACGGCCGAATCGGCTATAGAAAATTGGGAAGATGACTGTCACATAGCTTTAATCTAAATGACATAAATAAAAACTAGAATCGCCTGCTCAAGAAAAACTCTAATACGAAAATTTATCTCGAAAATTATTCGTTTAATAAATTATGAAAATTAATAAATATATTGCTTGTGCTGGCGCATTTTTCTTTTGTTTACTGATTGCAGTTGAGTCGGCTTCAGCGCTTACCGATAACGACCTTAATCTGATCGATGCATCCGCGCGAGGTGACTTGAGAATATTCAAGATCATGCTCGAGATGGGCGCCAATCCTAACGCTATCGACAAAGGCGGCAATAGCGCCATTCTGGTGGCCGCATATTATTCCAATCGCGATATGGTGCACCGATTGATCGAGTTGCATGTTGACGTGAATGTTAAAGGAAGTGTCGGCTATACACCAATTGGCGTGGCAGCAATGCGCCGTGATGTCGAGATCGTAAAGATGTTAATCAAGGCCGGAGCAAGGCTTGACGTACCGGATGATACAGGAGGGACACCTCTGGCAAATGCGGTGCGGTTCGAGCGGGATGAGAATGTAAGAGTGCTGCTCGAAGCCGGAGCAGACGTAAATATGGCGAGTGATCGAGGCGATACGCCGCTAGTGCTGGCAGTTCAGTGTGGACGGCTCGACTACCTGAATGCTTTGCTCGCAAGAGGTGCTGAAGTGAACGTATCAGGAGAGCAGGGGGCTACGCCACTTTATTGGGCCATCTACGAAGGTCACGACGAAATAGCACAACGTCTGATTCAGGCTGGTGCTGACGTACATAACCAGGCCAATGGCTACACGCCGCTGCACTGGGCAAGAGTCATGGACAGGCCTTTAGTCTTATCACAACTGGTGAAAATGGGAGCAATGAATTGATGTGTAATTCCGGCAAGTTTTGTGCACAGTTTTAAAGTCAGTCCAAGGTAGCAGAAGATCATGATCGATTTTATTGAACGCGGCGGCACGCTGGAAGGAGAGGATCAGGGACGATTGATTTCCATCGTCAATGGTTCATTGCGAGTGTTGAACGAACATCAGTTTTTTTCCTGGGCGCAATGCGAGTTACAGTATCTGATTCCCCATGAAATCCTGATATGCGGTATATGGGTCGGGTCTGATCCCCAGCCGAGATTCTATAATTTTTCGAGCACGCTGGATTTTCAGGATGAACAGTTCTCTGCACTGTGTAATCCGGCAAATGGTTTGATGACAAAGATGATGGCGCGGGCGCACGAGTTTGGCAGGGGTTGCATCATAAGCCGGGAATTCACAATTGGTGACTACAACGAGGCATGGGCGGCAGCACTGGAACGCTACGAGTTGAACAATATTGCGGCGCACGGGTTGCGCGGACCTGATGGCCGGTTGAAGAGTTATTTTTGTTTTGCCAGAGTAACCGGAACGCTGTGCACCAGGCTGCTCTATCTGCTGGAAGTATTGTTGCCTATTCTGGATGCTACCCTGGGCCGCATCGTGGCACGCCAGAATATCAAGACCGAACAGGGGCCGACGGAAATTTCAACAGCGGCATTGCGTGCGCGGGAAATTCAGATTATCAACCTTATCAGAGTCGGCAAGACCAATCAGGTTATTGCAGATGAACTTTTTATCAGTCCATTGACGGTGAAAAATCATGTGCAGAATATCTTGAGAAAATTGAAAGTAAAAACCCGTGGTCATGCCGTCACCCGTGCAATCGACCTCGGCCTGTTGAAGTAAATAAATGCTGGCAGATGGCTAATGTGATTTTTAAATTATGAGGAAGAAATGATTATGTTCAAGAAAGTATTAGCCGGATTGGCATTGATGGCGCTTGCATGTTGCGCGCAGGCTGGCGAAGAAGAAATCAGAAAATCACTTGCTGCAAATTTGCCGGAAGCGAAAATTGGCGCGATCACCAAGCTTCCCTATGGCGGACTGTATCAGGTCGTCGTCAACGGCAACAATATTATTTATACCGACGAAAAAGGAGAGGTAGGAATACTGGGCACCTTGCTCGATTTAAAAAGCAAGGCGAACCTTACCCAGCAGGAGAAGGATAAGCTCACCGTGGTCGATTTTTCCAAATTGCCGTTCGACAAAGCCATCATCAGGGTCAAAGGCAACGGAGCACGCAAACTCGCGCTATTTTCCGATCCCGAGTGTCCTTATTGCCAAGGGCTGGAAAAAGAACTGGAAAGCGTGAATGATGTGACCATCTACACCTTCCTGCTGCCACTCACCGAC
This sequence comes from Gallionella sp., assembly GCA_025350405.1. Classification (GTDB taxonomy): domain Bacteria; phylum Pseudomonadota; class Gammaproteobacteria; order Burkholderiales; family Gallionellaceae; genus Gallionella. Next base: position 13,393 of record JANXXX010000153.1, read on the forward strand.
CTTCATCCAGACTCACTGCGCAAGGCGCAATTGATCTGGTGCGCCAAGGACAGGGCCAAAGCCTGGGATGACATGCTGTTAAGCCAGAAAGAACCTCAAGGCAGCAATACCGAATGCGCAACGCCGATCAAGGAGATCGCTGAGCTCGCATCCAAAAACTGGATCAATGGCACGCCCGGCATCGTCTTTAGCAATGGCAAGTTGCTGTTTGGCAATCAGCCGCATGAGATGCTCGCAAAAATGTTGGAGGCTGCCACGCAGCAACCTTGATCTGATTCTTTGCCATCGCATGAGTTTTAATAAACGGCGCGCCAAGAGTAACGTAATGCAATCGCCTGTTACGCGTCGTTCCTGTTCCGGTTTTACTTACATCGGCGTATTGTTTGCTGTCGCACTGATGGGTGCAATGCTGGCAGCGGTGGCAACTATTTGGCACCAAGTGCAGCAGCGTGAAAATGAACAGCAGTTGCTGTTCATCGGCAAGCAATTCCGTCAGGCTATCGCTTCGTATTACAACAACCCTCCAGACGGGATAAAAAAATATCCGAAGAAGCTGGAAGACTTGCTGAAAGATAAACGGGTTCCTTATACCAAACGTCACTTGCGCAAGATTTTTTATGATCCTTTCATGGGAAGTACTGAATGGGGTTTGGTCAAGGGTGCCGACGATGGCATCGTCGGCGTGTATAGCAAGTCTGATGCTGAGCCGTTACAGAAGGCAAACTTCGGGAAAATATTCCCAATGTTCGAGGGCAAGAAACACTATGCAGATTGGCAATTTGTTTACGCTCCCGGCTCGGTGCTTACGGCAGCCATTGCACAGAGTGGCAACGCAACTCCCGGACCTCCGCCAGCGGAAATAAGCCCGCCGGAATATATCGCCCCCCCCCCACAGCCGCCAAAATCCAACTCCAACTCCACGGATGACCGCAAACAACGCCTGTGCGAACTGATGCACAGTACCGACATGTCGACCTGTTTGAATATGGCAAAAAAGTTTGGCGATACGGCGGGCAGGAACTGTCTTGCTTCAGCGTCCAGCCGATATGCAGCGTGTCTCAACGGTGATGCGATGCCCACTCTGTCTGTGCAATACCAATAACAGTCTTTCTGTGTCAGCGGCAGATTCAATCTAAGCCGGAACAAAAATGGAAGCTGCCTTTTCATAGCTTGGGCAATGCCCAAGCTACGCACTCTTCATTTAGCCGGAAGAGTTTCCTGTTTTTCCTGATTTCCCCCTCTTATCCACGCCACCCAGAACGAAAAAATGAGCCGTTCGGACTATCAGCGAAAGACGAACTTTAAAACCATCTAAATTTTCGCCTGCTAGCGTTGCATTCCGTTGATAAGGAATGTACTGCTCGAAAAATGATCCGAACAGACTATATCAATTGCGTGATCTGAACGTACGGTTGTAATGCTCACTCGATAATCTTTGCGTCCAGATTGCTCAGTATTTTGTGGAATCTAAGTAAAAGCCACACCTGTTGCGAGGCAGGGTCGGAAAGCTAAGGATCTTCCCAATAGCCAAAAGCAGGGGGCAAATAGGAAGACAGCCGGGTTGCCAAGCAGTAGCGGGTTTACCGGCTTATTGGTCGCCTGTTCAATACGTGGCTACGATACCCTCACCGGTCTCAAAGCCTTTTTATGCAAGTCTCCGCAAGGGGAATTTTATTTAAAGGAGTTATACATGAAATTGAAACTTTCCGTTCTGGCTGGCGCTCTGGCGTTTGCCGTAACAGGTCAAGCAAGCGCGGCGATCGTCAATACTGCAGCATTGGGTAATAACGTTGTCCTGTCGGTATGGGATCAGACCAACAGCACTTCTTTTACTGCTAACCTGGGTTCGACCATACAGGGCTTCCTGACTAACGCCGGCGTCACATTTGGCGGTACCTCAACAGCTCCAGCCATCACCGGTGCTGATACTGCTGCCAATAACTTCACCTACACCAACGCCGCTCTGACCAGCTTCCTGGCCACTGCCGGTGCCAATACAACGTGGAGCGTTTCTGCAGGTACCAATGGGGGTATAGGTGCGACTTATGGTCAAACCGGTCTGCTCACCACAGTTGCCGTGCCTGGCGCACAAGTAGGTACGACATCTACGGCGGTGGGTAATGCGATCAGCAATTTTGAAAGCATCTATGCGGCTAACGTTAACACCGTGATGGGGGCGGCAAATACGCTCACTTCCGCATCAACTGGTGCTGGTTATGCAGGCCAAACGGGCACCAGCTTTGGCAACAGTGTCACGTTTTCCTCTATGGCTGCTCTGGGTCAAGGCATGAACTTTTACTTCCTGACTCCAACGGCGACGGCGTCTGGACGTGGCACATCGTATACCGGCAGCACATCGTTCCAATTCGCCAATGCAACTGGCGCTTCGACCTGGACTCTGGGTACGACTGGCCTGACTTACTCTACAGCTGCAGTTGCTGCAGTACCGGAGCCTAGCGAGTGGCTGTTGATGCTGAGCAGTGTGGGCTTGATCGGCTTCATCGCAACCCGTCGCAAAAACCAAAGCACCAGCATGACCTTTGCTTGATTTTGCTTAACGTCTCCTTGCCTCGCTGTTGAGGCAGGGTGTCATAAATAATCATCAAACCTTGAATTTTTATATATATTTCTGGAGAGTCAAAATGAATTTTAAATTGAAAGCAATCACCGCAGTATGCGCCTTGGCCTTTGCTGGTCAGGCATTAGCAGTAGGCCCGACCCCATCGCAAGCCAATGCATCAATGGTTAAACTGTTCATCTCCGGTTCTTCTGCCTTGCAGAACACCATCGGCCAAGTTGCAAACGGCCTGTTCACTGTCGGCACGATGAGCGTGTTCTTTGACGGCGCTGCCACAGCAACCGGCGCTTCGGGCAAAAACTACCGCGCTTATGCCGGTACCTTCTCCGCTGCCGCAGGAGCTACGCTTTCCGGCAAGACCGGCGTGGTGTTTGAAACAGGCGCGGGCGGTTCTATCGTGGGTGTGGTTCCTGTGGCTCTAGCCACCGCTGTTGCAAGGCTTGATCTGGGATTGGATACCAACTGTACAGCTCAAACAGCTAATGACACTGTTACCGGTGCACCGCTATATTCTTGCGTACCTACAGTCACTGCTGTTCCTGATGCAGGCGTTTCTGACGTAGAGCCAGCGCTGTTCACCAGTTTGAACGTTCCAGCAGGCGGCACCGCAGCATCTCCAGCAGTAGTTGCTGCGCTGACTACTCAGTCTTCGCTGGCCCAGCCTATGGGTATCGTTGTTACTCCCAACACAGGGATTACCAACCTCACCAAGGCTCAGGTTACCGCGCTGATGAACAGTCTTTCCACTGACTGGAGCTGGGTTGATGGTGCTTACGCTGCAGGTCCAGTGGTCGTTTGCCGCCGCGTTGCGGGTTCTGGTACGCAAGCTGCGATCAACGCCTCTTTCTTCGGCTTCCCCTGCTCTTCTTCGCAGCAGACTCCAGCTGTTGCTCAGGTTCTGGCAAATGGCGGCTTAGGCGGCGGTAATTACATCGTGATCGAGAACTCATCTTCCGGTGCTTTGGCTGCCTGCATGACTGCTGCTCAGCAAGGCACTGTAGCTGGCTACACGATCAACATCGCCAACGGCACAATCGCTGCTGTGGCTGCTGATGCGACACACGTCGTTCTGCCAGTAGGTAGTCGCGCGATTGGTCTGATGGGTGTAGATCGTCCAGCAGCTACCGTCAAGAATGCCGGCATCAACGGCTCTTCTGCTACGGTTGCAATCCCTGAAGCTTACAACTTCATCTCCATCAATGGCACAGCTCCTACTGTAGTAAACGCTTCCACAGGCGCCTATGATGTTGTGGTCAACAACGCCTGGAACAAACGTGCTGGCACGGTTGGTACCACGCTGCCGCTGTCTGGCGATGCACTGACGTTCTACAATGCGATGATTGCCAAGTCCGGCGACAAGCTGATCCTCGGTACGACCAAGGTTCCGGCAGTTGTTGGCGTTGCAGCTCTGGCGGATCCGATTGCGCTGAACTATGATCCAACTCTGAATGCTGACGGTACTCTGACTAACCCAGTGATGCGCGTCAGCAAGGCCAACACCTGCCAGCCTGCACAACAAGTGCAATAAGCAGTTCGTTTAAGTTAGTCTCTGAACACCCCGGCGCAATGCCGGGGTTTTTTATTGGCAGGAATGGAAATCCCGTTCCTGTTTTGCATGCTGCATTCAATTCAGTAAATTTCAATCATGTAATAAACGCGTAATAAATTAACTTCATAATCTGAAGTCAGACACAGAGCGCTTGGTAATTGATTTAATGGTATCGATCAGAATTTTATTGCCTAGTGCGGGCAGAATTTTATTGTTTGGCGCAGGACTGATATTTTCCTGCGCCAGCAGCGCAGAATCTATAGAGCAGAATGCGGTAAAAAAGAACGTGTTCAGCGTGGCGGAATACCGGGTCACAGGCAATACCTTGTTGCCTGCGGTCCGTATCGAGGAAGCGGTCTATCGTTATCTGGGCGATGAAAAAAGTATCGCTGATGTGGAGAAGGCGCGTGGCGCGCTGGAGAAGGCCTACCACGATGCAGGGTATCTCACCGTGCTGGTGGACATCCCCGAGCAAAGCGTCAGCAGCGGCGTGGTGCAATTGAAAGTGACCGAGGGCAGCGTAGAGAAAATCCGCATCGTGGGTTCGCATTACTATTCGCTCAACCGCATCTTGTCCAAGGTGCCGGAACTGGCGGAAGGCAATGTGCCTTATTTTCCCGAGCTGCAAACGCAGATGGTGGACGCCAACCGCGTGGCCGATCTCAAGGTGACCCCCGTGCTTCGTCCCGGCAAGACACCGGGCAAGGTTGAAGCAGAACTGAAGGTGGAGGATCAATTTCCGTTGCATGCCAGCATCGAGTTGAACAACCACGCCAGCGCCAATACCAGTTTGCAGCGCCTGGTAGCGATGGTGCGTTACGACAATCTGTGGCAACGGGAGCACAGCTTTTCGTTGCAATACCAAACTTCACCGGCGAAGACTAGTGAGGTCAAGGTGATTTCCGGAACCTATTTGATGCCGATTGCGAATTCGGACAATCAGCTCGCGTTCTACGCGGTGGCTTCGCGCAGCAACGTGGCGGTATTGGGGGATTTGTCCATGCTGGGGCGGGGCAATATCGTCGGCGCGCGTTGGGTGATCCCGCTAACGTCGCGGGAAAAATTATTTCACAGCCTGACGCTGGGGGTGGACTACAAGGACTTTGTGGATGAGACGATGCTCGCAGGAGCCAACACCGGCCACACGCCGATCCGTTATCTGCCGTTCTCGGTAGCGTATGGCGCCAGCATGCCGGATGAGGCCGGGGTGAACGGTGCCAACTTCACGCTGAATTTTCATTTGCGCGGCGTGGGAGACCGGATGACTGATTGCGGTGGGCAAGTTACCAGCGAGTTTGAGTGCAAGCGCTTCAATGCCAAACCGGATTATTTTTATATTCGCGGCGACATTGAGCGCACTCATAACTTGCCTCTTGGACTTGCGTTGTTCGCCAAGCTGGGTGGGCAAATGGCCAGCGGTCCGCTGATCAGCAATGAGCAGCTCACCGCCGGCGGTGCGGACAGTGTCCGCGGCTATTACGAATCGGAGCAGGCCGGAGACGATGGCGCGCGCGGCACACTGGAATTGCGCGGCCCGCAGTGGGCACAGGGACAGTTCAACGATTTTCGTACGTTGATGTTTCTTGACGGCGCGCATCTGCGCGTCCGCGAGGCGCTGCCGTCGCAAACGGCTGAATTCAAGCTGGCCAGTGCCGGTTTCGGCTTGCGAGTGCAGGTATGGAAGAGTCTTGCCATGAGTTTTGACGTGGCTAGGCCGCTAAAGGGAACATCGTTCACCGAAGCGGGAAAAGCCCGCATCGGATTTAAAGCGGTGGGTGCGTTTTAGATAAATCCGGATTAATTATTAGCCCGTCATTCCCGAGCTGGCATAAGAGAAATTGAAGAGGCAACAATGAAGAATAACAAGCGAAAGTCAATGAAGGGGCAAACCGTCACACTCAAATTTTTCAACCATGCGTTCGCCGGTGCGCTTGTTGCCGGGTTGATTTCTGCTGTGCCGACACTCGCCGCTCCACCGCTGCCGACGCCTTGTGCGGGAACATGCGGCCCCGCTACCAATCTTCCTTTTCAGGCTGGTTTACCAACTGTCAGCACCAGCACCAGCGGCACGACGATGACCATCACTCAGACATCGCCCACAGCCATCCTCAACTGGCAGAATTTCAATATCAATAATGGCTACAGCGTCAATTTCGTACAGCCGTCTTCCACTGCGAGCGCGCTTAACCGGATATGGGATGCGAACCCCAGCACCATCGCCGGTGCACTGAATGCCAATGGTCAGATATACCTGATCAATCAGAACGGCATCATCTTCGGCAATGGCGCGCAGGTGAATACCGGTGCATTGATCGCCTCTTCCCTCGACATTAAGGACAGCGTGTATCAGAAAGGCTATCTGGCGAATAACAATACAATCGGTGTTTTTAGCGCGCCGACATTTTCGGGCACAGGTGGCTTCGTCAGGGTAGATACCGGGGCGATGCTGAACGGTTCGCGCATCATGATGTTTGCGCCCGTGGTGGAGAACAATGGCAGCATCGCCACCACTGATGGCCAAGCAGTCCTTGCGGCGGGCCACAATATTTATCTAGAGGCGAGCCAGGATCCAAATTTGCGCGGCGTGCTGGTCGAAGTGGATGTAACTGCTCCCGGAACGGCTGACGCGAAACTTGCAGGGCAGGTGCAGAATAATGCGGCAGGCACCGTCACCAATGCCGCCGACATCATCGCGCAGCGTGGCAACGTCACCTTGGTGGGCTTTGCGGTCAACCAGCAGGGGCGGGTTTCGGCGACGACTTCGGTCACACAGAACGGCTCAATCAAGCTGCTTGCCCGTCACTCAGTTAATACGTCAACATCAATGGCTAACCGGAGTGTCGCAGATACCTCTAATACTTACTACGACATCCGAGCGACACAGACTGGGGTCGTGACGCTGGACAAGAACAGCGTCACCCAAGTGATTCCTGAATCTCGCGATGTTTCGACAACGACGGACGGGCAGGGATTCAATCCCTCGATCGTGGAAGTCATGGGCAAGACCGTGAACGTGCAGGGCAGCATCATTGCGCCCGGCGGAAAGGTTAATCTGGTCGCCGTGGGCAGCATTGATACCACGATGCTTAGCGGTCAAAGCGGCTACGGGATTTATCAGGAAATAAATTCTCAGTTACCCTACAGCAGTTTTCTTAATCCCTATTACAAACCGGATCCCAGTTACTCGCCAGTCGCCAACGCAGTAGCTCGAGTGTTTCTCGACAACGGCAGCCTGATTGACGTGTCGGGCAGCACGGCTTCTGTTTCCGTCGCACGCAATATTCTTTCCGTGCAATTGCGCGGCAGCCAATTGGCCGATGCCCCCTTGCAGAAAAACGGTTTCCTGTGGGGCAAGACCGTCAACATCGACATTCGCAAGGGCAGCACGCTCGCCAATTACGCCGGGGATGAGGCGCAGATCGGAAGGACGGTTGCCGAGCGCACCGCAGCGGGCGGTCAGGTGGTGATTACATCCACCGGCGATGAGATGATGAATCCGGGAGCCACGATCAACATATCGGGCGGGCAGGTGAGTTACACCGGGGATTATGTGAATACGACGACGCTGATTTCCAAAGGTGTTGCCTACGATATCGCCAACGCTTCCCCGAATTTAATCTATGACGCGATAGGCGGCTCGGTCAGCCTGACACACAATAAATGGGGGGTCACCGAAACTTGGAATACGCTGGCCGGAGGAGATGTGCGCGGCACATGGGATCCGGGTTATGTGGAAGGCAAGGCCGCCGGGTCGGTGACTCTGCTGGCGCCAAATGCGGCGCTCCAAGGCAAGATGCTTGCGAACACCGTTTCCGGCATTTACCAGCGGCAACCCTATGCCGATCCGGCCAGTCTTGCGCTGAACAATTACCAGAACACCTGGAAGATGCTGCCTAAGGGCGGTTCCCTGAGCATAGGTTACGGGCAGGCTGTCAAGGATGGGAATTCTGGTCAATATAATTTCTTAACTAACGCAAATGTGGCTGTGCAGGCTAATCCACAACAGACGAACTATACACTCGGCGACGTTCTATCCTCGACTACACCGATTACCCTGAGTACGAGCCTGTTTTCATCCAACCTGAACAATCTTGCCGTTTACACCAACGGCATCGCTTCGATTAATAGCGGAGCTTCCCTCGTCCTCGCGCCGGGCGGCTCGATCACGCTGCAGGGCGGGCAGGTAGACATGCTGGGTTCGATTAACGCTGGTGGAGGAACTGTCAGCCTGAAAACCGTGCAGACGGTCAAACCCGCTTACAACATTGCAGGTACGGTCACGGTCGGCGGCAATATCTCAACGCGCGGGAACTGGGTGAACGATTCGGCATTTTTTGGCGTGCCCGATACCTCCAGTGCCATCGTCGCGAATGGCGGCAACATTTCACTCAGTTCCGGAAATGTTCTGAACATCGCTTCCGGCTTTACGTTCGATGCATCAGGCGGTGGCTGGGTCGATCAGTCCGGCAAGGTTCATGGCGGCAACGGCGGGAGTATCAGCCTCGCAGGCGGCGTCATTCAGGCGGCACTGGACCAGGTTGTTTTTAGCAGTTACGGCGTGGATACCGGTAAAGGTGGCAGCCTCAAGTTAAGCGCAGGCGATGTTCAGATCGGTGGCGTTGCGACTAACGGCGTGCAGTTCTTGCCTGTCAGCTTTTTCCAGACCGGCGGATTTTCTGCTTATATCGTCACCGCACAGGGAGCCAAGGGACTCAACGTGGATGGACTGATACAGCCAAAGGCTAAATCGTTGATGCTCAATCGCGATGCGGCATTCAAGGCGAGTGGTACGGGTGTCTATGCCTTTTCCAATCCGGGATTCCTGCCTGACTGGCAGAGAAATCCGGTCAGTATCACGCTGGCACAAACCGAAGGCACCAAAGGCAAGTTGACTATAGGCTCGGCAGCTCAAATATTGACCGATCCCAAGGCCAGCATCACGCTGAATGCGGCGAACCAGTTGACCGTGCTGGGCACGCTCGCAGCACCAGCCGGGTCTATCAATCTGAACCTGACTTCAAACAGCTCTCTTTACAGTCCATTTCAATCGATCTGGCTCGGCTCGACCAGCCAATTGCTGGCCAAGGGCTACTTCCAGCAAGCACAGTCCAATGTGCAGAACTTGGTGCAGGGGCAGGTGCTCTCTGGCGGCAAGATCAACATCGCCACCAACACCGGCTATGTGGTCGCTCAATCAGGCTCGCTGCTGGATGTCTCGGGAGCCTCGGCCAATCTAGATCTATCGCAACTGCAATCGGGTGGTCTGGTTTACCGTACCAGCCATGTGGCGGGTGATGCGGGTTCGATTTCTGTCCAGACCGGCGAGGGCGCTTTGTTTGACGGCAATATGAATGCGGGTGTCGAGGCGGGCAGTCAGGCGGCCGCCGGGGCATTTTCATTGACATTGAATAACGATCCGGAACTGAGCAATCCCTCTGTCAGCCCTCCTAATCCGGGTGGTTATCCTATGGTGCCTGCTCAGATTCAGGTGATGGCCGACGGCAATGGCAGCTTTGCAACTCGGGCAGGCTTGACGTCAGGCAATGATGCCAATGCGGGTAAGGTCTCATTGAATGCGTTGGCGGGCAAAGCGTTACTGGATGCGGTTGCCCTGCAAAAGTCCGGTTTCGACCAGATGAAGTTGAAGAGCGATAATGCGATCATGCTGGCCGATCAGGTTAATCTACAGGCGCGGCGCAGCATCACGCTGGACACCCCGCAGCTTGTCGCAAACGGTAGCAGTACGATTTCTGCGGCGCAAGTCACGTTGGGTAACCTCGATCAAAAATTGCAGATAACACCTAACCCCGCAGGGGGCGCCGGGGCATTAAACATTTCGGGCCAACTGGTCGACCTGACCGGCAACTTCTTGGTCTCGGGCGTGAGCCAATTTAATGTCGCCAGCAGTGGCGACATTCGCCTGAACGGTATTATTAATTCGACCGGCACCGCGTTGACGGGCAGTTTACGTACCCTGGGGAATGTGTCGCTGCAGGCCGACCAGATATATCCATCGACGATGGCGCAGTTCAAGCTGTCGGTGGAAGACAGTCTGGGTGCCCCGGCGGGCAAGATCACGGTGCTGCCCGGTCAGCACGTAGCGAGTCCGGTGCTGTCTGCCGGAGGCCAGTTGACACTGAGCGCAGCCGACATCGTGCAAAACGGCACAATGAAAGCGCCGTTGGGGACGCTCAACTTGAATGGTAGCCATAGTGTAACTCTGGGTTCCGGCAGCTTGACCTCGGTATCGGCTGAAGGGCAGACCATTCCCTTCGGCCTGATCCAGGGAGGCAATGCCTGGTATTACGACCTGACCGGGCAGGGTAATCTGGTTGCTGTTGCCGCGCCCCCGCAAAAGATTGTGAAGCTGGGAGGACCGAACGTCTCGGTAGCCAAGGGCGCGGTCATAGACTTGGCGGGAGGCGGCGATCTTTATGCCAACGAATTCTTCGCGGGAACCGGTGGCTCGGTCAATGTGCTTGATCCAGTGAAGGCCCCAGCCAACACCTATGCGATCCTGCCGGGGCTTTCCGGTTTCGCACCTTACGATCCGCAATACGCCGGGCAATATGCACAGGCTGGATCTAAAACCATGCTCCAGCCGGGAAGCCGTGTTTACCTTTCGGGTGGGACAGGCATACCGGCAGGCTATTACACCTTGCTGCCTGCTAGCTACGCGCTGTTGCCAGGCGCATACCGGGTGATTGCGGTATCGGGCTATACCGACAGGCAACCGGGGCTGGGCGCCACGACGTTGCTTGACGGCACGCAGATCATCGCGGGCAAATTTGCGGTCGCCGGGACGAACATCCAGGATGCGCGCTGGTCGGGCTTCGCCGTATCGTCCGGTGCCATCGTGCGCACTCAATCCGAATTCCACGATAGCAACGCCAATGCGTTTTTTGCGGCACAGGCTACATCCAGCGGTAGCATTGCTCCAAGATCGCCTATAGACGCAGGCCAGCTCATCGTCAATGCAACGGCCGCGCTCCAATTGGCTGGCACTGTTAATACCCAGCAGGTTACTGGTGGCAAGGGTGCTTGGGTCGATCTTAACGGGCCGGGATTTGATATCGTGAATGCCGCAGGAACCGGGACTGCCGGTCTCGTCGAATTGACGACGAGTGTGCTGAATAACCTGGGCGCGGAGAGTTTGCTAATCGGCGGGGTGCGGATGCAAACATCGAGCGGATCGTCAATTGCAGTTAGTGCTAATACTGTTGTCGTCGACAACAGTGGTGCAATGCTGACGGGTGCGGAAATCATACTGGCCGCGAAAAATGCGGTGACCGTCAAGGCCGGCAGCAGCGTGCAAGGCAATGGAACTTATTCAGGCAAGGCGCAGAACATCACGCTGGGAGATGCCGTTAACAGCGGGGATGGAGCATTGTTGCGCGTTTCGTCCGGTGACCAGGTGACTGTGACGAGGAACAACTCATCGGGAACGCTGGGCACGCTTAGCGTAGAAAATGGCGCGTCGGTATCCGCGCAGAATTCGGTATTGTTCGACGCGAGCCATGTAACGAGTTTGGGCGGCAGCACAACCTTGACTGGCAAGGCGCTGAGTGTAGCGGCGAGCGCGATAGATATTGGCAACGACTCATCAAGCGCTTCCTCGCTTTGGTTGACGAGTGCACTGCTTGGCCAGATGCAGAATTTCCAGGACATCACGCTGCACAGCTATAACGACATCAATTTCTATGGACAGGCTACGCTAGGCGGCTTGGGTGCGCAGGGCAATCACTTGATATCGAACCTGGCGTTGAACGCGATGAGTCTCAATGGCGTTAACAATGCGGGCAATACCGCCAGCATTGATGCGGCCAATGTAACGTTGATGAATAACAACACTACTTTAGTGCGCTCTGCTGTTCCCAACGGTTCAGGGACATTGAAGATCAACGTAGACAAGATCGTTCTGGGTGAGGGCGCTAAAGCTAAAGCTAAAAATATACGCGGCTTCGATAACGTCGTCCTCAATGCGACGCAACAAATTTCAGGGCAGGGCAAGGGCGAACTATTACTTACCTCGGCCAATGCTAATGTGCATAGCCTTGTGTTGCAGGGTACGCTCACGGGTGTCGCCAAATCTGACCAAACCATCGATGCGACCGGTTACGATACGACCATTCTGGCACCGACAGTGGCTAGTGCAGCGAATGGCGATATCGGCGCAAAACTGGCCATCACTGCCAAGGGTATCCTGGATAAGGGCAGCATCGACATGGCGGCGGGTTCTGTGAGCCTGCACGCAACGGGTGTGGCAGCGACCGATGGCATCACGCTCGACACCACATCGCGCACGAGTGCCTCAGGCTCAATGAAGAACCTTGCCGGGCAGGTTGCCTATGCCCCTGCCGGTGCTATCACGCTGGTTTCCGATAATGGCAACCTTGAGGTCAAGAGCGGGGCGGTCGTGGATGTTTCCGGCGCTACAAGCGGTGGAGATGCCGGAAGCCTGACGATGACGGCAGCCAAAGGCGCGGTTACGGTGTCTGGCAACCTGAAGGGTTCCGCTGCAACGGGCTATGCACAGGGTAGCTATATTCTCGATGTGGCCAGCTTGGGCGGGGCGGGCAATGTGCTTACCGGACTCAATGACACGCTGACGACAGGCGGATTTACCAACTTGCGCGACATGCGCATCCGCACGGGTAATCTGGTTCTTGATGCCGATGTGCCAGGTACGGCACGAGCCAAGGCACAGACCTTCCGTCTGGCTGCGGATACTGGAAATATTGACGTGTTTGGCACTGTGGATAGTTCCGGCGCCAGCGGAGGGAATATTTTGCTGGCCGCAAAAAACAACCTGACACTGAATGTAGGTGCATTGCTGGATGCGCATGCAACCGGGGCAGGGCAAACAGTTGGCAAAGTTGCGCTGGAAACGTCGGCGGGTTCGATCGAACTCAATAATCAACTGATCGATGTGCATGGTAACGGTAATACTGGCGGCAGCGTGCTATTACACGCACCACGCAACATCGCGAATAGCGATGTGGCACTCAACAACACTGGCGGCACTAAACTCAATGTGAGCACCGGTACGACCGTCACGGTCGAGGCATTCAAGACTTATACGTCGTCAACGGGTATCTTAACAGCGGCAGATGTGGCCGCAACCTCGATTTACAACACCGAAGCAACGGCCTTTGCCGCCAATGCAGCCGCAGTCAAGACCCGGTTGGGCATGTTGGCAGATCCCAACCTGCACCTGACTCCCGGCGCGGAGATCGACAGTGCGACGAACTTGACGCTTACAAAAGACTGGGACTTGTCGTCTTGGCGCTTCAATGATGGCAATGGCGGTGTCACGGAATCCGGCATCCTCACGCTGAAGGCTGTGGGCGATATCAATTTTGGTACGGTGAATGCCACAACCGGTGTTGCCACCACAGCTTCGTTATGCGATGGATTCACATCCGCCACGAGTTTCGCACTGCTACCCGCCGGTTCCTCTTCCTGGTCGTACCGGTTGGTCGCGGGCGCGGATTTAATGGGAGCCAATGTCCTTGCGGTCAATAATGCTGCGACAGGCAACGTGAACCTTGCTCCTGGAGGTTACACCCCCGCTGTCTATGGCGGTCGCGGAGGAAGGACTTTAATGACGCCGGCAAAAACCAGCTTCGACATGGTACGCACTGGAACCGGTTCCATCGACCTTGCGGCAGGGGGCGGGCTGTATCTGGGCAACAGTAATGCGATGATCTATACCGCAGGTCAGAAGACGCAAGGTTTGCCCGCAAGCCTTGCAGGCAGTGCGACCAAGGCATTCACGACAAACGGCGGGGATGTCAACATCGCCGTCAAGGGTGACATCAATGCGACCGGTCAACTTGGCACGGGCTCTGCGGTCAACCAGCTCATCAGCGATTGGCTGTGGCGTCAGGGTTCGACTAGTTCGACTAACGGTACCTACGCGACGCTGCCCGCATGGTGGGTCGATTTCGGTTCCTTCGCGCAGAATATCGGTGCATTGGGCGGGGGTAACCTCAACATCAGCGCGGGAGGCAACATCACCAGCCTTTCCGCCGTGGTGCCAAGTACCGGTTATGTGACAACGCCCGGTGCTGCTGCGACGCTGTTGACTGGTGGTAATCTCAGTGTGAAAGCGGGGGGCAACATCAACAGCGGTATATTCTATGTTGGCAATGGGCAGGGGCTTATCAGTGCCGGGGGGGCTTTGGACTCTTCGCGCGGCAATGCGAGTACCAATATCACGCTCAATACCATACTGGCTTTGGGGCAGGGCAATATCGACGTGAAAACGGGCGGAGATCTTAATCTGCAGACTGTGCTCAATCCGACCATGATAGGCTTGGGACCTATTTTCTTCACATATGGCGATAACAGCGGCGTTTCGCTAGCTAGTTTGAACGGCAATGTCCTGCTGAGCAACGATACGGGTTTCTATGCCGCTACACCTGCCCTTATCAATAATCTTGCCACTTCCCCCTATATCAATCCCGGCCTCGCAAAGCCGGGCGCGCTGACGGTCTATCCCGGCACGCTTAACGTCACGGCCTTGAATGGCAGTATCAGCAACAACCTAAGTAGTAGCAACACAATGACCCTTTTCCCCTCGTCCAGAGGTAATCTGCAATTTCTGGCAGCATCCGACATCAATTTCAATGGTTTCCTAACAGTGTCGGATGTCAGCACAAGTACGCTGCAAGCTAATACGCCTGTTTCCATCTATAGCGATGTCGTGTCGGTAGGCCATGGCGTAGCGACCGGTAGCCAGTTGCCATTGCACAGCGGGGATACTGCTCCGATCATTATCGCGGCAGGTGGCAGTGTTACCGGCGACAACTCTTCCCCCGGCTCTCCCAGCCTGACACTGCCCAAATCGGCCACCATCCAGGCGGGGCTTGACATCAAGAACCTCTCGATGTCCATACAGAATGTGCAGAGCAGCGACACTACCAGCTTGACGGCTGGACGCGACATCGTATTTTCCCCGAATTCCAGTAGCCCATCCAGTACGACATTGGGCATCACGGTAGCGGGACCGGGGCAATTTGTTGTGCAGGCCGGGCGCAACGTTGATCTGGGTCAGTCCACTGGCCTTATGACTAACGGTAACCTCGTCAATCCTTATTTGCCCGAGCAGGGCGCAAGCATCACTGTTCTCGCAGGCGCAAGCAGCAATGTTTCCGGCTCGCCAGCGTTTGTAGGGAAATATATCGATCCGGCATCAGGGAAAGGATATTCGCCTGATTTGATTTCATTCGTGAACAGCCACGGCGCTCAGGCCGCGAATGCTGCCGATGCATTTGCCGCATTCAATAAAATGCCCGCAGAGCTGCAAAGTACATTCGTCGATCAGGTGTTCTTCAGTGAGCTGAGGCAGTCAGGACGCAACGCAGCCAAAAAGGGTAATTACCAAGCGGGATATGACGCGATCGCGACGCTGTTCCCGGCGGGCGGATGTAAGGGTGATATCAATCTCTACTACAGCCAGATCAAGACCATGCGCGGCGGGAATATCAACCTGCTGACACCGGGCGGTGGAGTTAATGCGGGTCTGGCCAATCCTTCATCCACGGGGCCACAAAAGACGGCTGCGCAACTCGGTATCGTTACCGTCAAGGGAGGCGACGTGAACGCCTTCGTCAACAATGATTTCATGGTTAATCAGTCACGTGTGTTTACGTTGCAGGGCGGCAATATCCTGATGTGGTCATCCACTGGCAATATCGATGCGGGCAAGGGTTCCAAGAGCGTGTCGTCCACCCCGCCGCCGCTGCTGGTTGTTGATCCGAAGACGGGCGCATTCAATGTCGACGTGACTCAGTCTGTAGTGGGTAGCGGTATTCGTGTGCTGCTCGCGAACAAGAATGTGGTGCCGGGCACGGTCGATCTATTTGCGCCCAGCGGAGAGATCAATGCGGGCGATGCCGGGATTGGTGCCGCCGGCAATATTTTCCTGGGGGCGCTTCGAGTGGTTGGCGCGGACAATATCAATTTCGGCGGAACCAGCGTCGGTGTTCCGGTGGCCGCTCCAGCGCCGGTGAACTTCAGCGGCATGGGAAACATGCAGGATGCCAGCAATGCCGCAGATCAGGCCACACAAAACATGAGCAATGCGAGCGACATGGCAAAGAAAAGTCTGGCCAATTTCAAGCCTACCTTCCTCTCGGTAGAAGTGACCGGGCTGGGAGCTGAAAGCGTGAGTTTGCAGCAATAGGACGGCAACATTTTTTGCCTCGGACACGAGGTGTCACTTATTTGTAACTTAATACTGCGAAAATTGAAATATGAAGATATCTATCGTTAAACGCATCAAAAATCCTGTTCTAATTCTAGTTTCTGTTCTGGCATTCTTGCCCGGATTGTCCCATGCCTGGTGGAATGGGGACTGGTCAGCGCGCAAGAAGATCACGCTAAATATATCGCAGGCGGATATCAAGGAAGCGCTACCTCAGGCAACGGTTCTAGTACGACTGCATACCGGCAACTTCGATTTCACCAATGCCAAGGATGACGGGAGAGATATTCGATTCTTCCTGGCTAAAGACGACAAGACGCCACTTAATTTTCACATCGAAAAGTATGATCCGCTCAACGAGATGGCATTGATCTGGGTGCAAGTTCCCAATCTTGTTGCAGGCAAGGAAACAGCCATCTACATGTATTCAGGCAACAGCAAGGCCAGTGCAGCCGATGAAGCGGCCAACACTTACGATAACAACATGGCTGCAGTATTTCATTTCGCTGAAAAAGAGAGCCCTAACGACTCGACCGCGAACAATAACAACGTGACACAATTTTCCGTGAAGCTGGGTGATGGCTCGTTGATCGGGGGCGGTGCGACATTCGACGGTCAGAGCGTATTAACTGTGACGTCTTCTCCATCGATCAAGTTTGACGCCAGCCGGGGCATGACGGTGTCAGCGTGGATCAAGGTGATGGCGGTCCAAGGTAATGCCATTTTGTTCCAGCAGCAGAATGGCGGGAAATCGGTTGTTCTCGGTATCGAGGCGGGTAAACTCTATGCGTCGTCAGGCGCATCGAGTACGCCAAAAACGACGGAAGTGGTATTGGGAGCGTGGCATCATGTGGCGCTGACGGCAGGAAAGGATTTGACTCTCTATCTGGATGGCAAGGAAGTCGCTACGGCTGCCGCTCCGATAGCGGACATGCAAGGCGATATCTCAGTAGGCAAAGGCTACACGGGTGTGATGGATGAGTTCGAGGTTTCCAACATTGCACGCCCGGCTGACTGGATCAAGGTCGCTGCCAAGGGGCAGGGTCCCGATGCATTGCTGCTGACTTACGGAGAGGATGAGTCACCCGGCGGCGAAAGTGGCAATTCTTATTTCGGCACCATCCTGCATTCGGTCACACTGGATGGCTGGGTGGTCATCGGCATATTGATGCTAATGGCTGCTATCAGCTGGTTGGTGATGGCGCTCAAGGCGATGGTGATCAACAAGGTTGAGAAGGGGAATAAAACTTTCCTGAATGACTATAAGCAGCTGGCAATCACCGAAACGGGCAAGCTCGACGCGAACGATACCGATGAAGACTCGGACATCAGCGATTCTCCGCTGTTGACCGCGCTGATCGGCAAGCATGACCATTTTCAGGATTCGCCGCTGTATCATATTTATCATACCGGTGTGCAGGAAATAAAGCGCCGTTTCGGCAATGCCGAAGTAGGGCAGCAAAACCTGACACCGCAGGCGATCGGGGCGATCAAGGCCAGCCTGGATGCGACTCTGGTGCGCGAGAATCAGAAGCTCAATAGCCTGATGGTGCTGCTCACCATCGCGATCAGCGGCGGCCCGTTTCTGGGGTTGCTCGGAACGGTGGTGGGCGTGATGATCACCTTTGCCGCGATTGCCGCCACGGGCGATGTAAACGTGGCTGCGATTGCGCCAGGAATTGCGGCGGCGCTGGTGGCGACGGTGGCAGGCTTGGCGGTCGCGATCCCTGCACTGTTCGGCTACAACTACATCGGCAGCAAGATCAAGAATGTTACCGCAGACATGCATGTCTTTTCGGACGAGTTTGTCAGCCGTATCACAGAAGTCTATTCACGCTAACCGGCCATGAAAGTACAGGCCGAAAACGAACCGTATGACGAGATCAACATCACGCCGATGCTGGATCTGGCTTATGTGCTGTTGATCATTTTTATCATCATGACGACTGCATCCGTGCAGGGCATCAAGGTCAACCTGCCCAAGGCGAGCGCAGCACCCAGTCTTGCCAAGGCGAAAACCAAAGCAATCACTGTGGCCGAGGATGGCAAGATTTATCTCGATACTTATCCGGTCACCATGGCTGAGCTGGAGACCCGCCTGCGCGGCTTTAAGGCTGAGATTCCTGATCTTCCTGTGGTCATCAAGGGCGATGCGAAAGTTCAGTACGAGAAGGTTATCGAGGTAATGGACCTGCTGGGTCGGCTGGATATTACCCACCTCGGCCTGGTTACCCAGAAGCTGGTGAAGTAGGGTTATAGAACTCATCCATGAAATCCAAAAATAGTTTTCGCAGGCGCTTGCCGCTTCTGATCGGCGGCATATTTTTTCTCATTCTGGTCGTCGGCGTGGTGATACTGATCAAAAAATTTCTGGACAATCCGGATCGTCCGAATTTGCGGAGAGTGCAGCAGATATCCCTGATCAAACCAGCTGAGCCGCCACCTCCACCGCCGCCGGAAGAGAAGCCGCCCGATGTTAAAGAAGAGGTGAAGCTGGACGAGCCGCCTCCGTCACAGCCAGATGCACCACCGCCAGGCGCCAATCTGGGATTGGATGCGGACGGCAAGGGCAACGGAGATTCGTTCGGGCTGGTGGGCAACAAAGGCGGACGCGAGCTGACCATAGGCGGAAACGGCAGCCGTTTCGGCGGCTATCTGGGCGGGCTGCAGAAAAGCATACGCGATGAATTGGCTCGCAACGAAAAATTGCGCAAAGGTGAATACAAGGCTGAGGTTGCAATCTGGATTGGCCGCAATGGCAGCCTGGAACGTTTCGAGTTTCTGGGTTCGAGCGGTGAGCCTGATGTGGATGCTGCGATGAAGAAGGTTCTGGGCAGCATCAGACAATTCGATGAGCCGCCGTCGGATATGCCACAGCCGGTGAAGCTGCGCATCAGTTCTCGCTGAAAATGATTTATGTATCTCCAGAGTCAGACGGGTGTCAATTAAGGAAAGCTAAAGTATGAGAGTCATGAGAATCGTTTCGTTATTTTTTGTTTTGGGGTTTACTTCCTTTTCTGCTTTTGCAGAAGACAAGAATGTCATACCCCATGATGCTGTTGCACCCTCTGATGCTGCTACAACATCGGTATCTGGCACGGAGTCACCGGTAGTTAATAATGCCGTTGCTCAAAGCGTACCGGCAGGTGATAGCTCAGCGAAAAATACGACGGATGTTCCAGCGAGCGCAGTTTCAACTGATGTTTCGATGAGCAAAGCTCCGAATAATCTTCCCACTCCCAACATTGTGCCGAGCGATGTATCGGCAAAAGCAGGTGTTGTGCGTGTACCTTATGTGCCTGAAGTGGTGATGCGGGAAATCAAGGAGGAAATCAGGCAGGAGGTTCTGGCGCAAGCCAGGGGTGAGCGCTGGGGGGATCCTGGCGCATTGCCTGATTGGTTGAACCGCATTTCCTGGGATGGCGATTTTCGCCTGCGTTTTCAGCGGGACGGTTTCCCTGCCGGGAACACGCTGCCGGCTCAGTACAACCCGGCTGGTTTGAATCTGATCAGCAATACCACCGATACTCACAACTACATGCGCATACAAGCGCGTATCGGCATGAAGGCAAAGGTTAGCGACTATACGTTTGCCGCCTTTCGCCTCAGCACGGGTACAACAAGCAATCCGGTTTCCAATAATCAGACATTAGGCAGCGGGTTCAACAAGTCTTCTCTGGTATTTGATCGTGCTTATATGCAAAGCACCCCTTACTCTTGGCTGGCACTAAGCGCAGGAAAGATGCCCAACCCCTGGTTGTCTACCGATCTGGTATGGGATTCGGATGTCAATTTTGAGGGTGTAGCGGCACAACTTAAGCCAAGAATCAGCGAGGAATGGAGTGGTTTCCTGACAGCCGGTGCATTCCCGTTCCAGGATATACAGCGCTCGGATACGGTATTGGCCAAGTCCAAATGGCTGTATGGCACCCAGCTTAGCGCGCGGTGGACGGCGATTAATTCCTCCACCGCCCAATTCGGCGTTGCTCTATATGACTTTAGAAATGTCGAGGGAATACCCAATACAACATCCGGTTCACATTTCAATGACAACACGGCGGCGCAAAGCATGCAAAAGGGAAATACACTGATGTTTGTCAATGCTATTGGTGATCCGGCCATCTATGGGATAGCGGCAAAATTCAGGGAGCTAAATTATACGGCCAGAATGGACTTGGCGACTTTCGACCCTGTGCATGTAGTGCTTAGCGGTGACTACGTCAAGAATCTGGGATTTGACGCGGCAGAAATCGCGTCACGCACCGGACAGGCTGCGCCAGTGCCAAAAATCACCGGCTATCAGGCTATGCTGGCTGTCGGCAATCCTCGGATCAAACAACGTGGCGACTGGCAAGTCAACGTCGCATATAAATATCTTGAGCGAGATGCGGTGCTGGATTCGCTGACCGATTCGGACTTCCATCTGGGCGGTACTAATGCCAAGGGCTTTATCATAGGTGCAAGTTATGGCCTGGATAAGGAAACCAGCCTTGGTTTGCGCTGGATCAGTACTGATCAGATCGATGGCCCACCGCTGTCGATAGATACGCTGCAAGTCGATCTGAATATGCGTTTCTGAAATGGAGTATTTGAAAATGAAAAACTTTTTAACACTGCAAAATCTATTGCGGGCCGGAACACTGTTCCTGGCATGGGCAACAGTGACCGATGTCATGGCAGGTACCGACAACGACGTAAAAGACAAACAAGCTTTGCATCGCGTGCAATTGCAACTGCATTCAACACAACAGGAAAAGACTGAGCTTGTTGTCCAGGTTGAAGCGCTGAAAAAGCAGGTCGGTGAGCTGGATTCAAAGCGAGCGGCTCTTGAAAAAAAATTGAGTGGCCAGTCCAGGCAGATTTCCGAGCTTTCAGACAAGCAACTTTCCGACAAGCAGCAACAGGCCGAGCTCTCTGGCAAGTATCAGGAGATTGAAAATAAACTTAAGCAGGTGGAACAACAGTTATCTACAACCAGCAATAACTTGCAGCAGACGCAAACAGAAAAGGAGCGGGAGCGGAAAAAATTGGACGGGGATATTCGGGTATGCGAGAAGAAGAATTCCGAATTCTATTTGCTCAGTGTAAAGCTCATGGATAAATATCAAACCAAGGGCGTTCTGGATGCCATGCGTCAGGCGGAGCCTTTTACGCAGCTGGAGAAGGTCAGGATGGAAAATCTGCTGCAAGAATATCGCGACAAGGCGGAGGCCAACAGGATTGCATCCGGAAGCAATGATACCCAGGATGTTCAACGCCCCTGATCGGCACAAATGAGTGGCCGACGCAAATGAGGGAGCAGATGATCTTGCACTCCCTTCTTGGAGCGATGGTCTGTTTAGGCATAGGAATTGCCGACACGCGGGCTGATATCTTAGCGTATACGGATGAGAGCGGGATGCCCCATTTCAGCGACGTGCCGAATGATTCGCGGTACAGACTTTTTATGCATACTGAACAGTCTCGCGCTCAGGTTGAAGCACCTCAAATTCCGCCGTCTGCGGGCATCAGAAACCGTGAAAAATTTGCGCCGGAAATCAAGTGGGCCGCATCATCCTACCAAATGGATGAAGCGCTGTTGCATGCCGTTATTGCAGTAGAGTCCGGCTACAACTCCCGTATCGTTTCAAGAAAAGGCGCTGTGGGACTGATGCAGTTGATGCCCGGAACGGCACGGCGTTACAAGGTAAAAAATTCTTTTGACCCGGCCCAGAATATACAGGCTGGCGCGCAATATTTGAGCAACCTGTTGGTGCAATTCGACAACAACATTCCTTTGGCTTTAGCTGCTTACAACGCAGGCGAGAATAAGGTGCGCAAATATGGTGGGCGCATTCCGCCATTTCCGGAAACTATCGCCTATGTACCCAAGGTAATGGATTTGTACCAGAGGTACAAGCAAGAGCTTCGTTAACCGTTTATCAAGCATAGCTAGGGAAACGCTGATTAAGTCCGTTCGCCCTGAGCTTGTCGAAGGGGCGGCGAACTAACACATTGAATGTTAACCGTCCTCCATTCATGGTTCGACAGGCTCACCACGAACGGGGGACTTAATCAGCGTTTCCCTGGATATATCGTCCATCTTCTGCCGTGATAAAGGACGATGGACATCGTGCGGCATCGCACTCGTTAAATTCCGGCAATTCCTTGCACATCCTGTTCTGATTTTGCCGAAAAATTCAAGTTCATCAAACTGTAACTTTCGATAGTTATTATCTATTAGTTGATTTATTTGATGGTTAAGTTTGGGCTTAGTGGAGTGATTCGACGTGGTTAGGAAGTTAAAGATCAGAGACCGTCAAACGAGATTATCGGGTTTTACATTGCTCGAATTATTGGTCGTGATGGTGATTATCGGCTTGTTAGCCGCTTATGTCGCACCGAAATATTTTTCGCAGATCGGCAAGTCGGAAACAAAAACCGCAATGGCGCAGATAAACGCGCTGGGTAAGGCGTTGGATCAATATCGGCTTGATGTGGGGCATTATCCCAACTCCGCACAGGGATTGGCAGCTCTGTTCACAAGACCGGCTAATGAGGCAAAATGGGATGGACCATATCTACAGAAAAATGTACCCAGTGATCCTTGGGGTAAGTCCTACGTGTACAAGCAGCCGGGAGAGCACGGCGAATACGATCTGCTTTCATACGGCAAAGATGGGCAGCTTGGCGGGTCAGGCGAAGCGGCCGACATTACCAACTGGTAGGGTGCGCTGATGCAGTTCGAGATAAAGGCACTGCGCAGTGGCGTGGGAGTTTGCGTGCTCTCGATTGCGGCGGCTAACGAAAGTGACGCCGCGAACCTTGCGAAAAACCAGGGCTATGCTGTCCTGAGTGTCAAGGGCAGCACTGGTTTACCGAGCTTCAAGAAATCCAGCAACTGGTTTCCGCTGGTGCTGTTCAGCCAGGAGCTGCTAGCACTGCTGGATGCCGGGCTGAGTCTGGTCGAGGCATTGGAAGCGCTGGCCGAGAAAGAACGCCACAGCGAAGCCAGGAAAGTGTTTGATGCAATCGTCGCCCGTTTGTATGAGGGACAGAATCTTTCGGCTGCCTTGCAGGATTTTCCCGCCGTATTTCCCCCGCTTTTTGTAGCGACCATCCGCGCCAGCGAAAAAACTGGAGGATTGAGCGAGGCGCTGGGCAGGTTTGTTGCCTATCAGTCGCAGCTCGACTTTGTGCGCAAGAAAATTGTCAGCGCATCCATCTATCCGGTGCTGCTGATGGCGGTGGGCGGTCTCGTGGTTTTGTTCCTGATGGCTTATGTGGTGCCGAAGTTTTCGGTAATTTACGAAGGTAGCAGTGCCAGCCTGCCTTGGCTTTCGCAATTGCTGTTGCAATGGGGCGTGCTGCTGAAAACCCATGGGCAACTGGTATTGCTGCTGGTGGCAGGTGCGCTGGCCGCTGCTGTGTATGGCTTGACCAGGCCGTCCCTGCGCGAATTCTTGCTGCTCAAATTATGGGATATTCCGGCGCTTGGAGAGCGCATGCATGTCTACCAGTTGGCGCGCTTTTACCGGACGCTGGCCATGCTGCTCAAAGGCGGAATCCCGGTAGTCAGCGCATTGGATATGGTGTCCGGTCTGCTGCAGCCTGCGTTGCGGGGAAGATTGAAACTGGCCTCGCTGGCAATCCGTGAAGGACAGACTATCTCGCGTGCGATGGAGGTACAGGAGCTGACTACGCCGGTTGCGTTGCGCATGCTGCGCGTCGGCGAACGTACCGGGAATATGGGTGAAATGATGGAACGCATCGCGGCTTTTTATGATGAAGAAATGGCGCGCTGGGTGGAGTGGTTCACGAAGATGTTCGAGCCGATTTTGATGGCGTTGATCGGGCTGGTGATCGGTGTCATCGTGATCCTGATGTATATGCCTGTGTTCGATTTGGCCGGGAGTATCCAGTGAATAACATGGTCGATGCAGCACTGATACCATCGCTTACGGCTGATGAATTGCGCAAGGCTTATGCAGACGCAAAGCGACTCGGATGCAATGTCACGAAAGTGATTGAGGAAGGCTACGCCATTGATCACGGGTTGGCTATTGCGGTGATTGCCCGCGCATTTCATTACCAGGTGCTGGATATGCCGGCACTGAATGGGTACACGCCCGCTTTCGATATTCTTTCCTTCGCCGATGTGGCGCGCCGCGAGTGCATGGTGTTGCGTGATGGCGCGGGGAAACTCGCCATTGTTTTTTGCGATCCATTCAATGCTGCGAATCAGGAATGGATAGAGGCGCGCACCGGCGCGGTAACCTGGTATCTCAGTCATCCTTCCGATTTTGCGGCCTACCTCGCGCGTTACGAAGCAGACTTGCGTGCGATGGACAGCATCGTTTCTGGCGGGCATGAGGCGGGTGAGAGCGGGCAATCGGAAACGATATCGCTCAAGGGGATCAGTGAAGATACCAGCCCCGTTGTAAAGCTCGTCCACTCTACGCTCTATGATGCGCTCAAGGGCGGGGCAAGCGACATTCATATCGAGTCGCACCCGACCGGACTCCGCATCAAGTACCGCATCGATGGCGTGCTGATCGCCGTCAGCGAAGTGCCCGGCGTGGAGATGGCCGAACAGGTTATTTCGCGCATCAAGGTGATGTCGGAGCTGGATATTGCCGAGCGGCGCGTCCCGCAGGATGGGCGGTTCAAGGTGACCATGCAGGGACGCGATGTGGATTTCCGCGTATCGGTCATGCCGAGCAGTTTTGGCGAAGATGCGGTGCTCAGGATACTGGATCGCCAGAGCCTTTCCGACCAAATGCATGGCCTGAATCTGGATATACTCGGGTTCGATGCGGATAGCATAGCCCGGTTTCGCCGCCTGGCCCGTGAACCTTACGGCATGGTGCTGGTAACCGGGCCGACCGGCAGCGGAAAAACCAGCACCCTGTATGCCGCGATCAGCGAAATCAATCACGGCGCTGACAAGATCATCACGATAGAAGACCCGGTGGAATATCATTTGCCGGGTGTACTGCAGATACCGGTGAATGAAAAAAAGGGACTCACTTTTGCGCGCGGGTTGCGCTCCATACTGCGCCACGACCCCGACAAAATCATGGTGGGAGAAATACGCGATGCGGAAACCGCGCAAATCGCGATCCAGTCCGCGCTGACCGGACACCTTGTCTTCACGACAGTGCACGCGAATAACGTCTTCGATGTGATCGGTCGCTTCATGCACATGGGCGTTGACCCTTACAGTTTCGTGTCGGCGTTGAACGGCATCCTGGCCCAGCGTTTGGTGCGTATGACGTGCCCTCACTGTGCCGAACCGCAGCAGCCATCAGCAGACTTGCTGGAAGCGTCCGGTATTCTCCCTGAGCAGGCCAAGGAATACCGCTTTGTTGCCGGACGTGGTTGCGGCCAGTGCCGTGGCACGGGTTACAAGGGGCGCAAGGCGATTGCGGAAATGCTCAATTTGAATGACGAGATCAGGGAGCTGATTGTCGCCAGGGAACCCATCCGCAGGATCAAGGAAGCCGCCCGCCGCCACGGCACCCGCTATCTGCGGGAAGCCGCGCTTGATCTGGTCATGCAGGGCGAAACCACATTACAGGAGATCAACCGTGTTACGTTTGTGGCGTGATCAGGTGCGCATCGCGCTATGTCCGGATCGGGTGATCACGGTGCACTGCAAGGCGGGATTGCGCCCGCGCATCGTCGCCAAGCGGGTGCACAATTATTCCGGATCGGATACGGGTTGGCAGACAGTGCTCCCTGTGCTGCAAGCCGCGTTGAATAATCCGGATTGGCAACATGCAGACGCCACACTGATTATCTCCAACCATTTCGTACGCTTTCTGCTGCTGCCCTGGAATGACGTGGCTTTGAACGATGCAGAAAAACTTTCCTTGCTGCGACTCCGTTTCGCCGAAGTTTATGGAGAGGCCAGTGCGACTTGGGAATTGCGACTTAACGAAGGATCATACGGTGCACCATCGTTGGCAAGCGCCGTAGATCAAGGTCTGCTAGAGCAACTTAACAGCGTTTTTAATGCATCACAGTTGCGCTTGAAATCGATCCAGCCTTATCTGATGACGGCGTTTAATGCTTGCCGCCGGGAATTGGCTAAGGATGCGGGGTGGTTAGTTTTGGCTGAGCCTGGAATGTTCTGCATAGGCTTATTGCATAACGGGCAATGGCAGAGCATCCGTTCGCGCCGAACCGGGAACGTCATTGAGAGCGATTGGTTCGATGAAGCGATGTTAGCGCTGGAACGCGAGATGTTGCTTGCCGAAAGTGGCAGCGAGAGCTGCAAGGTGTTTGTGTATGCCCCTGGAAGTCTCACGGGAAACCCCGTGCCGACACCGTTTAAAAGAGGTGCACTGGTGATCCATCCTTTGCTGCCGGACTTGGGTGCCATTCTTTCCCGTGATGAAATGGGCAGCTACGCAATGGCTGCGGCAGGGATATGACCATGACGACAGTTAATCTGGATTATCTGGCGAGCAGACATTCCAACTGGGTAGGTATGTTGGTGCTTGCGTTAGGAGTGGTCGGATCGATATCCGCAGTGTGGTGCTACCGTGACCTGAACCGGGAAATATCGGATCAGGAGGTGATGGTGGCAAGGTTGCAGGAACGGGGCAAGAGGTTGTCCACGTCCACTGTTGCCGATGGACGCGATGCGGAACAAATTGACCGCGAAACGAAGCAGGCCAATGCGGCAATACTTGCGCTTTCACTGCCGTGGAAGGAGTTGTTTGAGGCATTCGAAGTATCCCGGACTAATGAAGTGGCTGTGCTGTCTATAGAACCGGATGTGCAGAAGGGATTAGTCCGCATCAGCGCCGAGGCAAAAAAGATGGGGAGTATGTTGGATTATGTTTCCACCCTGCAGAAGATTGCCTTGTTCCGCGAAGTCACGATCCTGAATCATCAGATTCAGGAGCAAGACCCGGAGAAACCGATACGTATTGTGCTCCAGGCAGCTTGGGAGATGCAACGATGAGCAGATCAGCATGGATCGTTGCGCAGTGGGCGAGATATCTTGGCTTGCCGGGGCTGGCTGGACTCGCGCTGGCGGTGCTTGCCGCAGTCGTATTCATCGGGTTTATTCTGCCTGCCGGAGCGAAATTGGAGCGTGCAACCAGTGCGGTGCTGGATTTGCAAAGCCGCTACAACATGGAGCTCGCGAACCCTGTGGTTACTGCGCTCCCGGTGGAGTCAGGGTTGACCTCATTTTACAAGCTCCTTCCGCCTGAGCAGAGTGCGGTAACGCTGCTGGGCAAAATTTACAAATCCGCGAGTAAAGAGTCGCTTAGCCTGACACAAGGGGAATACAAGTTCACCAGGGAAAAGGCCGGCCACATGGGCAGGTACCAAATTATCTTGCCGGTGAAGGGGAGTTACATTCAGGTCCGAAAATTTATTGCGAAAGTTTTGAATGCGCTGCCTACGGTGGCGCTGGAAGGGGTCAGCTTCAAGCGGGAAACTATAGGCGGTACAGAGCTGGAAGCAAAGATTCAGTTCACTATTTTTCTGGGTAGCGTTTGATGGTACTCACAATAAAACATCGGCGCTGGATGTTGGGGGTTGCGTTGGCACTCACCTTGGCTGCGGTGGCATCGGTTGAAGGCAGCGACGAATCGGATAACACGGTCGTTCAGCCAGGCCAGGCGAAGACGCGGCACATGCAGCAGAAAGAAAGAACGGATAGTGAATTGACCAGCCATGTCCCACTGGCCAAGCTGAATCGGCAGCCGTTGCCGGAAGATGTGAAAGATATGTTTGCCGGCAAGTCCTGGTATGTCGCCCCACCGCCTGCCAAGGTAGCGCCACCTTCTGCGCCGCCGCTGCCTTTTGTGTATATGGGGAAACTGGCAGAGCAGGGGGAGAAAGTAGTCGTGCTGCTGACCAAACAGGATCGTAGCTACACAGTCAGGGAAGGAGATGTTCTCGACAATATCTATCGTGTGGATGAGGTGCGGGCGCCAATGATGATTTTGACTTATTTGCCTTTGAACATTAAACAAACCATCCAGATTGGAGAGACAAATTGAAGTCACTGTTTTTCAGGTATCAGCCCTTGTTGCTGCTGCCGATATTATTTTTGGCAATGCTGTTGGCCGGATGTGCCCAGCCTGCGGTTCGGGATTTTGATGAAGGCAAGAAACTGTTGTCAGAAGGTAAAATCGAGTCGGGTCTGGCACAGATTGATTTGGCAACAAAAGAGGCGCCAGGCAATCCGGAATACCGGACCTATCTTTTCAAGCAGCGCGAAGCTGCCGTGAATCAAATCCTGGCGCAGGCAGATTCGGCTCGCAACAACGGTAAGTTGGACGAAGCTGAGAATGGATACAGGCGGGTGCTATTACTGGATGCCAGCAATCCACGCGCTACGGTCGGCACTGAGGAAGTGCAGGCAGACATGCACCGCATGGCGCAGCTGGCTGAGGCCGAGGCGTTATTCAACAAGGGCGACAGGGAAGGAGCCCAAGCCAAGCTGCGTCCAATTCTGGCCGAAAATCCATCCCAGCCTGCTGCTAAAGCTTTGCAGAAACGTTTGGCCGACACAAATGCAGCAGTTATCGTGATTCCTTCAATAATCAAGCTGGCACTCAAGAAACCGCTCGCGCTGGAATTTCAGGATGCACCGATCAAGGCTGTATTCGAAGTGATCTCGCGTGTTGCTGGATTGAATTTCGTTTTCGACAAGGATATCAAGCCTGATTTGAAAGTCACCATTTTCGTAAAAAACACGACCGTAGAGGATGCGGTCAAGCTGCTGCTGGTAACCAATCAATTGGGGCAGGAGATGTTGAGTGAAAATACTCTATTAATCTATCCCAACACTCCCGCAAAAAATCATGACTATCAGCAGTTGATTGTGAAAAGTTTCTACCTCGCCAACGCGGATGTCAAAAAGACGTTGGACATGATCAAAACTATCTTGAAGACCAAAGATATCTTTATCGATGAAAAGATTAATTTGCTTGTCATGCGAGATACTCCGGAGGTCATACGTCTGGCGGAAAAGCTGATTGCCGATCAGGACTTGGCGGAACCTGAAGTCGTGTTGGAAGTTGAGGTTCTGGAGGTAAGCAAAGATTTTGCTTCCAATCTGGGGTTGCAGTTTCCCGAGAAAATTGGTGCAAGCCTGGGTACGGCTGGAAGTTTTACACTCAACCAATGGAAGAATCGCGATTCCAATTTTGTTTCGTTGAAAGTGACCGATCCGTTAATGGCGCTTAATTTGAAAAAGCTTGATTCAGATACCACCTTGCTCGCCAACCCCAGAATCCGGGTAAAGGACAGGCAGAAGGCCAAGATTCATATCGGTGAACGTTTGCCGGTTCTTACCACCGTCTCGACAGCAGGAGTAGGAAGTTCAGAAACGGTTAACTATATTGACGTAGGACTCAAGCTTGATGTTGAGCCAAACATTCGGCTGGATGAGGAGGTGGACATGAAGGTCGATCTGGAAGTGAGCAGTGTGATACAGACGCTCACGATGCCATCCGGTTCTCAAGTTTACAAGTTAGGTACCCGCAATACGTCAACTGCGTTAAGGCTTAAGGATGGGGAAACGCAGATTCTTGCCGGTTTGATACAAAACAACGAAAGCTCCGCTGTGAATAAGGTTCCGGGTTTGGGCGACTTGCCGTTATTTGGGCGCCTATTTTCCAACGATAACCACGATAAATCAAAAACTGAACTGGTGTTGCTGATCACGCCACACATTGTGCGCAACGTTACGCGGCCAGATGCGATCTACAGCGAATTCCCTTCGGGTACCGAGAATTCTATCGGTAGTACACCCAGGTCATCACCTTCCTCAGTACCGGTGCCGACCAATCCTGCGCCTAATGTTATATCCGCAACTGAGAGAGCAGATACCAAACATGACGTAACCGCAGGCGCAGGAACGCAGCCATGATAGCTCTGCATGCCCATCCGCCAGTCCGGCATTCATATCGCGGAGGCGGTTTCACGCTGATCGAGTTGTTGATTACTGTCGCTATAGTTGGTGTCCTGTCCAGCATTGCATTGCCGATGTCTGAACTAGTCGTGCAACGCAACAAGGAGCAGGAACTGAAATCCTCCTTGCGGCAAATTCGCGATGCGATTGATGCCTATAAACAGGCTACAGATGAAGGGCGGATTGTTAAATTGATGGGGCAGTCGGGTTATCCGAGGTCGCTGGAAGATCTGGTTGCAGGTGTGGAAGCGGTAAATGATCCGCAAAAGGTAAAAATATTTTTTTTGCGCAGAATTCCGCGCAATCCATTAATTCAGGATACTGACATGCTGCCCGAACAAACTTGGGGTAAGCGCAGCTATCAGAGCAGGCCAGACGCGCCGCAGCAAGGGGATGACATATTCGACGTCTATACGCTCTCGACTGGCACCGGACTCAATGGAATTCCTTACCGGGAATGGTGATGGTTAAGCATCGTCAAAATTGCGGTTTTACTTTGATCGAGTTGCTGGTTG
>JANXXX010000013.1 GCA_025350405.1 Gallionella sp.
CTCGACTGCATTCCCTTGGAAAGCATGTTTAGCTTAAGACGATATCCAAGACAAATTTAACGGGGAGAATTTTATGGGTTATATCAGTAAACAATGGCTAAAGGGGGATGTTCAACGAAACCGTAGTCACATACCTGTACCTGTGGTCAGAGGTGGCTCCGCTTGTTTGGACAGTATTTCCCATTTCTTAAGTGAAAGCCTTGCGGTTAATCCCTACGCTGCGTTTTGCATTGCAGGCAGGTTGTCGAAGTAGAACTCATCCGGCGTTTTGTCGTCAAGCGCCGAGTGCGGCCTGAACTGATTGTAACGGGTAAGGTATCGCTTCAAACCCGCCTTGGCATCGCTCACGCAGTCGTAGGCGTGCAGATAGACCTCCTCGTATTTGACGCTCTTCCACAACCGCTCCACGAACACGTTATCCCGCCAGCAGCCACGGCCGTCCATGCTGATCTGGATGCCGTTGTCCTTCAGCAGACCGGTGAATTCCAGGCTGGTGAACTGGCAACCCTGGTCGGTGTTGAAGATTTCCGGTTTCCCGTAGCGGTTGATCGCCTCCTGCACCGCTTCGATGCAGAAGTCGGTGGTCAACGTGTTTGAGGTACGCCATGCCAACACCCGGCGGCTGGCCCAGTCGATGACGGCGAACAGATACACAAAGCCGCGCTGCATC
The DNA here is from genome assembly GCA_025350405.1 of Gallionella sp. Classification (GTDB taxonomy): domain Bacteria; phylum Pseudomonadota; class Gammaproteobacteria; order Burkholderiales; family Gallionellaceae; genus Gallionella. The sequence continues at coordinate 671 of JANXXX010000013.1, forward strand.
GGAATGTAGGTGATGTCCGCCGCCCAGACGTGGTTCGACCGGGTGATCTCCAGATTGCGCAGCAGGTACGGATAGACCTTGTGCGCCGGGTGACGTTTGCTGGTATTCGGCTTGCGATACAAGGCGTGGATGTCCATGCGCTGCATCAAAGTCGATACGTGTTTCCTGCCGACCGGCTGGCCTTCCCGCTTGAGTATCCGGCTCAACATGCGCGCGCCCGCATAAGGCATCTCCAGGTGCAGTTCGTCGATCCGCCGCATCAGTGCCAGGTCTTCCGGCGCTATCGGTGCGGGCTGGTAGTACGCCGTCGAGCGCGCCAGTTCCAGTATCTGGCATTGCTGCTTCACTGGCAGTTCGTGGGTTCGGTCGATCATTTCTTTGCGCTCAGCAATCCCGCCTTGGTGAGCGCGCTTTCTAAAAAATCGTTTTCCAGCGTGAGCTGCCCGATCTTGGCGTGGAGAACCTTGAGGTCGGGTTCTGCGGCCTTTGCTTGCGGCGGGCCGCCGAACACATCGACAGCCGATTCCTGCAATTGCTGCTTCCAATCCGAAATCTGGTTGGGGTGTACGTCAAACTGTTCAGCCAACTCTGCCAACGTCTTGTCACCCTTGATTGCGGCGATTGCCACCTTGGCCTTGAATCCCGGTGCGTGATTCCTTCTCGTCCTTCTCATGCGCTTGCTCCTCTGTTTGCCGCACTTTGTGCGGCTTGGGTTGAGCAAGGCTATCACTTATCGGGTTGTCCGAATTTGCGGAGCCACCTCTCTACGCCGCCCCCCTCGTCAGGTCAAGATGAGTATTCATGGCATTAGGAATGGTGGGTACCGGATCGTGGTGACTGTCAGAGGTATCGCTGTTCTATTTGTGATCTGATTAAAAATCACTTGAGCCAACGCTCTGTAACTGTACGGCTAACTGGGGGCGGGGGGCAGATGACTCCAGTTCGGCCATTGCTGCCAATTATCTTTAAAGATAGACTGCCCCAAAGTGGACATAGCAAAATTTCCGTTTAGTCCCAAGTGTGGACATTTCGAGCTAAAGGCAAAATTACATCAAAGCTGACAAACTTTCGAGATAAAGAAAAGCGATGAGGGTGCGATAAGAACAATGATTATTCTTTATGCCATTTCATTTGTACTCGGCATGGTAACTTTTCTCTTCACATCCAGATTTGGTTTAGCTCTCCGCATCGGGATTGCGTTCTCGGTATTTGCGGCGTTAAGCGTCACGGCGACCATTGGGGTTTTGAATATGAGTGACACACCTTTGCCAGATTCCATCACCGTTTCTCCAGCGCAATTCGGTCTAAGAAAATGAAATGAGGACTATAAATGCGACTCCGATCCGGAGAACACGCCATGTCTGTTATGGGCACGGTGCGGAAATTGGCCTGCGGCTGGTTTGGGGAAGCGAATTCACAAGGCAGACCTTCTGAATTGGGTTAACTTCTGCCGGTTGCCACCGTCCGCTTTCCGCCAATCCAATTTAAAGTTGCATGAAACTTGGGTGGCAAAAGCGGCTATAGAAATCTGGCGGTTTGTGTCAGATCGGGTTTGAGCTATTGCTAATCACTAAAGAGGTCAACAGATCATGTCCTGGAAATTATTCGCACTTGGCTCGGCTTTCTTTGCGGGATTGACGGCCATTTTTGGAAAGCTCGGCGTCGAGGGAATCAATTCCAACCTCGCGACATTCGTGCGTACCGTCGTGATCCTGCTCATGACGTTTGCCATCGTGAGTTTTCAGGGCGAATGGCGATTTCCGCAAAGAACGATGGAGATGCGTCCTGTTGTCTTTCTGGTGCTGTCAGGCATCGCCACAGGGTTGTCATGGCTGTTCTACTACCGCGCACTGCAAATGGCACCGGCCTCCATGGTCGCACCGGTGGATAAACTCAGCGTCGTGTTTGCGATCGTCCTGAGCGTGCTGTTCCTTGGCGAGGCCGTCACGCCCAAGCTAGTCATCGGCGGGACACTCGTTGTGGCAGGAACGCTCGTATTGATCTGGCCTTAGGCAAGGACCGAGTTCGAAGATGTGATTCGATTGCGACTGAGGGCTCAGAGTTTAGCCGCTTTGAATTTGCTGGATTCGATGATTTCGCTAAAAAACCCCATG
>JANXXX010000041.1 GCA_025350405.1 Gallionella sp.
TACAACCGAAAACGGCAACACTCGACGTTGGGTTACAAGTCACCAATCCAATTTCTGGATGCATGGCTCATAGCTCAGAAGGAAGAGAAGCTGGTAGCATGAACGCCACCTCTTGGAAGACGAATAATCAGGGGAACCTCAATTTATGGTCTATCATGTTGATCTAAAAATTATGAGGAGAAGTCCATGGTAAAGAAAAAGAAGCCGATAGGGGGATATTCCGTTGAGATAAGTGATGGCCAAATCGACGTATATCGCGAATAAGCGCTATTTAAGAAGGTGCCTAATAGTTTCACAAATCGAGAGATTGACCATGTATGTCCACTGAGATAACTGATAGCCAAATCGACGTATAACGCCAATAAGAGGCATTTCAGAAAACTGCACAATTTGAAACACAGATTATTGACTGTTCAATAACTGTTTCGGTAAATCCAGCCCCAGTTTTTCATGACAAACAGATTTTCCAGTATGACCACGATCCTATGAATTCCACAACAGGACAACAGTGAAACGACGTTATCCTGTTTACAGTTTTGCTGGATGGTGCAGATAGTGGAGAAGGATTTGTTTCGCTGTCTGAAAGTTGCCGATTGTGACAAGCAGCAAGCGACACATTTAAGACATTAGTTGTAATTGCAGCTAGCATCCGGTTCTCGTCCAAAGCTGCCGGTTCGACTAATTCAAACTTGATTCCGGTTTGCACCCAATTTCAGACATTCAACGTTTGAGGTAAGGGGCTGTCTGGAGGCGGAACGCCGGAAGTCGGCCCCTCATGACCGAAAGGTTAGGGTTCATTGCTCTAAAACCAGTAGCGTTTCATTTCACTCAGAAACGCTTTATCAATAGGAAAACCGGAAAGAGAGCCAATAACGCTATCGATTCCACATTGCGGGCACAAAGCACACTGGCCAACACCATCTGCATTTTCGTCGACCCACTCAGAAATTTCACTCGGAGGGAAAGTGGCGCCACAATAGAAGCAACCGCAGATGTCACTACCCTCAACCTCTTTACGGTGGTTGGTCGAATGCGTATGTGCTTTCCGGATGACTTCCGGAAACTGGGACACACGGCTGTTGTGTTCATCTTGCCAAGTCATGACGCCAGAACCCTAACAGTTAATGTAGAGACCCATAGGTCCAGATATATTTTAATAAAGAGACGGGCATTAATCAGACCTATTGATTTGATTATTAATGATATGTTTATTCGTCCGTCTCTATATTACATTATGCAAAAGGAGACAGGTTGGTTTTATATTGCATGTCCGTTATTGAGTGCAAACCTGAAGCATTCCTGATTAAGCTGAGACGGCCACAATGGCCGCAGGCTGTGTCAAAACTCAAAAACACCAAAATTTATGGGGTGTCTCGACCATATCCGATGCCAAGAAAATCGATTATAGAGCGTTCTGAAAGGTCCATAATTTTTGGCATAAATTTCTTCCGCGTTTTGACACAGTCACCGAGTACCAGCCAAGTCGGAGATTCGGCCATTGCGGTCAGTACCGGCGTCAAGTAGACTGCGACAAAGCGGACGTCGGCTAAAGGCCGGATCGTCCCAGTAGCAGTCATAAAGAGAGGGGATCTGTTTCTACGGATAACGCAGGGATTCAGGATGTTTTGAACAGAGAAGCACCTTTAACAAATTGGGGAGAGATAATGGTAAAAGAACAACTGATAACTTTGATAGCCATTGCTACCTTGACAGGATGCGCCCATCACCCCGCAGATTGTGCCATTGGTATTCCTTGGTCAGATTGCCTAGAAGGTACGGCTGGGTACAACAATGGTGGCGGCTCTGAAACAAGACTGAATGCATTAAAACTGGAAGATGCTTCAAAGCAAGCCGCACCAAAAGATGATATGTACTCAGAGTTAAAGAAGCTAAAAGATCTATTGGATACTAAAGCCATAACTCAAGATGAATATGATACCCAGAAGAAAAAGATATTAGATAAATATAAGTGAACAAAGGCTAGTGAGCGAATAACTTGAAAAAGGAACATGCGAGTTGATCAAGATCGACGCTCATCGTAGAAGGTCTCTAACTGCTAACCTTGCTTGTTTTTCCAGTAATTGACTGTATATGCCCATGTGGTTACTGCGATTGAAGAAACCATAACTATTGAACAACGACCGCAAACCAAAACAGAGTACAAAGCTTGTGGTACTCCGAAACACCCAATGAGCCCAAGCCAATAATTAGCCCCCATAGGTTTTGGTTGAGATTGATTTTGAACGACTCTTGTGGATTATTCATTTAGTAGTGCATTAGTTTTCGAGTTGAAGGTTGATAGTTTTTTCAATTCCATTTCGAAGAACTTTTATCGTTGATATTCCGTTAACCGGATGAGTGTTCGCAATCAATTCTAACGATTGTTTCATATTCAATGCTGGCGTTCCGTCTATCTCAATAAGTACGTCACCGGGTAATACGTTAGCATTAAAAGCCGGTGAATCTTCAAACACGATGTCTACCAACGCACCAGTATTCCTTTCATACTTCGAACGAAGTTCGGGAGTCAGGTTAACAATTCCAATCCCGAATTTTAATTTTCTTGTATTCCTTACAAAATATACGGCACTCTGGTCAAAACGAGATTGGACGGTAGTGATAGGCACAACTGTTGTTCCGTAGGTAGTTGCGGAACCTGTGGTTTCTGAATTATAGGTTGCACTGTTTCCATAGTTGCCGTATATCTGACCATTGGTCGTCCCGCTATAAAGAGTCGTCTGGTTGTTGGGGATGAATAATGGAGTAGTAATGGTTCGATTTTCCGTGAATCGTGAAGTCACGAGTACCATAGTCGCCCCGACCGTTTTTGCTTGGCGTAACAATTCTGCTTGAGACCCTATTGGGCCATTAAATGAAGATTGTCCAATCGGAGTCCAATGCTTAGATCGGGCGATTTTTACATCTCGTGGCATGTCAGATGAAACATACACTTGTGGCGTATCATTCGGGCCTAGGTATTGCATATATTGGAGTTCGCCAGCCATGATAGGTGGTGGAGATTGAGGATTGAAATATGGGCGATAAAATGTACTAAAAACATTTTGGCAACCAGTCAAAACAACGAGACCGAACAACATAAGTAAGCGCATGACTTCCCCCATGAGAGTTTGTTGATTGCAAAGTGTAACGTGATTCAAAGCATGGCACAAAAAGGAATGGGGCACTCAAATTTCCGCTTCGGGCACGCTCCTGCCCATAAACCCCTCGATTTGAATTGCGCAAAGCAGCCGTTTCCTAACGGCAGCAATGGCCGACAACCGGACTGTTGCATTGCCCCCTCCTGTCATTCTAATAAAAGGTATCACAACAACTCCTAGCTTAGATAGCAACCTGCTGGGATAGGTTTTATGCAAGCTGATAATTGTTGCCAACACTGCATGGCATGAAAGACAGTCTCTTCAAAATCTAAGACTGTTTGCCAACATTGTGCGGGTCAATAAACTGACAAAGTTGGAATCAATTAGAGGACGCCTTTAAGCGTCCTCTTCTTTTTCCAAGCTGGAATACCTGGGGCTGAAGCTGTATGGGTTTATAGCCTACCTACTTTTGCCCACTGTAACCAGACTGTTAGTAGTTTAAGTAAGAAACTGGGGTAGTTATTGGGACATTTCGTTGGTGATTACAGGGCCTTTTTGGTGCGCATTTGGTTCTAATGAATATGCACATTTATCTGCTCAGGCTTATTTGGCGCTGAACAGGTTAGATGTAGTTGTTTGTTGTTTTGGACGAATTCAGGTTATTATTGCCGACACGTTAACTCTTCAAGATTATGAACGGAATCGAAGCGTGACAAGAACAGCTGACATTTTTGGTTCGTCCATAGTTGAGGTGGGCGCGTTTAACCCTGCCATATTTTCTCCTGATTGGCTTGAGCGAAATCAATTGATCGGTCAGGCGGATGCCGAAAATGCCAAGAAGGCACCCTCATTAATTGTTTCTCAACAGGTCACTGTTTTTGAGACCGAATGGTTCGCCTTTCAGGTTCTGTCCAATCAATTTTCATTGACAAGCAAAGGAGCGCTTACTCCAGCCTTTAAAGACTTGGCGGTAGGAATTTTATCGCTTGTTCCACACACCCCGATTACAGCCATTGGCCTCAATTTCCTAGCAGATTTTCGTCTGGGCAACGAAGCGGACTACTACAAGATCGGAGATGAATTGGCACCAAAGACTATCTGGGACAGCTTGTATCCAAAAAGCCATGTTGCTGGGTTGGCCAATTTAACCATCAGAATTCAGGACGCTGAGAGAGGTCAAACGCCTCGCTCGGGCAATGAAAAACGAATTTCAGTCCAGCCATCCAACAAGGTAAAGTACGGTGTGTTTTTTATTCTCAATGACCACAGAGAAATAATCGAGTCCAAAGAGACTGGCATGACTACCGCTGAACAAGCATCAACATTAATTGATTCGGAATGGCAGAACTCATGGAATGATGCTGTGAGAGTTTTTGATTCAATCGTATCTCAAGCCCTGCCTTCCGCATGATCAATCTTTCTACAATGCCGCTAACACCAAATCGTTCACCATCCGGTGTAAGCGCATTTGATTTTCAAATTAACTCTGCTTGGACAAGAGTAGCCTTTCGAGAATACTCAAGCACAGCTTATATAGATAAAGATAAGTATGACGAAACGTCTACAACTCCTAATAATAAGGAAGTTGTCCCACCATCTTCACAGCTTACCATTGACCGCTCAGAGGATATTGATGCGGCAGTGATTCAGCTATGGGAAGGACGAGTCTTAGAAGTTGATATTCAGAATGAACTGATGCAGGTTTTGTTAACTGCGAAAATCGGACAGATTCCTGAACATACGGCTGAAATAGAATTCCAGTGGGTGTCCGAGCAAGATCGAGATCTAGTTGCACCTGGCGCAGTTTTTTATTTAACTTTATACAAGCAGACACGTCGTGGAAGCATCAAAAACTCTCAGGAACTGCGATTTCGACGTCGTCCAGCATGGACCAAACAACAAGTTCAGAAAATCTATGCAGACGCTGATTTGATTCTCGCAAAAATGCAATCTCGAGCAACTGCGGAATGATCGACTATGGGACCGCTCCGTCGGTTGATGAGCTTGAAATTACGGTATTTGGGCCCGGCTTTGGTGAGGCAATAGCTGTTCACGTTGGGGCTGGGAATTGGATATTGGTGGATTCATGCATTGACCCAGATACCAAGTTACCCGCATCTCATACATATCTTCAAGCAATAGGTATTCAGTCAAGTCAAGTTAAGGCGATAGTTGCATCGCATTGGCATGATGATCATGTCCGTGGAATTTCGGATTTAGCCGACTATTACCCTGATGCGGAATTCTTTATGTCCGCAGCGTTAAATAATAAAGAGGCCGCAGCATTTCTTAGTGCACACAACGAAACTAATGCTCCCGGCCTTTCTCGTGGAGCGAACGAACTATATAAAGCAATCAATCAGCGTGATAGAGTTTTCCACGTCATGCAGCGATCCTCTGTAATGGAAATCAACGTGAACGGTAGAAATGTAAGAGTTACTGCTTTATCCCCTGTTCCAGTAGCATTTTCCCAATCAATTGCTCATTTCGCGCAGTACCTCCCTAACAAAAACGGTGGGAGTCCAGTCAATCATGCTCCTGAACTAAAACCGAATCTCGAGGCTGTGGTGATCCATATAGACTTTGGTGGAGATGCCGCTTTATTGGGATCAGACTTGGAGGATCATCAAAGTTGCGGCTGGACGGCTGTCGTTACTGATCAGTGGTGCGGATCAAAGCCTCCAGGCTCAGCGTATAAAGTTGCACATCATGGCTCACTCACTGGTGAGCACCCACAGATATGGGCGAAGCTCCTGACACAAAAGCCTACGACATGCATGACGCCGTTCAATCGTGGCAATGTAAATCTGCCCACCGATGATGACAAAAAGCGTATCAAGAGCAAATCCCTGTACGCATATCTCAGCTCAGGAGCAACAAGACGTCCCGACATGGACAGTGCAATTCTGAAAAGACTCAGTGACGTTTGCAACAAGCTTGCACGGATTAATTCGGGTTTCGGAGCTGTCAGGTTGCGCAAGACAGTCGGTGATCAGTCATGGAAAGCCGAGTTGTTTGGCAATGCCTGCAATTTGTAGCAAACACCGAATAAGGTGTAACAGTGCCGTATATATACCCCTTCTGGCGACCTACACCAAGGTTTGCAAGGCGAACAGATTTTCCAGTGTGTCCACAATCCAACAATTCCGAGAACAGGTCAACAGCGATATAGGTTGAATTTCCTGCTATGGGCACCCGCAAAGGTCAACAAGTTTTGGTACCCATACCTGTTGTCCAGGACTCTATTTGGATGGATAGTGCCAATAATGGAGAAGGTTTAGCTGTCGAAAAACTGGGACGTTGAACAGAATAATCCTGAACAAAGTCTTTCAGCATATCATCTCACACTACCCACACTGACACGATGAAAGCCTTATTCTACAAGGCTTTCAGGTGATTCTGAATGGCATAAAGCACACACACACGACTATCACGCACTGTCACCTATCAATGACCGGGCAGGAACTCGATTCCGGTGCGGCGAACCAATTCTTCATAGCTGATGGGCTTCCCCACCCTTGCATCATCGGTGTTGTCCAGCCAGTGTGCCCATATCCGATTCGTTGACGGGTCATAGACCAGTTTGAACAAATGCTGTGGGACCCAAACATGGTCTGGGCCAATCGTCGGAGGCGTACCGTCAAACACGGGCCCCGTAATCACATACACATCACCCGCCGCACGCATTACATATTTACGTGTAGCCTTCTCAATGCTTGCCCAAGCCTTGCGGTTATTGATTGGATACTGCGGCACCATGTTAGCCAGTGAGAAGCTTTGCGCCATCGATTCAGGCGTAGCCATGTCACCGGCTGGTGCCATATGGCCTCGGTCAAATCCTGAGCCACGATAATCTTCCAACTCGGCACGCTCAGCGCGAGGCAATCTGGCGTCAGCATAGAATTTGTTAGTTCTTTGGTTATACCTTGCTTCCAACAGCACCTCTCTATTGAGCCGTTCTGCCGAATAGATGGGCGTGTGGCTTTTACCGGAGTAGAGAACAGCGAAGGCGCTGAAGCATAGCGATCTTGGCTTCATGTCAATCGAAGCTGACAATACAGGCGGTTTGCCGTTTGCAAACACATTGCGGCATTCAGCGAAATCGGCAGTAGCAGCAAATGCCGTATTGATTACGGCTGAAACCGTGATGGCGAAAAGGATTCGTTTAAACATCTACGCGCTTGAAGACTTTGAGTTCTAAGATATCGAACAAAGTGCTGATACTCCAATCAGCAGGAGGTGGAGTTTTCTGATCCAGAATCTTGCCTGTCGACAAGACAGTGCGATGCTCACCATTCTTGAACTCAAGCATAAGCAGCCTGTTCTTCTTGTTAGGTTTGCTGTCGAGCTTGGCACATATTTCATTGATTGTTTCATCATCAAATTCGTCGGACGCAATCAAGTCGCGTCGATAGTTTTCAATTTCATCTTCTGCGCACCAACGACCACCCGGAAAAGTGGTAATTTTGGTGATGACTCGCCTGACCGCCTCAGATAACCGGATGCGAAGCAAGTGCAGGTCGTTGCCTTCCAATCGTTCAAGCTGTTGTAGCAATTCTACGATAAGGTTTTGCTGGAATGAGGCATCAACACGCAAATTGGTTAGTCGCATGATCTCATCCTCGGCCTGCTTCATTTCCTCAAGCAGTCCGGCAAGCTTAGTTTCATTGGTCTTCATGCGATCAAGGATCATTTGAGGCGTGCCACCCTGTCCTGACTTCTCCAAGGCATCGAGAAGAGATTCATTCGCTGCAGTCACTTTGATAATTTCCTGCCTGATTCCTTCGCGCCTAAGCATAGCGCTGTTAATCTCAGATTCAGCATCTCGATTCAAACCCAACACCTGAGCCAGATCGATAGCTTTGCAGAATTGCAATACCAGTCTCTCAAGGTCTCCATATTCCCACTGGATGAATTTACAGCCAACACCGCGACGGGCATTACTACAAGCAATGTATCGGCCTTCGGTCTTGCGGCCATTGGCCCGCACGTGGGAATATCCGCCCATGTTCATTTTTCCACCGCAATATCCACAGTACAGCAGGTTTGAAAAAAGATTACTTATATGTTTGCCTTTGCTTACGCCACCACGTGTTCGTCTTGAAGCACGAGCTGATGCGACAAGGTGCCATTCCTCCTTTGACATAATTGAGGGGTAGTAATCAGGAACAACATCTATCGGAGTCAGCACTCCATCTCGTTGCAATGCCAGCTGCAACTCGCCATAGACAGCACGATTGGATAGGATTTTCTGGATATAGGAGGTTTGCCAGCCGTTTGTTTTTTCGGAAAATCGCGGGACATTTTCAGTATTCAGCGTCTTAACAATAGTAGCTGTGCCAATACCATCACGCGACATCTGGAATATGCGCTTCACAACTTCAACACGTTCAGGGATAGGCTTGAAGCCTTGATCCCCCTCGGCAGGCTTAAGCCAATAAGGACAACGTGCAGTCAGGCGCTTATTGGCAATATTCTTGCGCTTGGCATCCCACGAAGAACGGATGCGTTTGCTCTTGGTTGCTGATTCCTCATAGGCGCGGCTCATGATAGCAATCGAAGCTATCAGGCTCCCCCAATTTTCATTAGACCGCTCGTAGCTATAGGCCTGCTCATCAGCAACGGTGACGATGATAATTCCGGCTCTTAGGATATCTGTGAAAATCGACAGAGCATCCATTACCTTGTCACGGGACAGGCGATCAAGACTTTCGACAAGAAGGTAGGAACCCCTGGGAATACGGCCTTCTTTAACAAGCCGTAAGAACTGGCCTAATTCTCCTTTTTCCAGGTTAGATCGGTCATAGGCAGAGATTCCGAGATCTCGCAGATTAAGTTCTGTATCTAGCTCCAAACCATGTTTTGCAGCATACTGGGTCGAGAGGCGGGTTTGGCGTTCAATCGAATCGCCTTTCTGCTGTTTGACGCTCGAAAATCGGATATAGGAATAAGCCTTGGGCATGGGCTATTTTTCTCGATGAGATAACGTGACGACATTATAGATGAATTTACGTTTTAATAGCTAATAAAGCTCGATCTCCGGCCTGCATATCACGATGCTCGCCAGCCTGGGCTTCGCCCTCACCTACTGGCTGTGGCGGCGCAGCGTGCGGCTTACTTTGTTTTTACCGGCGCGCAAGGCTGCCGCGCTGGCTGCATTGCTGGTTGCGCTCTGCTACGCGCTGTTGTCCGGCTTCGCCGTGCCTGCGCAACGCACTGTGTATATGGTCGGGGCGGTTGCCTTCGCACTATGGCTGAACCGCAATTTTTCTCTCGGACAGATGCTCAGCATCGCGCTGCTCGGCGTATTGATCCCCGACCCGTGGGCCGTGCTGTCGCCCGGATTCTGGTTGTCGTTCGGCGCGGTGGCGCTCATCTTGTACGTCACGGCATATCGTTTAAAGCAAGCGCATTGGCTGGAAGAATACGGCAAGGTGCAATGGGCGATGACCATCGGTTTGATTCCGATGTCGCTCGGTTTATTCCAGCAGGTCTCGCTGGTCTCACCGATCGCCAATGCGTTCGCGATCCCGCTGGTAAGTTTGATCGTTGTGCCGCTCGCGTTGCTCGGCGCGGTGCTGCCATCAGATTTCAGCCATTGGGACGCACCGCTGTGGCTGGCGCACAGCGTGATGAACTGGACGATGCAGTTGCTGGAATGGCTGAATGATCTGCCGCAAGCGGTGTGGACACAACATGCGCCACCAGCATGGAGCATCGTCGCTGGCATGTTGGGCGTGTTGGTGATCTTGTTGCCGCGCGGATATCCGGCGCGCTGGCTGGGGTTTTTATTATTGCTGCCGATGTTCCTGAATACCCCGGAACCGCCCGCACTGAACACAGTTCGCCTGACAGTTTTCGATGTCGGCCAAGGCTTGGCAGTTGGTGTGCAAACACGACATCACACATTGCTCTACGATACCGGCCCGGATTTCAGCGATGGCGCGGATAGCGGCAATCGTATCCTGATCCCCTCGTTGCGCGCGATGGGCATCAACCAACTGGATGGACTGATCCTCACGCACGACGACACCGACCACACCGGCGGTGCGGCTTCAGTGATGCAGGCCATGCCCGTAGGCTGGGTCTCGTCTTCGCTGCCCGATGATCATCCGCTATTGCAGCAACTCACCAATAAGCAACGCTGCATAACCGGACAAGCTTGGCAATGGGACGGCGTGCAGTTTGACATCCTTCATCCCGATGCAGCCAGCTACAGCAAAGAAAGCATCAGCAAGAACAACCGCGGTTGCGTGTTACGCATCAGTATCGGCAACCGGCATATTTTATTGACGGCGGATATCGAGAAAGAATCCGAACAACAATTGCTCGATGAGCACGCAGACAAATTGCCCGCAGAATTGTTGATCGTACCGCACCACGGCAGCAAGACCTCTTCCACCGATGAATTCATCACCGCAGTACACCCGGAGTATGCCGTGTTCACGGTGGGCTATCTCAACCGCTTCGGCCATCCGAAACAAGAGGTCGTGCAGCGCTATGCACTCAGCGGCGTGGAACTGATGCGTTCGGACGAGGACGGCGCGATCCTGGTCGAAATGGACGCCCAGGGTTTGCAGATAGAACACTACCGCAAAACACATAATCACTACTGGACGCATTTTCCTCAAGCCGAAGGGCAAGCGCCATAGGTCAATATATTTTCACTACTGGGACTTGCTTCCCACACCGGGGCCGACGCATTGGCAGCAACCTTACAAACAATAGACCTGAACAAATCCTTGCTGGCCTTACGCAATACGATGGAATATTGTGTGCAGTGCCATAATAAATTCAGACAGTAATTAAATTTATCGCTATATTTGCTACCGATGTCGCTTTCATTTTTTTTCATGGTCATGTATCGTTGTTGCCGTTCCAAACCACAACTTTGAGCGATTTCAAGCGGGCTGGAAAGCCGGGTTTGCCGGTATGATTTATAATGCAACAATGCATTTGAAAAAATCTGTTCCATCGCTGCTGATCGGCACCACAGATACTGCAATAAAATAAATCCCCCTTTAAGGAATCCAACAGTGAAGAAATTGTTTTGCATGTTAATCGTTGCCGTGGCGGCATCCTTGCTTGGCGGTTGCCTCGACAACGGGTCGCCCGCCGATCCGCCAACGTGGCTCCCACCTGCTGCCGGAGATGGCCGAGTCAAGCTCAGCTGGACAGGCAGCCCCGGTGTCGAATACTGGCTTTTCACTGCGACTGATCCTAGTCTCACCGCTTTCAATTGGGTTAGCTTGCCCAATGAACATGTTTACATCTCAGCCGCCTCGCCGTTTTACATGTGCGGCTTGTTTAATGGGACGGCGTATTATTTTGCCGCCAATGGCCGTATCAATGGCGGGCCCGGGGGATCGAGCAGCCCGACGATCACTGCTACTCCTTACAATGCCAGCGCCGTGGCCTGGACTGCCGGCCCCACGCTTTCACCACAAAATATTTTTGGTGTCGGCTATACCAGCCTGACGACCTGCTCAAATAACACAACAAGTGCCACCGGCAGTTTTTCGGCAGTCGGCACTGGCGGCGCAATCTTTACCAGCCCAGACGGGAAAGCTTGGACCAATCGAACCACACCGATTGGATTCACAACCGACCTCTTTGCGGTGACCGGCTATGCCGCGAATCAGAATAATCCGCTCAATCCAGCGCTGCGCTGGGTCGCCGTCGGTGCTGGAAGCGCCTCCGTGTATAGCACCGATGGTATCAACTGGAATGCTGGCAGTGTCTACAATGCAGCTAGTCCAACTTTGCGTTCCATCACACAAGTTTCAGGCACGTTCTTCGCCGTGGGCGACGCGGGAACGATACTCTCGAGCATCGATGGGATTACCTGGATATCTCATACTTCTGGCACAACCAATAATCTACGCGGAGTAACACATGGCAACATTTTTGTTGCAGTGGGTGATGGCGGCACAATTGTGACCAGTCAAGATGGCGGCAATACTTGGATAGCCCAAACATCTGGAACGCCGAATATTCTGCGACAAGTAACCTCATTCGTCAGCAGTTACGGCAACATCAATGTAGCTGTGGGCGACGGTGGCACGATTGTGACCAGCATCAATGGAGGCACATGGACTCCACAAACCCTGCCCGGTGCGCCGAATCTGGTCGGAGTCGCAGCGGAATCGCAGTATGTGTATGCGGCCACTCCCGATTCTTCGTTAGGTTTCATTTCAACCGCTCAGTTCGTGGCTGTCGATAACAACGGTAATGCATACACCAGTGTGAATGGTGTCAATTGGTCAACAATCCCGATCATCACCGGCATCTCAAATCTCAGTAATCTGGGCCAGCCTATGGTCAGCAGCGGTTTCGGATATGTTATTGGAGCAAACCTTGGCGCTACTGCCTATGCCTTCTGATCTTTTTGAAAAACTGTCTGTGCAACCCATTTGAGTACCATTCCATGCAAAGAGATATTCCCGTAATGATCGAGCTTCCACCATGCTGAGCCTGATCATTTCCAGCATCGTATTCTTCATCGCCGCCTGGTATCTCAACCGATATCTTGATAGGCAGGAAATCGCCAGAGGCATGACGCGCGGCGTACTGGTGTTTACACTCGCTTCTCTGGTGTCATGGGGCTCGGGGGAGATGGTGGACTGGGCACAGGTCAAAATCGAAGGCCCGCAAGCAGCAGCGCAAACCCCGGTGGATTTATCCCAGCTGCTGAAGGCCGTCGCTCAACCGCAACACTAGCCGATTTGCGGACACAGCAAACAATCAACAAAGATATTTTTCAAGGATGGTTACGATTATGAAACAAAGTATCGCGATTCCGACATTCAGATTAACCAGCCTGACTAACTTGGCATTTACGTCTCTGGCTTTCGCGTCTTTGGCATTCTCCTCTGACAGCATAGCTGTGTCGGATGAGAGTCAACCTCATGTCACCGTGGGCGTATATGCCCAACACTCCGGCGGCAAAATCTCCTACCACTATCGCATAGCCAATAGCAGCCAGAGAACCATATCTGCGGTTACGATCGGGCGCGACAACCAAAATGACGGGAATCCCAATAACGATGTCAATGAACTTCTTTCGTTCCCGGCGGGGTGGAATGCCAAATTGGGCATTCCCTCGACCAGTGCCAACTCGCCCACAGGCTGGCATGTCAGCCTGATTGCCCCGGAAGAAGACGATGCCCACGCCATCATTTGGGAACCCATCAACGACCGGTCGCCCAAGTTTTTTTCTGGTCAAACCATGAACAAGATGAGTGTCTCACTGGATGTGGCCGATAACAATTATATGACCAGCCATGCCCTGATCACTTTTTCCGACGGGAATCCCATCAATCTTACTGTCCCGCTTGAACGGCTCGACAACACTCCGCCCAGCGTCACGGTAAACCTGAGTCCCAACACAATCTTTTCGAAGGACAACAAACTCGTCGCCATCAAGGCGTCTTTCACATCCAAAGACGACTACGACCACATGCCTGAAATCAGGCTCGAGTCCATCACCGCCAACGAACCTATGGAAGCGGACGACATCCGTGACGCGAGCATTGGTCTTGATGACCGCTATTTGAAATTCCGCGCCACCAGCAAAAGCCCGGCTGGGCGGATTTATACCGTGACCTACTCGGCAACCGATGCCTCCGGCAACCAAACGATGGCTTCCGCAACAGTGACGGTGACAACGACAGCACCTGTGGCAAAACCAGTTGCTGCACCGGCAGCGGCGGTGACACCAACAACGCCACCTCACGATCCCGGCGTAAAGAAAAAGCCCTAGAACAAAAACCCATTGGAACAGAAAGTATTGAGCATTCCGTAATTCATTTCACCGCTCATCCTGATGCATCCGAGGCTAGCAAGGCATCAGGAGGCGCAGCAAAAACTGCCGCGTTCAGAACCTCAGCGAGACCAGCCGGGGAATAACTCCAGCATCCCGTCTGCCATGAATTGCACCGCCATCGCAGCGAGTATCAAGCCCATCACCCGGGTGGCGATATTGAGACCGCCTGTGCCCAGCCGCTGGCCAATCGGCTCGGCCATCCGCAACACCACCCAGACGATCACCGCCACACCGATTATTCCCAGGCTGAACACGATCTTGTCAGACAGACTGACTACCTGATGTGCATCGACGATGGTCAGGCTGATAGACCCAGGTCCGGCCAGCAGGGGAATCGCCAGCGGTACCACGGCGATGTCGTTCTTCGCCTCGGCTTCGGCCTGCTCAGCATCGGTGTGCCGCGCCGGGCTGGTTTTGGCACCGAACATCGCGATGGCGATGAGCAGCACCAGCAGCCCGCCGGCGATGCGGAACGCCGGGATGCCGATACCGAAGAACGACAGCAAACCATCGCCCGTCCAGACCGCCAGTGTCAGGATCACCGCGACCGCCACGGATGCTTTGAGTGCGGTGCGATGCATCACCGCTGGCCGACGATCCGTCATCATGCTGAGGTAAATGGGAATGGCGCCGAGCGGATTCAGGATGGCGAAAATACCCACCAGGTATTTTATTTGCTCGGTCCAAACGGGTAACAGTGTCATGATATTTTTTAGATATTCTGTTCTATCGGCAATTAGATAGGATGTCGCCTATTTTGACTCGTCGATCATTTTTCTGGTCTTGGCTTCGACCTCTTGTGCCACTTTTACCAGCGACGCATCCTGTGACAACGCCGCCAGCATCGGGACAGGCTTGATCATGCCGATCTTGGTCTTGCCCTGTTCGGTGTATACCGAGATGCGGCATGGCAATGCCATGTTCAAACGCATATCGGTACCGAGCACTTTAGCGGCTTGTCCCGGATTGCACACCTCGAACACTTTGCAATTCTCGGCGAAGGCGATGCCTTTGCTGCGCAGCGTAGTCCCCAGATCATGGATGTGCAGCACGCCAAACTCGTTACGCTTCACTGCGGCCTCCAGATCGGTCGCGGCCTGGTCAAATGACTTGTTGCTTTCTACGATGTAATACATCAAACCTCCTTGTTGTGTTTGTGGATGCTGCCCATCAAATGGGAACACGACATTGTCCAGACATGAAGCACCATTGTCCAGCAGGTGTCCCTCCATAAGCTTTTCGGACTTGCCATCGAATAGAGCTGTGTTACCCTACCGCCCATGAAAAACTTGTCGCAGCATCTTGCTACACTGTTGACCACCGCATGGGTCGGCAGCCTGTGGGCAATCGGCTATCTCGCCGTGCCGGTGCTGTTTTACACCCAACCGGACAAGCAACTGGCGGGCATGCTGGCGGGGCAGATGTTCGCGTTGCTGGGCTACCTCGGCATGGTATGCGGAATGTATCTGCTGATCCAGCGCATCGGAATATCTGGTCAGGCCGCCTTGCGTCAGCCCTTGTTCTGGATAGTGGTAGTGATGTTGCTACTGACGTTGGCAATACATTTCGGCATCCAGCCGATCATGACCAACCTCAAGGCGCAAGCGCTGCCAGCAGATGTGATGCGCAGCGCGTTCGCTGACCGCTTCAAAATTCTGCACGGCGTGTCCAGCATCATCTACCTGACACAAAGCTTGCTGGAAATATTCCTCGTCATCAAGACATATCGTGCTTGAGTGTCGCATAAATAGAAAGAGCCGCAGCAGCGGCTCTTTCTATTTCTCGCAGCAATATTTTTAAGCCAGAGATTTAATGATGTCCTCGACCACCTTCTTCGCATCGCCAAACACCATCATGGTCTTGTCCATGTAGAACAGGTCGTTGTCCAGCCCGGCGTAACCGGTCGCCATGCTGCGCTTCACCACCAGCACGGTGCGTGCCTTGTGTGCTTCGAGTATCGGCATGCCGTAGATCGGACTGGCCTTGTCGTTCTTCGCGGCGGGGTTCACCACGTCGTTCGCGCCTATCACCAGCACCACGTCGGTGTCGGCGAATTCGTTGTTGATCTCGTCCATTTCGACCACTTGTTCGTAAGGCACTTCCGCCTCGGCCAGCAGCACGTTCATGTGTCCGGGCATGCGCCCCGCCACAGGATGGATCGCATAACGTACCTTCACACCTTTTTCGGTAAGCACCTTGGACATTTCGTTGATCGCGTGTTGCGCGCGTGCCACGGCGAGACCGTAGCCCGGCACGATAATGACAGAATCGGCATTACCCATCAGGAACGCCGCGTCGTCTGCACTGCCGCTGCGGTAGGTCTTCTGCACCCCGTCGCCTTGATCTGCTGCAGCAGCCTCGCCACCGAATCCGCCAAGGATCACGTTGAAGAACGAGCGGTTCATCGCCTTGCACATGATGTAGGACAGGATCGCGCCGGAGCTGCCGACCAGCGAACCGGCGATGATCAGCATGTTGTTATTGAGCGTGAAGCCGATACCCGCCGCGGCCCAGCCGGAATAGGAATTCAGCATCGAGATCACCACCGGCATATCCGCGCCACCGATCGGCATGATCAGCAATACGCCGATCAGCATCGCGATGGCGGTCATGATCAGGAACGGCGTCCAGCTTTGCGTGAAGAAAAACACAATGCCGAAACCGATCATCAGCACACCGAGCAGCAGGTTTAGCCAGTGCTGGCCGGCAAAGCGCAGCGGCTTGCTGCCCAGCTTGCCGGACAGTTTGCCGAACGCGATGATCGAGCCGGTGAAGGTGATCGCGCCGACGAAAGTGCCGATGAACAATTCGATGCGGTTGCTGGCATGCAGCGTCGCGCCAATGCCGTAGGCAAGCGGATTATTGAACGCGGCCATCGCGATCAGTACTGCAGCCAGGCCAACCAGCGAGTGCATCGCCGCAACCAGCTCCGGCATCGCCGTCATGTGGATGCGCCTGGCAACCACTGCGCCTACTGCACCACCCGCAGCGATCGCGATCAGGATGTAGCCTACGTTTTTTGTGACAGTGAGCGTGGTCAACATGGCGATAGCCATGCCGACCATGCCAAACATATTGCCGCGTCGTGCCGAAACCGGCGAGCTCAAGCCCTTCAGGGCGAGAATGAACAAGACCGCAGCGGTCAGATAGGCGAGTGCAACAGAGTTAGCCGACATAATTTTCCCTTACTTGTTTTTCTTCTTGAACATATCCAGCATGCGCTGTGTGACGAGAAAACCGCCGAACACATTCACTGCGGCAAGCGTCACGGCAACCAGGCCCAGCACCGTGCCGATGTCGAGTTTCACAGGTCCCGCCGCGAGCATCGCACCGACGATGATGATGCCGGAAATGGCGTTGGTCACCGCCATCAGCGGGGTATGCAAAGCGGGGGTGACGTTCCACACCACGTGATAGCCGATGAAGATCGCCAGCACAAAAACGGTCAGGTTCAGAACAAATGGATCAACTGCCTCAGTCATGTTTTTCTCCGTGGTTATTTTACTGTGGGTGTGGCAGCCACGCCACCTTTGCACAACAAGGTTCCGGCGATGATGTCGTCTTCCATGTTGATATTCATCGCCCCGGTTTTGTCGCACAACAGATTGAGGAAGTTGAGCAAGTTGCGCGCATAAAACGCGCTGGCATCGGTTGCTACCAGCGCAGCCAGATTGGCTTCGCCAACTATCTTAACGCCATGCTTCACTACAGTCTTGTTCAACTCGGACAGTGGGCAATTGCCGCCTGCCTCCACTGCCATGTCGATCACCACCGAGCCGGGTTTCATCTGCTTGACCGTATCCTCGCTCAACAAAACGGGGGCAGGACGGCCCGGGATCAGCGCGGTGGTGATGATGATGTCGGCCTGTTTGGCACGCTCCGCCACCAATACAGCCTGGCGCTGCATCCAGGAGGCCGGCATCGGACGCGCATAGCCGCCGACCCCTTTGGCGATCTCGCGTTCTTCGTCGGTCTCGAACGGCACGTCGATGAATTTCGCGCCCAGCGACTCAACCTGCTCCTTGGCGGCGGGCCGCACATCCGATGCTTCGACCACCGCACCGAGTCGCTTGGCCGTCGCGATCGCCTGCAAACCCGCCACGCCCACGCCCAGGATCAGCACGCGTGCCGCTTTCACGGTACCGGCAGCGGTCATCAGCATCGGCATGAAACGCTTGTAAAGACTGGCGCCGACCAGCACCGCCTTGTAACCCGCGATGTTGGCCTGCGAGGACAGCACGTCCATCGCCTGCGCGCGCGAGGTGCGCGGCAGTTTTTCCATCGCAAAAGCAGTGATGCCCTGCTGGGTATAAGCTGCGACCTGTTCGGCAAGATGCGGCGTGAGCAGACCGATCAGCACGGTATCGCGCGGCAATTTCGCCAGCTCGTCGGCAGTCGGCGCCTTGACCTTCAATACGATCTGCGCTTGCGCATACAATGTGGCGGCATCGACCAGAGTCGCGCCCGCCGCCTGGAATTCCGCATCGGGAATGGACGCGCCATCACCCGCACCGGCTTGCACCATGACGGTGTGGCCGGATACCAGCATCTTTTTCACCGTTTCCGGTGTCGCCGCAACACGGGTTTCGCCTGCGCGCGTCTCCGCAGGAATGCCTATACGCATGAGCTTCTCCTAATATTCTTTTTGTGGAATGGATGGCCAGATCGGGATATCTATTCAAAATAAGTTTCTGGTCAAAATAAATTTCCGGCCAAACAGTTTTTTAGCGCTAGGGATTATACCTGTACTGTGATGATAATGACTATGTAACCTGCATCCAATTTTGAACAGACTGGATTTCAGTATTTCATCTCGTCGATCCAACATCAATAAAATCAGCGCAAGAACGCTGCTGAGCTTAGGGCGACCCCGATGAAGAACCGACAGACGCGCAGGAATAATTCAGCAAAAAGATATACGCACTACGCTAGCACGTACAGATTAAACAGCAGAATTAATCGCACGCTACTACGCACTACATCTCACTACGATAAAAAGCCACTCCCGGTTACCAAAAATAAAAAGTGGTTGTAAAATAAAAAAAGCTTGCTATAATCAAGGCGAAACCTGATTTAATTGATAATTCGCATGAACAAAGGGGACGACCATTTACGCAAGGATGCACGATGTCATTCGAATTGATCGAAAACAGTTTTGAAAATTCCGTGGCTCCACTTGTCGTTATCATTGATGACGAATTCACCAGCCGGTTGATACTTGGTAAAGTATTGCGAAGCGTCCAAAAAAACATCGCCGTAAAAACATTTGCAGACCCGATAACCGCTCTGGCCTGGATCAGGGACAACCAGCCGGATTTGATCATTGTCGATTACATGATGAGTGGCATGACAGGACTGGAAGCGGTGCAGCAAATGCGGAGAATATATTCTCTCGAAGGTGTTCCCATCGTGGTAGTCACTTCTCTGGAAGAACGTGACATCAAATATCAGGTGCTGGAATCAGGGGCAACCGATTTCATCTCCAAACCTATCGATCCTTACGAATGCAGAGTTCGCTGCCGCAACATGCTGCAAATACGCCTGCAGCAGAAGATCATTCTGCATCGCTCGCAATTTCTGGAACAGCGCGTTGCGGAAGCGACCAAACAGATTCGCCAACGCGAACAGGAAACATTATTAAGGTTGGCAAAAGCCGGCGAATATCGCGATGAGGAAACCGGAAACCATATCGTGCGCATGGCTAAATATTCGCGCCTGATAGCCGAAGGACTTAGCCTTGAAGAAGACCGTTGCGACTTGATCGAACTCGCTGCTCCGATGCATGACATTGGCAAGATCGGCATACCTGACCACATACTGCAAAAGCCCGGCCGACTAACCGCCGAGGAATTCACTATCATGAAAACCCACCCTTTGATCGGCTTCCAGATACTGCAAAACAGCCCGTCAAAATATCTCAGCATGGGAGCGGTAATCGCGTTGTCACATCACGAAAAATATGACGGCAGCGGTTACCCGCATGGCGCCGAAAAGGATGACATACCGCTGGAAGCGCGCATAGTCGCCGTTGCCGATGTCTTCGATGCCCTGACTTCGCGCCGCCCATACAAAACCCCCTGGTCAAATGAAGCAGGGTTGGCATACCTGACCTCCAACAGCGGCAAGCATTTCGATCCGGATTGCGTGGATTCCTTCGTTGCGCAATTCAGCAAAGCTAGCCTCATTCAACAGCAGATCCAGGATGTCGTGGAACCTCTACCTGAGCAATTGTCCTTATGATCCAGATGCTGGAAGATTTTTTCCGGCGATTTGTAGCCCGATTTCCGAGCTACGGCAGTGAACATGAGCAGGCTCTGGCGCGTATCATTATCACCTTGCTGGTGTTCCTTTACCTGAGCTACCAATTCCATTCTGCTGAAAACCCGGCCGCCATCAGGCCAATCTTCAACGTCTCCGGCCTGTTTCTGTTCAGTTCTATTCTGCTGGCGATTGTCATTTTTCACAGCAACAAGCCTTCCGAAACAAGGCAATTCCTGGCACTGATCGGTGATGTAAGCGCGATTACATACGGAATGTATATGAATGGCGAGGTAGGCTCGCTGTTCTTCGGGATTTATTTATGGGTCACAGTAGGGAACGGATTACGTTATGGAACAAGAGCGCTTCTGTTTGCACAGATACTCAGCATACTCGGATTTACCATAGTCATTTTATTCAATGATTATTGGAACACTCACTTCACTCTTGGGGCAGGTTTATTACTCACGCTGATCGCTATCCCTCTTTTCACTTTTGTCTTGCTGGGAAGACTGAAACAGGCAATTGCACATGCCGAGGAAGCCAACCAGGCGAAAAGCATTTTTCTGGCGAACATGAGCCATGAAATGCGTACTCCTCTGAATGGCGTTATCGGTGCAAGTGATCTGATTCTGAGCACACCTTTAAATCCAGAACAAAAGTTCCTGATCAATACATTGAGGAGTTCCGGGCATATCCTGCTCAAGCTCATCGAAGAAGTCCTGGATTTTTCAAAGATAGAAAGCGGAAAACTTACCGCCGAAATAGTAGATTTCGATCTGCACAGCCTGATCAATAGCACCATGGATATGTTCGCACCCCAGGCAGAAAAAAAGGGATTGCGTTTGCATATGAATTCCTCGCCAGAAACAAGTTTTTTGCTGCGCGGCGATGCGCAACATCTGCGTCAAATCATAATTAACCTGGTGGGAAACGCAATCAAGTTCACAAAGGACGGCAGGGTGGAATTACGGGTTAGCACGCTTAAGCAGGACGAGAAATTGACTCGCCTCAAGTTTGAAGTGATCGACACCGGAATCGGAATCCCGCAAAAATCGCAGCAGGTCATTTTTGAAAGTTTCACTCAGGCACACACAGACATCTCAAAGTACTATGGTGGCACCGGACTGGGAACAACCATCTCGAAACAGCTCGTCCACTTCATGGGAGGCGAGATTGGCTTGCACAGCGTAGTCGACCAAGGCAGCACCTTCTGGTTCGAACTTACATTCGAAAAACCGCAAGAAAGACGCACTTTGGACAAGCGACAAGAGCTGAGCCTGATGTGCGTCTTCGGCGTGGGGATGCCTGGCAACGAACAAGCCAGCGTCGCAGCTTGCTTGTCTAACTGGGGCGGACAATTCAAACATGCAGGAACTACCGCAGAGCTTCTACCGCTGCTCGGAAAGATACCCTCTGCCGGACAACGCAACCACATCGTTCTATGCAGGCCGCAGGCACTGGGCATGAAGGCAAAGGATTTTGCCGCTCAAATATGGGCTGAGCTTGCACCTAGCAAGGTATCGCTGATCATACTTGGCGCTGATCCGGGTGAAAACAGCGAGACAGAATTGCTTCAGATGGGTTATGCCTGCCTACTGCGAACGCCAATCGACAAAACGTTGCTGTTCAACGCAATCCACAGTGTAATGTCCACAGACACTGCAGGAGATGACGTTGTTTCGTTCATGAAATACTACGAACGTACCAGCAAGGAAAAAACGCGACTCAATATCTTGGTTGCCGATGACAACGGGACGAACCGCATGATCATCTCGAAAATTCTGGAGCGCGCCGGGCACAGCGTCGATCTGGTGGAAAATGGCGAGCAAGCACTGGATATCATGGAGAACAAGCGCTATGACTTGGCGATCATGGACATGCATATGCCCGTTCTGCATGGGCTAGAGGCACTAAAAATTTACCGGTCGACCAACGGCACAAGGCCTCACATGCCGATTGTCATTCTCACGGCCAACGCAACGATCGAAGCGAGGCAGGAATGCGAAGAAGCAGGGGTCGAAGCGTTCCTTACCAAACCGATTGATGCCTACAGCTTACTTGATACCATTTCGCGGCTAACCGCGACACATGACAAAGCAGCCGATGCACTGAAACAGGCAAACGATCGTCCCTTGCCGCTAATCGCCGAAGAAGCACTGCTACTCAACGAAAATACCTTGCGCCACCTGATGTTGCTGGAAGAAGAAAACGACGATTTCCTGAACAGCGTAATGCAAGGATTTTTTTTGGAAGGGGAACAACAGATTGAATCCATGAAAAAAGCACTGAGCGGAAATCAATATGCACTATTCAAGGAGCTGGCCCACGCGCTGAAAGGAAGTTCTGGCAATTTGGGAGCGGAAGCACTGTACCAAATATGCCGGGAAATTTCGCAGCTCAACCACACCGACTTGCAGTCTTCAGCCCACAATATATTGAGAAAAGCCCATGACAGCTTTAATGCCACCAGACAGGAGATGATCCATTATCTGGATGCGCATCGACAAACTATAGGGTCATAACCCCATGGCCATTTCTGTTCCTCTGCCTGTTACAACGAATTTTTGCATTGCCTCACCGGAATGCTGCGCCAGCTCGCTTTTGCCGAAAAGTTTTTGCTGCGACCGGGCAAACCGATCCATTACCTTGATATCCTTTTCGCCCAGTTGCAAAGCTGCCTCTACCCAGACGTTGGTGATATCCAGCATTTCCTGATAGGTGACCGGGTTGAACCGTTGCCGGGCCTTCTGCAGCGCCATGTACCCATTGGAGCAGCGTGCACGTTTTGCAATGTAATCGCGAACTGCTTCAACTCCCTCACCGTCTTCAACCAGAACATCAACCAAACCAAGCTCATGCATCTCCTCGGCGGAATATATTTTTCCGCTAAGTATCAATCTTTCCGCATGATTGACCCCAATTTTTCTGGCAACAAGGCTGAAAGCTCCGTGACCGGGAATGAGGTTGAACAACATTTCCGGGAAACCCATTTTTGTCCCGCGTTCAGCAATTATCACGTCGCTGGCTAACGCGGCTTCAAGACCGCCTCCCAGAGCATCACCTTGCAGCAAAGAAATGGTAATCAACGAAAAGTTGTAATGCCGGGTCCTGGCAAAAATAACATCTAGGCACTTGATTGAGTATTTCAACAAAGCCTCGCGGTTTTTGCTTTTGATCAGGGAAGAAAACAACCCAAGGTCTCCACCCAGGTTGAATACTTTCGGGATCAAGGAAGATGCAACCGCATATCGAATTGGGTGCAACTGATTTCCAATTTGAATATTCCCCCCGCACTTCTCCAATGTTTTTTGGTGGTGATCCAACTCATCAAGCAATTCCCTGGTACAGCAGGGTATGCCAACGGGTTTCATCTCAGTCCACAAAACCCCATACTCAGGGTCAAAGCGTATCGACAATTGAGAGTATTCGATGTCCAGTGGATTCTTTTCATACGACGAAATCCCAATCTGGCCCGCTGTGTTATTACTCCATGCTCCTAGCTTTCCCATTTCGTCATACTCCTTGAAAGATGTTCCTGTATCAAAAATATCACTACTCAATCCATTAGGAATCGTACAATGGCCATCCCGATATGAATTTCTACCGGATGCCGCGAGTGACAAGCTCATCAGTTATTCCACGCAGGCTAAATTACCAAACTTCCCCCTCAGCTCAAGCGATGAATAGAGATGGAAAACCCGGCTATTTATCTCTTTGCCATTCCCTGTTGCACGCATAACCAATCAGCCGCTTTCGCATGTCCGTCCGTTTCGACAGGCTCAGGACAAGTATAATGTCGTGCGTTTCATTACCCAAGCCAGCCATGCCCACCATCCAACTGTTGCCCGACTTGCTCATCAATCAAATCGCCGCTGGCGAGGTGATCGAACGCCCGGCTGCGGCGCTCAAGGAACTGCTGGAAAACAGTCTGGATGCGGGAGCGACCGACATCGCAGTACAACTGGAAGGCGGCGGTGTCAAATTATTGCGCGTGCGCGACAACGGCAAGGGCATCGCCAAAGACGAGCTAAAGCTGGCGCTGATGCGTCATGCGACCAGCAAAATCGCCTCGCTGGACGATCTGCAACGCGTTGCCAGCATGGGCTTCCGTGGCGAGGCACTGGCGAGCATGGCGGCAGTGGCGCAGCTCACCCTCACCAGCCGCACCGCCGATGCCGAACACGGCTGGAAAATTGAAGCGACAGACGGACAACTCAGCGAACCTGTTCCCGCCAGTCTTGCGCAAGGCACCACCGTGGAAATACGCGAGTTGTATTTCAACACACCGGCTCGGCGCAAATTCCTCAAGACCGAAGCTACCGAATTCGCCTGGTGCGAAGAGGCTTTCAAACGCATCGCGCTGTCGCGTCCCGATGTCGCTTTCTCCTTGCAACACAACGGACGCACCATCTGGCAATTACCGGCCTCCGATGGAGAGCAAGCCGCGCTGAAGCGCGTCGCCGCATTGCTAGGCGACGAATTCGGCCAGGCAGCGGTACCGGTGTCGCGCAACGCGGCCAACCTGTCGCTGCGAGGTCTAGCCGCCCTGCCCGCCTATTCCCGCGCCAGCCGCGACGCACAATATTTTTTCGTCAATGGCCGCTTCGTGCGCGACAAGGTCGCCAGCCACGCGCTGCGCCAGGCCTATCAGGACATCCTGCATCACCAGCGTCACCCGGCTTTCGTGCTGTTCCTCGAACTGCCGCCGGAACTGGTGGATGTAAACGTGCATCCCGCCAAGAGCGAAGTGCGCTTCCGCGAGAGCCAGGGGATACATCAATTCATTTTTCATACACTGCAACAGGCGTTATCGATACCCGCATCTGGAGGAGAAGATGCCACCGTAGGGGCGGGTTTGAAACCCGCCCCTACCCAGACACCCTACCATCCCCTGCAACAAAATATGCACCTCGGCGTTGCAGAAAAAGAAGCCTCTTATCGCCTATGGGAAACACAGACTGCGGATCGAGGATCAAATAGGAGCATCGTACCTTGGGTTGCCTCAATCTCCGATCCGCTATCCTCGCCCCTCAATGAGCACCCCCTCGGCTTCGCTCTCGCCCAACTCTCCGGCGTCTACATCCTCGCACAAAATACTCAGGGAATGATCATTGTGGACATGCACGCAGCACACGAGCGCATCGTCTATGAAAAACTCAAAACCTCGCTGGATAGTGAACAGATTGCCATGCAGCCACTGCTGATCCCGGTGAGTTTCTACGCCGACCCACTGGAAGTGGCGACCGTGGAAGCCGAACAGGACGCGCTCAATAAACTCGGTTTCGACATCGCGCCGCTATCACCGACCACACTGGCGGTGCGCGCAATGCCGGTGATGCTCAAGCAATCCGAAGCGGAAGCGGCCGCCCGTGACGTGATCGACGAGCTGCGCGAATTCGGCGCGAGCCGCGCGATGACCGAACGGCGCGACGAGTTGCTCGCCACTCTTGCCTGCCATGGTGCGGTGCGCGCCAATCGCATCTTGAGCATCACCGAAATGAACGCATTGCTGCGCGAAATGGAACAAACCGAGCGCTCGGGCCAATGCAATCATGGACGGCCGACCTGGTTCCAGATCAGCATCGAGGAGCTGGATGCGATGTTTATGCGAGGGAAGTAGGAACTTAGATGCGAGAAAATTATGGCTAGCGATCCAGAAACACTTTATAGGCAATTAGGGCGTCTCATCGAAAATATGCCCGATCTTACCCAATATCCACTTTCACAAGACGTGCACATGTGGATAGCTCGAGCATTTGCTCTTGTAAAGAATGTTAATAATCTTGCTGATCCCGCGATATTTACAGTAGCGGCAAAAACATTGGGAGAGACTGGAAGATCAGACTTTGAATATAATCAAAGAATCAATGCAGCTCATGAAATAACTGCCATTATTTATCGGGCATTTGCTATAGCTGAAGCAAATGCCCCCCAAGGTACTAGCGGTGCGTTTATCCCAGTTGGAAATAGCTTTGACGCTTTTAGTGCGCTCTCCAAACTCTTTAAGACAGCAATTAATGAGGTATTAATTGTCGACCCTTATATGGATGAGACCGCACTCAGTGAATTCGGTATCGCAGTTCCAGAGGGAATAACACTTAGACTTTTATCTGACCAAGCAGACCACAAACCCACACTAGAGCCTGCTGCAAAAAAATGGGTTGCACAGTATGGATCATCTCGTCCATTGGCTGTCCGCTTAGCAGCACCTAAGACATTGCATGATAGGGCTATCTTTATCGATCAAAAGACAGCGTGGACATTGACACAATCTCTTAAAGACTTCGCAAAACGATCACCAGCAGAAATTGTTCGTGCAGATGATATAGCTGCCTTAAAAATTTCTGCTTATGAATCGATTTGGCAAACCGCTTCAGCGATTGTTTAACATAATTTTTCGAGTCTTTAGCCATTGAGTAACTCCACCTTTCGCATCGCCTTCGCCAGCTTCATCGGCACCGCCATCGAGTTTTACGATTTCTACATCTATGGCCTCGCGGTGGCGATGGTGATCGGCCCGGTGTTCTTCCCCGGCAGCGATCCGGCGGCGCAAGCGTTGAATGCCTTCCTCACCTTCGGCATC
>JANXXX010000024.1 GCA_025350405.1 Gallionella sp.
GACCCCTCTTTCATTTGAAAGGCAAGAGCTAATGAGTGAGCCCGGTTGGCTTATCGGTAGGCGATGTGGAGACATAAAAGTAGCGCGGCTCTTCGTCTATGAAGAGATCGATCACCGAGGACTGGGAACGGCTTTCTCCAGGAGCAATGTCCGCCCTAACGGTAATCTCAGCACTGCCAATTTGGACACCATAGCGGTCGAACACAAACATTCTGGCAGAGGGGTGGATCGTTCTGGCCGTGCTGTTTGCCATCACCAGCTTGTATTCGTAGCTCTTCGTACCGTTTTGATTTAGTACCGTAAAGACGATGTTCTTGAGGTAGGGGCTATTGATATTGAGCACCTTGTCCGGCATTAGTTCGAGCAGGTGCGGAAGCCGCCCTTTCGTCATCTCCGACACTATCTGCTTGGTCCGCTCCAGTTCAGGACCCGTTTGGCTCAGCTCCTGCCGGGCCGTGGCGAGTTCGGTTTGTAGCACCTCGTTTGCCCTGACAAGCCCGCTAATGCGCACGACGGAGAATATAATAACGAGCAACAGCACCAACAAGGAAACGAAAAAGGAGACCGCCAGCACTAGTTTGCGACTGACCTTGTGAAGGGCCGAACTCGATCTGTATGAGAGGCTGCGCGCAGAATGGCGCGCGGCGCGAGAATGCGAGAGATCGAGCTGCGCATCTTCAACAACGGGTTCGTCGAGCGTTTTGTTTTCCATTGCCCAGCCTCACTGTAAAAATGTTCCCTGTTTCCGACCGACAACACTCCCGGACAGCTTGCCAAGTATAGATCGCATCAGCTCAACTTAGCCGGTTCTAAGTCTAGTACATGCCAGCCGATGTTCCCGCAACGCCCCAGCGGACAATAAGGAGAATAAATTTATTTTACCAGACCTTGCCGACATTCTTCCTCTACTAAGACATATTTTTACGCGGCCTTCCAGAACCGCGCCGCTTTACCCTGCACCGCCGATTCAAATTACAAGTCAATCTACTCTGGGTTTTACATTGAATCTCATTTAATTCGGCGGATTCAAGAACCAACTGCAACAGTTTATGTTAGTAGCGGTTTTAGCGCGTTCCATATTGAGCAGGAATTCGTTGTAAACCTCTACTGGTGATCGATACCCGAGTGACTACCCCAAGCATGTAATCAAACTCCATGCAATCTCACAGTTATTCAAGCCGCCCATCGTATCAGTGCAGGATTGATGGAGCAGCGCAAAGACAAAGCAATGGGAGATATACGTCAAAGTTTCGTCGTAGTCGAGAAAAAAGCCGCTTGAGGCGGCTTTTTTTGTGACCCAACAACTGTACTTGTCACTTTGATTTGGAGCGGGAGAAGAGTCTCGAACTCTCGACCTCAACCTTGGCAAGGTTGCGCTCTACCAACTGAGCTACTCCCGCAAAACGAGTTGCGCATTATAGGGATATTCAAAATCCTGTCAATAATTTAACCCGTAAAATATCACTAGCCTAACTTCTTCAACTTGTATAGGCCTTTCCAAGCTTGAATAGGCGCGCAAAGTTCTCTGTGGTGCGCTGCCCTACTTCGTCCAGGCTGATGCCGCGCAGTACGGCGATTTCTTCGGCGACATGCTTCACATAAGCCGGTTGGTTGAGCTTGCCGCGATGCGGCACGGGAGCCAGATAGGGGGCGTCGGTTTCGATCAGGATGCGCTCCAGCGGTACGCGCTGTGCAACTTCCTTGAGCTGTTTGGCGTTTTTGAAGGTGACTATGCCGGAAAACGAGATATAAAAACCCATCGCCAGCGCCGCTTCGGCCACTTCCCAGGATTCGGTGAAGCAATGCATCACGCCGCATGCTTGGGCGGCATTTTCTTCCGCCATGATACGCAAGGTGTCCGCCGCCGCTTCGCGGGTATGGATGATGAGCGGCTTATTGCACTCACGCGCTGCACGGATATGGTTGCGAAAGCGCGCGCGTTGCCATTCCAGATCACCCTTGAGGCGAAAATAATCCAAGCCGGTTTCGCCAATGGCGATCACCTTGGGATGTTGCGCCAACCCGACCAATCGTGTGACCTCAGGCTCTTCGACGCCCTCGTAGTCGGGATGCACCCCCACCGAGGCATAGATGTGCGGATGCTGTTCGGCCAGCGCCAACACTTGCGGGAAATCCGCCAGATTGACCGAAACGCATAGCGCGCCAAGCACTTCGTTTGCACGCATCTGCGCCAGCACGTCGTCCATGTTCGCGGCGAGCTCGGGGAAGTTGATGTGGCAGTGGGAATCGACGAACGGCATGGTTATTCGAGCATGAGTTGGCGATACACGAACAACAAAGATTCAAAAAATAATTTCGGGTTGAGCGTGTGTTGCGCTTCTCGCTTGGCTGTTTGCAGATGTTTTTGCAAGCGCGCCAAGTTTAACGGCGCAACAGACTTGACCAATTTCTTGATGGCCGCTTCTTCGCCCGGATGATAGCGCAACCGGCCTGCCAGCTTCATGGCACACAGGTCGTAACACCATTGCTGCAGCCATTGCACGACTAATACTTGCTCTGTTTTTTGCAATACCTCGGCCAGCGTGAACACATCCAGCGCGGCGGGTTGACTCACCGCACGCAGCAGCTTGTCGCGTTCCTCGCTGCCCAGTTGCTGATCCAGTTGAACAGCCTGTAACGGCGCAAAACCGGAAGCGGCAAGTGCAACTGCGGGATTTTTAACACCCTGCTCTGCCAGCCAGCGCGTGGCGCTTGCCGCATCGGGAGCCGGCAACGCAAAGGACAGGCAGCGGCTCAGTATGGTCGGCAATAATTGCTGCGGTTTGTGCGACACCAGAATGAACAACAAACCCTGCGGCGGCTCTTCGAGATTTTTCAGCAAGGCATTCGCGGCATTGGTGTTCATCGCCTCGGCAGGATGAATGACCACCACACGCCTGCCGCCCTGATGCGCCGACATGCCGCAAAAATCCGCCAAGCCGCGTATTTGATCGACAGATATCTGCTTGCTGGGCTTTTTGCCAGATACGGACTTGGCATCATCGCTGTCTTCACTATCTGCGCTCAACGCCTCGGGTTGTATCAAGCGAAAGTCCGGATGTGAACCTTGCCCGAACCAATGGCAGGCCGGGCAGGCATCACAGGCCATCTGTTTAGCATCAGGATGCTCGCACAACAGCGATTGAGCGAAACCCATCGCCAGATCGAGCTTGCCGATGCCCTTGCTGCCCTTGAACAACAGCCCATTCGGCGTGCGTTTGCGCAGCTCCTGCAAACGAGTCCAGTCATTATTTTGCCAAGGGTAGATTTCTTTCATAGCGACACGATAATTTTTTCGAGTTGCAGCTTGACCTGTTCCAGCGACTGCGCCGCATCGATCACAACGTAACGATGCGGGTTTTCCTGCACGCGTTTGTGGTATCCGGCCCGCACCCGCTCAAAGAAATCGGCCTGCTCCTGCTCGAAGCGATCCAGCGAAATATTGTTGGCCAAACGCTGTCTTGCCACCGCGACTGGCACATCAAAGAACAGCGTCAGGTCGGGTTGCAGATCGGGATGCACCCATTGCTCCAGCTGCTTCAACTTGTTCCAGTCCATACCTCTGCCGCTACCCTGATAGGCAAAACTGGCATCGCTGAAACGGTCCGAAATCACCCACTTGCAGGCGAGCAACGCTGGTTTGATGATCTGCTCAATATGTTCCAGGCGAGCTGCAAACATTAGCATCGCCTCGGTACCTACGCTCATCGTCTGATTCAGCAGTATCTCGCGCAACTGCTCGCCCAGCGGCGTGCCGCCCGGCTCGCGCGTGACCACCACATCGTGACCGCGTTGCCGTAACATTTCGGCGAACCATGCCAGATGGGTGCTCTTCCCCGCACCATCTACACCTTCAAAAGTAATAAATTTATTCTTGTCAGGGCTCATTTCTGGTATTTGTCCACTGCACGGTTATGCGCGGTCAGGGTGCTGGAAAATTGCGAGCTGCCATCGCCACGCGACACAAAATATAGCGCGTCCGTCTGTGCCGGATGCAAAGTAGCCTGCAAGGCAGCCACGCCCGGCAAGGAAATCGGCGTTGGTGTCAGTCCGCGACGCGTATAGGTATTGTATGCGGTATCAGTCCGCAAATCGCGTTTGCGTATATTGCCTTTGTAGTTATCACCCATGCCATAAATCACGGTCGGATCGGTTTGCAGCAACATCCCCTTGCGCAGCCGGTTGACGAACACTCCGGCGATCATGGCACGATCGCCAGTCACACCCGTTTCCTTTTCGACAATGGAAGCCAAAATCAAAGCCTGGTATGGGGTTCGCAGCGGCAGGTTCGCCTCGCGTGTTGCCCATGCCGCCTGCAGGCGCAGCTGCATGACTTGGTAGGCTCGCTTGAGAATGGCCAAATCGCGGCTCCCAACCGCGAAGTTGTAGGTATCGGGAAAGAACAATCCCTCCGGATATGTTTCTGTCGCCCCGATGCGTTGCAATATTTCTGCATCAGTCAAATTACTGGAGAGATGTTTGATATCCGGATTGGTGTTCAACGCTTCGCGAAATTGTTTGAACGTCCAGCCTTCTATGACGCTGAGCTTACGCTGGATTACCTCGCCCTTGCTGAACATTTCCAGCAACTCCAGCGGTGTAACCGGACGCTCGAGTACGTAAAAGCCGGCTTGGATCTGTGCGGACTTTCCCAACAGCCTGGCCAGCCAGACGAAGGTCCAATCCTGTTCCAGCAGGCCTGCTTGCCGTAACTCGCGCGCCATACCCTTCAAGTTGCTGCCCTGTTTCAACTCAAATTCGAAAGGTGCCGCGGGCAATGGCAACGGACGATAGGCGTAATAACCCAGCCCAGCCAAAGCAAACAGCACCGGCAACATCAACAACATGAGTAATTTTTTCATCTGGCGCTCTGTTCGTTAAAATAATGTTGAATTCGCTCGGCGACCGGAAAGGCAGTCCAGCATCGCTGTTCCAATTCACGTACTGGCCACAACACAATGACGCTGTTCACTACAAATATCTCATCGGCATGCAATACTTCATCCAGCCTGATATCGCGTACTTGCAACGGCATGTTGTACTGCGATGCCCAAGCCATCACGCGGTCACGCTGCACACCGGCCACACCGCAACGCGACAAATCCGGCGTGATCAGTTTCCCCTGCGAGACCAAAAACAAATTGCTGCGTATCCCTTCTATGACATTGCTTTCCGCATCCATCAGCAGCCCTTCGGCGATATCCGCATCGTCCGACTCTGCTGCTGCCAATACATTTTCCAGGCGATTGAGATGCTTGATCCCGGCCAGGCGCGGCTGCTGGCTAAGTCGCAATTGACACAACCTTGCCTTGATCCCGCGCCTAGCCCTGTCAACCGGATAAGCAGGCAACGGGGAAATGTCCCAGATGTGAGTCGGGGTAGCTTGTGCAGAAGGTGCGTAACCGCGCATTCCCTGTCCGTTCATGCCAAGTCCGCGTGTGACAATCAACTTCACCACTCCATCGGGATGCTGCGTGAGCAAGCGATCCAACTCGGCAGAAAGTAATGCAAAATCCGGGCATACAATACCCAGTGCAGTACAATCGTGTTGAAGTTTTTGATAGTGCAGCGGCCAGTGTTGCGCCTTGCCATGTAAGGCACGGATAGTGCGGAACACCCCGTCGCCGTAGAGCAGGCCGCGATCGCGGATGCTGATCAAATTGCCCTGTTTGCTATTGACCAGCATCGCAAGCTGAAAAGCTAAACCTTACGGAATACCAGTGTGCCGTTGGTTCCGCCAAAACCGAAGTTGTTGTTCACCGCAACATCGATCTTCATGTCGCGTGCGACATTCGCGCAAAAATCCAGATCGCACTCGGGGTCTTGCTCGAAGATATTGATGGTCGGCGGCGAGATTTGATGGCGTACCGCCAAGGCGCAAAACACCGACTCTACCCCACCTGCTCCGCCCAACAGATGGCCGGTCATCGACTTGGTGGAATTCACCACCAGCTTTTTGGCGTGAGCGCCAAACGCCAGTTTGATCGCATCGGTTTCGTTCTTGTCGCCCAGTGGTGTCGACGTGCCGTGCGCATTGACATACTGCACATCGCTCGGATTCAACCCGGCGTTACGCAGCGCGTTTAGCATGCTGCGCTTCGGTCCATCGGTGTTCGGTGCGGTAATATGGTACGCGTCACCGCTCATGCCATAGCCGGCCAGCTCGGCGTATATCCTGGCTCCACGCGCTTTGGCATGCTCATACTCCTCCAGCACCATCACCCCGGCGCCCTCGCCCATCACAAAGCCATCGCGACCCTTGTCCCAAGGACGGCTGGCTGTGGCCGGATCATCGTTGCGCGTGCTGAGCGCACGGGCGGCAGAAAAACCACCCACCGCCAACGCACACAAGGTCGCTTCCGAACCACCAGCAATCATCACGTCCGCATCGCCATACTCGATGATGCGCGCCGATTCACCGATGCAATGCGTGCCGGTGGTGCAGGCCGAAACCATCGCCAGATTCGGGCCTTGCAACCCGTACATCACGGACAGGTTGCCGGAGATCATGTTGATGATCGTGCCGGGAATGAAGAATGGCGAAATCTTGCGCGGCCCTGCGGCGAGGTAATCGTTATGCGTGTCCTCGATCATCGGCAGGCCGCCGATGCCGGAACCGATGTTCACGCCGATGCGCTCGGCATTTTGCCCGGTAACTTCCAGCCCGGAATCCTTGAACGCCTCCATGCCAGCCACCAGGCCGAAATGGATAAACCTGTCCATGCGGCGAGCATCCTTGGCAGAAAGGAATTGCGTGGCATCGAAATCCTTCACTTCGCCCGCGATTTGCGCTGCCATCGCGCTGGCATCAAAGTGAGTGATTTTGGTAATGCCGGACTTCCCCGCGACGATGTTCTGCCAGACCGTGGCAATCCCTATCCCGACCGGAGAGATGATCCCCAGCCCGGTAATGACGACTCTACGTTTAGACAAATTTACTCCGCCAAACAAAAAGGATGGACAAAAAGAATGGGATGAGCCAAAGAAAAAGGAAGTGGGTTACTTTTGATGCGCCAGGACGTAGTCTATGGCTTGCTGTACGGTGGTGATCTTTTCTGCGTCTTCGTCCGGGATGTCGCACTCGAATTCTTCTTCGAGAGCCATCACCAGTTCAACGGTATCCAGAGAGTCGGCACCCAGATCGTTGACAAAAGAAGATTCGTTCTTGACTTCAGATTCATTTACACCCAGTTGCTCGGCAACGATCTTTTTAACGCGTTGTTCAATAGACATCTTTATTCTCCCACCTTGATTAAAATTCAAAAAAGCAGCGGCATTGTATCAAATTTGCCCAAAATTCCAAACAACTTGGATACAGTACCTCTAAACTAAATGAGTCGGCTCTTGATCAGATTCGCCGATCTATCGTGGAATCAGACCGATGTTACATCCGCAGCGGGCGGCAGTGCCTGGTCATTTTGCGCCGTCTCGCCCGGAGGGGAGATTTTTTTCAGACGCTTTTCTTCCTGCTTCTTTTTCTTGGCGATTTCTTTTTGACGCTTTTCGAACGTGTAATTTGTTTTGGCCATTTGCGATCCTATTTCAATATATTTTGGTTGAAGTGATGGGGACTATGATAACAGTTCGCCCGCCTTTATAGCCAAACGATGTAGCGCACACCCTATTCCATATACATCCCGCCGTTCACATGCAGCGTGACACCGGTGATGTAAGCCGCGCCCGGCCCGGCTAAAAAAGCTACGGCAGCGGCAATGTCGGCAGGTTGGCCCAGGCGTTTCAGCGGCACGTGTTCGACCAGTTTGGCACGTTGTTCTTCGCCCAAGGATTGGGTCATGTCGGTGTCGATGAAACCCGGCGCAACGCAATTAACAGTGATATTGCGACTGCCGATCTCCTGCGCGAGGGATTTGGTGAAACCGATCATGCCCGCCTTGGAAGCCGCATAGTTGGCTTGCCCGGGATTGCCCATACTGCCAACCACTGAAGAGATACTGATGATGCGCCCGCCTCGTGCCTTCATCATCGCGCGCAGCACGGCGCGGCTGAGACGGAACACCGACTTGAGATTGGTCGCCAGCACGTCGTCCCACTCTTCGTCGGTCATGCGCGCGAGCAGGTTGTCGCGGGTGATGCCGGCGTTGTTCACCAGTATCGTAATTTCGCCGAATTGTTTGCGCAGTTCGCCCAGCACTTGTTCGGTTTGCGCGACGTCGTTGACGTTCAACGCCATGCCTGCACCCTTGATACCCGCGGCATCGAGATAAGCGCCGATCGCCTGTGCACCCGCATCGCTGGTCGCGGTGCCGATCACGGTCGCGCCCTGCTTGCCCAGCTCCAGCGCGATGCCTTGGCCGATGCCGCGGCTGGCTCCGGTAACGAGTGCAACTTGTCCTTGTAATGTCATATTAAATTTCCTATGCAAATGTAGTCAGCGCCTGTTTTAGAGCATCTCCATCGTTCATGGCGGATGCCTGCTGATTGGAATCGATACGTTTGTTCAAGCCTGCCAATACTTTTCCCGGCGCGCATTCGACGTTATGGGTGATGCCCTGCTTGCCAAATTCTAATACAGTCTCAACCCAGCGTACCGGCAAGTACAATTGGCGCACCAGCGCATCTTTGATTGTGGCACCATCCTTGTAGCTTTTCACGTCGGCATTGTGCAACACCGGAATAGCCGGAGCTTGCACCGCAACGTCAACCAGATAATCGCGCAACTGCTCTGCCGCGCCTTTCAGCAAAATGCAATGCGACGGCACGCTCATCGGCAGCATGATCGCGCGCTTGGCGCCACGGGCTTTGGCCAGCTCCATACCGCGCTCCACTGCCGCACGATTGCCGGCGATCACCACTTGTCCGGGCGAGTTGTAATTCACCGCTTCCAGCACTTCGCCTTGCGCGCCTTCGCTACACACGGCACGCACGACATCGTCATCCAGGCCGAGTATTGCCGCGATGCCACCCACTCCTTCCGGCACGGCCTGTTGCATACACTGTGCACGATAGCGCACCAGCGGCAATGCATCAGCAAAACGCAACGCACCGGCAGCGGTCAGCGCGGTGTACTCACCCAAACTATGTCCGGCCATCATAGTCGGCACAGCACCATGCTGTGATTGCCAGGCGCGATATACCGCCACACCTGCGGTCAACATGATGGGCTGGGTGTTCACGGTAGCGTTCAGATCGGCATCGCTGCCTTCCGCGACCAGTTGCCACAGATCCTGTTTCAGAACATCAGATGCTTCGGTGAATGTGTCGCGCACAGCTGAAAAATCGGCATAGCCGTTCATCATGCCGCGCGATTGCGAACCTTGGCCGGGAAATACAAATGCAAATTTAGTCATCGTTTCCACCGAACCTACCATTTGATTAACACGGCACCCCAGGTAAACCCGCCACCCACCGCCTCCAGCAGGATATTCTGCCCCGACTTGATGCGGCCATCACGCACTGCGGTATCCAATGCCAAAGGAATCGAGGCTGCCGAGGTATTGCCGTGAGTGGCGACGGTGACGATCACATTATCCATACTCAAGCCGAGCTTCTTGGCGGTAGCTTCCATGATGCGGATGTTGGCCTGATGCGGCACCAACCAAGCGATGTCGGAGCCTTGCAGCTTGTTTGCTGCCAGAACTTCCTCGACCACCTCACTCAGCACTTTGACGGCGAACTTGAACACTGCCTGACCTTCCATCTTGATGAAAGGATCACCTTGCACTTCGCCGTTGCGCACATTACCCTCAGCTTTCAACATACCGCGATGGCTGCCATCAGCGTGCAACTTCGCTGCGACGATGCCGGGCGTTTCGGAGGCCCGCAACACGACAGCACCCGCACCATCTCCGAACAATACACAAGTGCTACGATCATTCCAATCTAGAATGCGCGACAACACTTCTGCGCCGACCACCAGTGCGGTCTTGGCTTGTCCGCCGCGGATATACAAATCAGCCGTGTTCATCGCATACACAAAACCGCCGCACACCGCCTGCATGTCGAATGCCGCACTGCGATTTTTTATGCCCAACTTGTCTTGCAGAATGCAGGCTGTGCTGGGGAAAACCTGATCCGGTGTGGTGGTCGCGACGATCACCAGATCAATCTCATTCACGCTGATTCCCGCTGATTCGATGGCGCGAAGACTGGCATGCAGGGCAAGGTCGCTGGTGAGTTCGTTGTCTGCCGCGATATGCCGTTCGACGATGCCGCTGCGCGACACGATCCAGTCATGCGAGGTATCGACGATTTTTTCCAGGTCGAAATTGGTTAACACTTTACTGGGCAAATAACTGCCGGTGCCAATAATCCTGGAATATTTTTGGGAATACATTCAGTACTCTCCTTGCTCGTTATTTTGGCGCTGGTGGTGCCATTTTTCGATATGTTCGCTGATGTGCTGCAACATGCCGCCACGCGCTTCTTCGGCGGCACGATCGATAGCGCAGCGGAAAGCATATACATCCGCCGAACCGTGACTCTTAACCACGATGCCTTTCAAACCGAGAAAACTCGCACCGTTGTAGCGGCGATGATCCAGCCTGTGCTTGAACTCTTTGAGTACCGGCATGGACACCAGCGCAGCAAATTTTGTGAATATATTTTGACTGAAGCCTTCGCGCAGGAAGCC
Organism: Gallionella sp.; assembly: GCA_025350405.1. Classification (GTDB taxonomy): domain Bacteria; phylum Pseudomonadota; class Gammaproteobacteria; order Burkholderiales; family Gallionellaceae; genus Gallionella. The sequence goes on from JANXXX010000024.1 coordinate 10,592, forward strand.
GCCCATCATTTTCGCCACGCCTTCCGCAGTTTTAAGCGCGACATTACCGACGAAGCCATCGCACACCACCACGTCCGTCGTACCTTTGAAGATATCGTTGCCTTCGACGTTACCGTAGAAATTCAAATCGCTGGTGCGCAGCAATTCTGCGGCCTGCTTGACTACCTCGTTGCCCTTGATGTCTTCGCTGCCGATATTCAGCAGGCCAACAGTGGGATTAGGTTTATGTTCCAAAGCGGTGACCAGTGTGGAGCCCATCAAGGCGAATTGCAGCAGATGCTCTGCGCTGCAATCGGTGTTAGCGCCCAAGTCGAGCATGCAGACCTGGCCGTTTTTGGTCGGCAGATAAGAAGCGATTGCTGGACGATCGATGCCCGGGATGGTTTTCAACACATAGCGTGCCGTCGCCATCAGCGCGCCGGTGTTGCCGGCGCTGATGCAGGCCAATGCCTCACCGCTTTTGACCAGATCGATGCTGACGCGCATCGAGGAATCCTTTTTTCCGCGTAACGCAGATTGCGGCTGTTCGTCCATGCCCACCACTTCAGTGGCGGGATGAATACGCAAATGCACCCCGGCTTGCACGCCCAGGGCACGCAACTCGGTTTCAATGGCATCAGGGATACCCACCAGAATGATGGTATCGTTGGGGAACTGCTTCAGATACTCAACTGCAGCAGGGATGGTGACCGTCGTACCGTGGTCGCCCCCCATCGCATCTATGGCTAATGTAACATCCACTAAGCGATCCTTGGCAAAGGCTAACAGAAAAGAAAACGCAGCCGACCTTCATGATCGGCTGCGCTACTTGCAGGCTTATTCGCCCTTGGTCTTTACTACCTTTTTACCGCGGTAGAAACCGGTAGGGCTGATGTGATGACGCAAATGGGTCTCACCCGTGGTCGGCTCAACCGCGAGCGCCGGGTTGGTCAAAAAATCATGAGCGCGGTGCATACCACGCTTGGATGGGGATTTTTTATTCTGCTGAACTGCCATGTTAACTACTCCTAAAAAACTGTTTAACTACGCTTCAATTTCGCTAGAACCGCAAAGGGATTTTTTTCGTCCCTATGTGCATTCTCGCCATCTGCCACCTGACAAGCGCCCAACTCATGTTTGGGCGCAATTGGCAGGCTTAACAAAATTTCTTCTTCCAGCAGCTCCAGCACATTCAAGTGCGCATCCGCCAAAATGCTATCGAACTCTTCTTCCTCACCGCCTGCAACATTATCGCCCAGCGCGTCCAGACTGGCCTGATCGCGGAGTAACAGATGCGAATCAAGTCGCACCGGATATTCCAAACCGCCCAGGCAACGCTGACAACGCAACTGACATTGCCCCTCCACGCTGACATCCAGCGCAGGATTGCCTTGCTTATCCACAACACCTCGTACCGAGTAACGCAAACTTCCGTGCGGATTTTCCAACACATCCATCAAACGCGGCAACTCGGCAACCGGCAATTCACCGCTGATTTGCTGGCCATTTCTGGCAAAATCCAGGCTATCGATGAAAGACCGTGCATGCATGAGGCGCGCATGATATATTTTTCGTCGCTCCGTGTCAAAAGTCATGGCAAAAATCCTAAGGAATATCATTGAATTCTCAGTTGCTTGTCCTTGCTTCCAGCTCCATTTACCGCAGCGAACTCCTCAAAAGGCTACAGATTCCCTTTGAGACTGTCGCTCCCAATGTAGACGAAACGCCCTTGCCGGACGAGTCTGCGCGCGAAACCTCGGTGCGCCTGGCGCAGGAAAAGGCCCGTGCTGTGGCCGATAATTACCCAAACGCGCTCATCATCGGCTCCGATCAAGTCGCCCTGCTGGAAGGCCAGCAACTCGGCAAGCCGCTGACCCATGACAATGCTGTCAAGCAACTGCGCGCGATGCGCGGCAAGACCACACACTTCTATACCGCGCTGACGCTGCTGAACAGCAAAACCGGCAACATGCAAACCGAGGTGGCAGAAAACTACGTCACGCTCCACAACCTCAGCGATGCCGAGATCGAAGCTTATTTGCTCAAGGAACAACCTTATCACTGTGCCGGCAGTGCAAAATCCGAAGGGCTGGGCATCGCACTGATCAGCAAAATGACCGGTGACGACCCAAACGCACTGATCGGCCTGCCGCTGATCTTGTTGATCCAGATGCTGCGCCGTGAAAACGTGCGTCTGTTCTGAGCATGACGACCGAACTAGGCACGCTTTACCTGATTCCATGCACACTGGGCGACACGCCAGCCGAACAGGTATTGCCGCAGCACGTTATCAACGTGGCACGCAAATTAAGTCATTTCGTGGTGGAGCAGCCCAAATCCGCACGCCAGTTCCTTTCCGCGCTCAAACCCGAACAGGCTATCCAGTCGCTGCACTTCGCCACCCTCAATGAACACACCGCCGCCAAGGATGTGGCAGAGCTGCTAGCTCCACTGCTGGCAGGACACGATGTCGGCATCATTTCCGAGGCAGGTTGCCCGGGCATCGCCGATCCCGGCGCGGACTTGGTGAATCTGGCACATCGTAAAGGCATACGCGTTGTGCCGCTGGTCGGCCCCTCGTCTATTTTACTGGCATTGATGGCTTCCGGCCTAAATGGTCAGTGCTTTGCTTTTCATGGCTATTTGCCCATAGCAGAAGCGGAAAGAACCAAGGCGATTGCGAAGTTGGAAGCTGAATCGGTAAAGCTCAAACAAACCCAGTTATTCATTGAAACTCCATATCGAAATGATAAAATGTTTGATGCGTTGCTTGCCCACTGTCGCCCGCAAACGCTGTTATGCGTCGCCACCGACATCACCCTGCCAGGCGAACAGATACAGACGCGCACCATCGCACAGTGGAAATCGCAGCCCAAGCCGCAACTGAACAAGCGTCCGAGCCTGTTTCTGTTGCTCGGGGCAAGTTAATTTAGTTGCTCATTAGCCCGCTTTCTGGTATTAAAGCGAACTTTAATTTTTATCCAGTTGGAGAATGCAATGCCGGTACTGTCACACAAACCTGTCTCCCCCTACAAGCCCAAGAAGGGCGAGGCTTACATGAATCCCAATCAACTCGAGCACTTCCGCCAGATCATGAATGAAATCAAGGCCGGACTGGGTAAGGATATCGATCGCACTGTACACACGATGCAGGACGAGGCAACGGTATTTGCCGACCCGAATGACCGTGCCACGCAAGAATCGGATATGGGCTTGGAATTGCGCAACCGCGACCGCGAACGCAAGCTGATCAAGAAGATCAATGAAATGCTCGCCAAGATCGATGCGGGTGAATATGGCTACTGCGACAATTGCGGCGTCGAGATCGGACTGGATCGTCTTGAAGCGAGACCAACCGCCACGCTGTGCATCGACTGCAAGACCCTGGACGAGATACGCGAACGGCAAGTCGCCAAGTAATGATCTTTATGAATAAAAAACCCCGCCAAATGGCGGGGTTTTTTATTCAGCAAACAAATTACTGGTGGGCAGCGGGAGCAGCTTCCGGCGCAGACAACAACGCCTTCATGCTCAGCTTCATACGGCCCTTGTCGTCCACTTCCAGCACTTTCACGCGCACGATCTGGCCTTCCTTGAGGTGGTCTGCGACGCTGACGACGCGTTCGTGGGCGATCTGGGAGATGTGCAGCAGGCCGTCCTTGCCCGGCAACACATTCACCAATGCGCCGAAGTCGAGCAGCTTGACCACCGGGCCTTCGTAGATCTTGCCAACTTCCACGTCTGCCACGATGTCTTCGATGCGCTTCCTGGCCAATTCGCCAGCTTCGCCGCTTACGCAGGAGATCGTGATGTTGCCTGTGTCGTCGATGTCGATCGTTGTGCCGGTTTCTTCGGTCAGGGCGCGTATCACCGCCCCGCCCTTGCCGATCACGTCACGGATCTTTTCCGGATTGATCTTCATCTTGATCATGCGCGGCGCAAATTCGGAAACCTCAGTACGCGCAGTTGGCACAGCCTGTTTCATCAAGCCCAAGATGTGCAAACGACCTTCTTTAGCCTGGATCAATGCAGCCTGCATGATATCGCGCGTGATACCGTTGATCTTGATGTCCATCTGCAGTGCAGTAATGCCTGCTTCAGTACCCGCCACCTTGAAGTCCATATCGCCCAGGTGATCTTCATCACCGAGGATATCGGTCAACACCGCAAAACGATTACCTTCCTTGATTAGACCCATCGCAATACCCGCCACATGCGCCTTGAGCGGCACACCGGCATCCAGCAATGACAGGCAACCGCCGCACACTGAAGCCATCGAACTGGAACCGTTGGATTCGGTGATTTCCGATACCACGCGCATCGCGTAGCCGAACTCTTCCTCGCTGGGCAACACTGCAACCAGCGCGCGCTTGGCCAAACGGCCGTGGCCGATTTCGCGGCGCTTGGGTGTACCGACGCGGCCTGTTTCACCGGTGGAATATGGCGGGAAATTGTAATGCAGCATGAAACGGTCGGAATATTCGCCTTGCAACGCATCGATTTTTTGGGAATCACGCATACTGCCCAGAGTCGCTACAACGATGGCTTGTGTTTCGCCGCGCGTGAACAAAGAAGAACCGTGGGTACGTGGCAATACGCCGTTGCGGATCGTGATCGGACGCACGGTACGCGTGTTGCGTCCATCAATGCGCGGCTCGCCACTGAGAATCTGTCCGCGCACAATCTTGGCTTCCAGCGCGCTGAACATGTCATTGATGTGATTCTTCTGGCTGGCGACCACCTCTGGCGACAATGCGGCCATCACTTTATCGTGTATCGCAGCCACTGCATCGGTACGTGCCTGCTTGGATCGGATTGCATAAGCCTTGCCCAGTTCTGCTTCGGCAAGACTGGCAATCTGCGCAATCAAAGCCTCATCCTTGGCTGGAGCAGTCCACTCCCACGCATCCGCACCCACCGCATCAGCCATTTCGTTGATCGCCTGGATCACCACCTGCATCTGCTCGTGGCCAAACATCACCGCACCCAGCATGATTTCTTCGGATAATTGTTGCGCTTCGGATTCCACCATCTGCACGGCGCATTCGGTACCGGCAACCACCAGATCCATTTGTGAAGTCAGCAGTTCGGTGGAGGTCGGGTTGAGCAGATACTGGCCGTTAGCATAACCCACGCGTGCCGCGCCGATCGGGCCGTCGAACGGAATACCGGACAATGCCAGCGCGGCAGACGCGCCTATCATCGCCGGAATATCGGAATCGATCTCTTCATCCGAAGACATCACCGTCGCAACGATTTGCACTTCGTTGTAAAAGCTTTCCGGGAACAGCGGACGCAACGGACGATCGATCAGGCGCGAGGTCAGTATCTCCTTTTCGCTCGGGCGGCCTTCGCGCTTGAAAAAACCGCCGGGGATCTTGCCCGCAGCGTAAGTCCGTTCCTGATAATCCACGGTGAGCGGAAAAAAGTCCTGCTCAGGCTTGGCGTCTTTCCTGCCGACCACGGTGACCAGCACCACGGTATCATCCAGACTGACCATCACCGCACCGCTGGCTTGGCGTGCTACCTCGCCTGTTTCCAGAGTAAGTTGGTGGTTGCCGAATGCGATTGTTTTTTTATAGTGACTCAAGATAGACCTCTCTGTGCGTGACATGACGCGACACCGCGCCATACGTTGTGACCATAACAATGGTGATAAGAAAAAAACGCGGGTCGCATTAGCGACCCGCTGTATACAAAATTCTTACTTGCGAATTTCCAGACGTTGAATCAACGTGCGATAGCTCGCATCATTCGTGCGCTTGAGATAATCCAGCAGCTTGCGGCGGCGGCTTACCAGGCGCAACAGGCCGCGACGGGAGTGGTGATCCTTGACATTGTCTTTGAAGTGATCAGTCAGATAAGTGATGCGCGCAGTGATCAATGCCACCTGCACTTCGGGGGAACCCGTGTCGCTCTTGGCACGCTGAAAGTCGGTAACGATTTGCGCTTTTTGCGCGGCGGTAATTGCCATTGGTTTTGCTCTCCTAAAAAAAGTGCCGCATTCTACCCTTTAACGTGGGCGTTCTCAACCCCAATATTTTGTTCGGCAAGGGTTTCTGCGGCTTGCTTGGCAACTCAATACAGCAATCAGTCAGGGGCCGGGTAGACTTGAATACGCCAACAACCCGTTGACTTCCAACACGTCAGACTCGGTCAACACGCCCGCCGCCGCCTTGAGCTTGAACCCCTGGAATAACGTGTCGTAGCGCGCTTTCAGCAAATCCCGCTGCGCGGTATATAGTTGCTGCTCGGCATTCAAAACGTCGATGTTCATGTGGATGCCCAGCTTGTAGCCGACCTGGTTGCCATTGACCGCGCTTTGGCTTGATTCGACGGCCGACTCCAGTGCTTCGATCTGAGCCAGGCCGTTTACGATGGCCGCGTATGCCTGCCTGGCATCGGTGCCGGACTGGCGCCGTGCCACTTCCAGTTCGGCTGCGGCCTTGTTCTTGTTGGCAATCGCCTCGGTCACGCGCGAGTTGGTTGACCCGCCTGCGAAGAGCGGAATGTTTAGCTGCACCCCAATCTGACTGGTTCTGGCGCGTGTCTCGAAATCGGACGGGGTACTCGCGTTCCCGGATGAGTAATTCTTCCCATAAGAGGCCACCATATCCAGGGTCGGCGCATATTCCGCCCGGTTCTTGCTGACGGCCGCTTCTGCGGCACTGACCGCCGCTTTCGGTGCCCGAACGGCCGGATTATTTTCTCGCGCATGTTCTATCCATACCTTGGCATCGTCAGGTTGCGGCTTGGGCACAACCACTGCGGGCTGAAGAGCGGCTAGCGCATTCGATGCCTTCCCCACTACCTTCTCCAGTTCGGCGTGTTTGGCTTCCAGTTCATTTTGTGCCGCGATGCGCTGCGCACGGGCAAGATCAGACCGGGATTTTGCCTCGTGGACATCGGTAATGGCTTTCGTACCCGCCCCAAAACCGCGCTTTGCCAGCGCCAGTTGCTCCCCCGTCGCCTTGACCTGCGCATCGGCGACTTCGATACTTTCCTGGGCGACCAGCACATCGAAATAGGCCTGAGTCACCCGCAGGATCAAATCCTGTTCGGCTTGGCTATATTGCGCACGCGCCTGCTCCACCAGAGACTCAGATTCCTTGTATGCGTAGACATTCTGCGCACGGATCAAGGGTTGGGTCAGTTGCAACGTCCATGTCCATGCATGCACATCGCGTTCCACCAAAGGTGTATTGGTAAATGTGGATGAGGCATGGGTGACGTTATCGTTCCCGTTCAGGTTTAACGCCGGGAACAGGCCCGCTCTTGCCTGGGGGATCTTTTCCTGGACGGCTTCGAACGCATGCTGCGCTGCCTCGAAGGCCGGGTCATTGTGCTGTGCGAACCGATAGATTTCCAGCAGATTCTCACCATGCGCCAATAAGCTGATGCTGGCCAACACCAGCGCGACAGCGGTGCGCCGTATCGGCCTGTAAAACCAAATTCCTGTCATCACCTTTCGTGCCCGCTTTCATTAAGCGTCTTGCTCACCGGCGAGAGCAGGTATTTCATCACGGTGCGGTTTCCCTGGTTGATCTCGGCCACGACTTGCATGCCCGGCACCAGCTTCAGCTTCGTGCCTTCCGATTCGAGAACCTGGCTGCTTAAGGAGATAATGGCCTTGTAGACCGATGGCGGGGATGGCTGTTTTTCTTTGGATTGGGATTGATCCTTAGTCTGTGTGTCGCTATCGCTGTCCGCCTGAATGCGGGTGACCTCGCCCTCCAACATGCCGTATTCCGCGAACGGGTAGGCTGCCAGCTTCACCTTGACCTTCTGGTGGGGATACACGAAGCCAACATCGTCATTCTTGATCATGATCTCCGCCACCAGCGGCTCATTCTCCGGGACGATAGACAGCAGCACCGTGCCGGGCGAGACCACCGTGCCGATCGTATGGGTCGCAATATCTTTCACGATACCGGACTGCGGGGCTTTCAGTTCCAGCAGTCCCGACTTGTGTTCCTGCTTGAGCCAGTCCTGTTCCAGTTTGCGGTGCTGGCCACCCGCTTCCACCCGCTCGTTCTGCAGGTCGCTGCGGTATTTCGAGGTGATCTGGTCGATCTGTTTTTTGGCCTGCTTGACCGCAGCTTCGAGGCTGGCGACTGTGGATTGCTGCGCGCGCAGGTCCTGCGACTTTTCCAGATAATCGCGCTGTTTGTCCATCACGGCCATTTGCGGAACGTAGCCATCCTTGCCCATGTCTGCATATGAGTCGGCCTGCTGCTTGAGGATGGGCGTGATCTGCTGCAACTTGGCCAACACTTCTTTGGCAGAGTCATACTCATGCTGCGACTTGTGCAACGCATCCTGAGCCTGCTCCAGCGCGTCGGTGTAGGAGAGTCGGCGGTCGCGGTACTGGGATTCAATCTGACGAAAGAGATCGCTTGGGTCATTGCGTTGCCTAGTCAACTCTTTACCCACCAGTTCCGCATCAATACGGCGCAACTGCAAAGACCGCAGGGCAAGATCGTTGCCTATGGTCTTCGCATCCGCTTCGGCAAGCTGGGTGTCCATGCGCATCAGCACCTGCCCCTGCTGCACCTGCTCGCCTTCCTTGACCAGTATCTCCTGCACGATACCGGCATCCGATGGCTGGACGATCTTGATGTAGGTCTCTGGCACCAGACGCCCTTCGGCGCTGGCGATGATGTCCAGTTTGCCGAAGATCGCCCAAACCAACAGAATTACGAACAGCACCCCCACCGTATACATCACAACTCGCGGCAGTCTTGCCGGAGGGCTTTCCTGGATGGACAGCAGACCGGGGGCGAAGTCCAATGCCTCAGGAGAGAGGACGGTGGGCTTGTCACTCATGAAATCGACCCCGACTTCTTGCTATGGGACTTCAGGCTATGGCCGGATGCACTCCTCATCTGAACTGTCATCGTATTTGGGCCGTTCTCGTATTGAGCGTCGGCCACGGATTCAGCGTCTGCGGTGCTGTGGCGAACTGGCTGCTCGACAGCGTCGACTCCGCCGCCGAGACGCCGAATCCGGTGAGGTTGCCGCGCGTTCCATACGCATAGGCGAGATCCCCTCCCAGTGCGGCGCCATCACTGGATGCCAGATGCGCATTCAGCAAGGCATTGGTCACACCCCAAGTGGTAATTGCCGGGTTCGCGACGCGCGCCTGGTCGAAGGCGCTGACCAAGTTCTGAAAGTCGAAGGTTTCGACGTTGCTGTTGCGCAAGACGTCCGTGGAGTCGTGGTTGAAGTCCGACATGGCGGAGGCGATCACTTGCAGGTCGACGATGTTTTGAGCACCTGCGTACCAGTCCCTGAAGGTGATGCTATCGGAAGTACCTACATCGAGCACCAGATTGTCGCCGTTCTTTTGCAGCGCAAGATCACTGTAGGCAAAATGGCCTCCCAGAGAGAGCGTGTTATTTTGCCCTGATACGGCGTTGACCACATCCTGCCCGTCACCCTTGTTGAACGCGATGAGGTCGGTGCCGGTACCGGTGGTGATCGTGTCATTACCAAGACCTCCGATGATGAGCTCGTTGCCGGTTGCAGCCGCGAGTGCATCGGCACCGGTACTACCCATCAGCAGATGGTTACTCCCTGCATCCACTCCTTGATTTCCATCCGCATGAACCCAGCTATCTCCTGCCAAAGTTCCGTTTGCATTGACCGCGCTACTGCCTGCAGTGCCGTCAGACTTGCTCCAGCCCTGAAAGTAAGAACTATCCGGGTTGCTGACGGTGTCAGTGTTGTAGGTACTGCCATCAGTATAGGTGTAGTCGACTTTCGATTCGGTGACACCGCTGACACCGCCGACATTCTGGGTGTTGTCGTAAGTGTAGCTGTAGCCTGCACCTGAAGTGGCATTGCTGCCGATCACTTCACCTGTTACAGCGTTGAGGTCGGTCGAACCATGACTGCCTGCCGAGTTATTCCAGCTCTGCTGATAGGAGCCGTTGGGATCATTCACCGTGTCGGTGCTGTACGTCGATCCGTCGGCGTAGGTGTAGTTGACCTTGGATTCGGTCACGCCGCTGACGCCGCCCACGTTCTGGGTGTTGTCGTAAGTGTAGCTGTAACCTGCACCTGCCGTGGCATTGCTGCCGATGACTTCGCCTGTTGCGGCGTTGTAGTCGGTAGAGCCATGGCTGCCTGCCGAGTTATTCCAGCTCTGCTGATAGGAGCCGTTGGGATCGTTCACCGTGTCAGTGGAATAGGTGCTGCCGTCTGTGTAGGTGTAGTTGACCTTCGATTCGGTCACGCCGCTGACGCCACCGACGTTCTGGGTGTTGTCGTAGGTGTAGCTGTAACCCGCTCCGGCCGTGGCATTGCTGCCGATCACTTCACCGGTGGTAGCGTTGTAATCGGTGCTGCCGTGACTGCCTG
>JANXXX010000126.1 GCA_025350405.1 Gallionella sp.
CAGCTCGATTCCAAAAGTGGCAAAAGTGTGCGGCGTGCCGGAGACGCAGGTCAGCGAATTCTTCCGCCTGTTCGCGCACACCACGCGCACCGTGACGATTTTCTCGCAGGGCATCAACCAGTCTTCCAGCGGCGTGGACAAAGGCAACGCGATCATCAACGTGCATCTGGCAACGGGTCGAATTGGAAAAGAAGGCATGGGACCGTTCTCGGTGACCGGACAGCCGAATGCGATGGGCGGACGCGAGGTCGGCGGGCTGGCCAACCAACTGGCGGCACACATGGATTTTTCCGATGCGGCGAGCGTGGATCGGGTGAAGCGATTCTGGAATGCACCGAACATCGCACAATCACCGGGACTGAAAGCAGTGGACATGTTCCAGGCCATCGCATCGGGCAAGATCAAAGTAGTGTGGATCATGGGCACCAATCCGGCGGTCAGCATGCCGGATGCAGACAAGGTGCGCGACGCTTTGCAAGGCTGCGAGCTGGTGGTGGTGTCCGATTGCGTGCAGCACACCGACACCACGGCCTGCGCCGACATCCTGTTGCCCGCTGCGGGTTGGGGCGAGAAGGACGGCACGGTGACCAATTCCGAGCGGCGCATCTCGAGGCAGCGCGCGTTCCTGCCTGCGGCGGGCGAGGCGAAACCGGATTGGTGGATCATCACGCAAGTGGCGCAGCGCATGGGATTTGCCGAGGCGTTTTCCTACACGCAACCCGCGCAGATATTTCGTGAGCATGCGCGGCTGTCAGGTTTTGAGAACAACGGCATGCGTGCCTTCGACATCAGCGCGTCAACTGAAATCGACCATGCGCAATACGACGCAATGCAACCGGTGCAATGGCCGGTCAACAGCCAAGCTCTACAAGGCACGCAGCGACTGTTCGCCGACGGAAAGTTTTATACGCCCAGCGGCAAGGCGCGCATGGTTGCCGTTGTGGCGCAGTTGCCCGCCGTAGCAACGGATGTCGAATTTCCGCTGGTGCTGAACACCGGACGCATGCGCGATCAGTGGCACACGATGACGCGCACCGGAAAAGTGCCGCGCCTGAACGCGCATTCGTGCGAGCCTTACGTGCTGATGCATGCGCGCGATGCGCAACATAATCAACTTCAGGACGGCGGGCTGGCGCGTCTGAGCAGCCGCCACGGCAACATGCTGGCGCGCGTGCAGGTCAGCGACGAGCAGCGCATCGGTTCGGTGTTCGTGCCGATGCACTGGAACGATGCTTATGCAAAATCGGCACGCGTGGACTCACTGGTCGCGCCGATCACCGACACGATCTCCGGCCAGCCGGAATCCAAACATGCGCCGGTGCGTGTAGCACCCTACCGTCCGGCCTGGCAGGGTTTTGTGCTGAGCCGTGATCGTCTTGCCTTGCCGGAAGCGAATTATTGCGCCTGTACGCAGGGAGCCGGGTATTGGCGGCATGAGGTCGCCGGTGATGTGTTGCCGGAAGACTGGCGTAACTGGACGCAAGCCGAGTTGGGTAAAAAAGGTGAATGGATCGAATATCGCGATGCTGCGATGGGCCGCTACCGCGCCGCCTGCCTGCAAGATGGACGACTGGAAGCTGTGTTCTTCATCGCACCCGATCAGCGTTTGCCGGAACGCGAATGGCTCGCCAGCCTGTTCGGCCAGGCCGTGATCGATCCGGCAGATCTGGCCGGACTGCTGACCGCGCGACCACCCAAAGGAGCAGCGGCCAATACCGGACGCACCGTGTGTGCCTGTTTTAGTGTTGGAGAAAAAACTATCCTGAGCGCGATACAGGAACAGAAGCTGGATAGCGTCGAAGCAGTGGGAGCATGTTTGAAAGCCGGTACCGGATGCGGCTCATGCGTGCCGGAGATTCGCCGTCTGGTTGCGCAACGCGCCTGAGGTAACTGTCCAATTGCGACACCAAAATTCCACAATAACACCCTCAGGGGTCAGCGCGAATAATTTTCACCCTACTGATTTTTGCCATCCCGGATTTTTTCACATTTGATCACAAGCGGTTGCGCGATGGGTTGAAAAAACGCGAGGTGAGCTTGCCGAATGTCAGTGGGCTGCTACTTTTCGTCGCCCTTTGTTTTTGCGTCATTGTTAATCGGGTTGCTGTCGCGCGATGCGGAATACTGAAGGGCTTTGGTGTACAGCGCCTGCATGCTCTTGTTCAATTCTTCCTTATCGCTTTCTATGTTTGCAACCTCGCTCACGCCATTCAATTCAACCTTTTCAATCAATTTTGAAAGTTCATAGACGGCTGTTCTATATCTCCACGGGTAAATTTCGTTCGCGGCAGATTTATCCAGAAGGGCCTTAAGCTCAAGCTCTTTGGCAAAGGTCTTCTTTACGATCGCGCTGACAGCTTCTCCCTTGTCGAGAATGGCGTCGGCCTTGGCAAGTTCATCTGTTGACACTCTATTGAGTGATGACTGGTGCGCGGAGTCCAAGATCTCTAAAGCTTCGCGAAAATAATGCGGTGCAAGAAACGGCATGTTGTCTTTCTTGGCTTCTTCAATGTGCTTTTCTAATTTGGCGATGGATTTTTCTTTTGGAGCTGCATCGTACATAGCCAGCTCTCCCATGGGAACCGTAATGCTATCGCCTATCTTGCTGGCGCAGCCAGCCAATAATAAAACACTTATAAAAAATGGCCACGCAGGAATATTGTGTGCTCTCATGCTACTGTCCTTAATTGATATGAATGCGGAGATAGACCATGGTCCCTGCGTTTTGTTCATACCAAATCAATCAAACGAGTTAAAACATTCACTCCACGGCAAGCAGGATGCCGCAAGGCACCTTTGTTTATTTCGACACGATAACCAGGCCACGTGATTTGCTGCTGGTTGTATCTATCGTGGCGATTGCCTGTTTCAGGATGGCGATGCTGACCCATGCCGGGGGATATTTGTACTTGGCCACGTCGAGTATCAGCACGCTGTCGGACTGCGCATCATAGGCCGCCAATGCCGACCAGTGTCCTCCGCCGACCTGCCCCAGATTCGCACGAAAATAATTGGCCAGCACGAACTGTCCGTCATCGCCCAGCGCTTTCTTCAGCAAGGTGCGTAGACCCGCCTCGCTGAGGGTGTCGCCAGCGATGGATGTTGCGCTGACCCCTTGGCGAGACAAAGTTTCAGCCATCTGCTCCCGTGTCATACCCATCGCGAGCACAGTCTGCGGACTGATGATTTTCACAACCTCGGGGGTAAAAAAATTGCTCTGGGTAAAATAGGCATAAGGCGCGTAGGTTGGATCGACCGGCTTGGGTATCGGCATCGCGTTGAGCACGGTGATGGCGCTGGCCACGGAACAATACGACTGGGTGATCTGCATGGCGAAGGTCGGGGCGAGTTGCCAGTAGTCCGCATCGGCCGGCATGCGGGCACGCAGTATCCTGCCTTCTGGCGAGTCCCAATAGACGACGGCGGGTTGTGCACCAGCGAAACCTGAAGCCGGTGACAGAACAGCATAAAGAATTATTGCGAGTAAAAGGTCTTTCATAAATTGCTTTCCTGAATACGTATCACTGTCAGATGCAGGATGCGCGAAATTTGGAATCAACGGAACACGACGGTCTTATTGCCGCAAATCAATACACGGTCTTCCACGTGATAGCGCAGGCCGCGCGCCAGCACGGTTTTTTCGATATCTTTGCCGTAGCGCACCATGTCATCCACCGTGTCGCTGTGGTCGATGCGCATGGTGTCCTGCTCGATGATCGGGCCGGCATCCAGTTCGGCTGAAGCATAATGGCAAGTCGCGCCGATCAGCTTCACACCGCGATGATGGGCCTGATGATAGGGTTTGGCACCCGCGAACGAAGGCAGAAAACTGTGATGGATATTGATGATGCGCCCGGCGTAACGGGTACATAAATCTGCCGGCAGGATTTGCATGAAGCGCGCCAGCACCATCACATCACCCAGCACGGTATCAAACCGCCGGGCAATTTCTGCGAAAGCGGTGGCCTTGGCTTGGTCATCGTCTTTGGGCATATCCACGTAATGAAACGGAATGCCGTGCCATTCGACGAAGCCGCGCAGAGCCTGGTGGTTGGAGATAACGCAGGGGATATCCACGCGCAGTTCGCCGCTGCGCCAACGATGCAGCAAGTCGCTGAGGCAGTGATCGTGCTGGCTGACCAGCAACACCACGCGCTTCCTGAGATCGGAATCGCTGACCTGCCAGGTCATTTTGAATTCGGCGGCCAGCGGAGCGAAACGCGTGCGTAATTCTGCCGCACCGAACGGCAAGGAGTCCGCGCGAATTTCCTGACGCATGAAAAATTGCTGGGTTTCCAGATCGGTGTGGTAACTGGCCTCGACGATCCAGCCGCCGTGCTGTGCGACAAAACCGCTCACTGCGGCAACGATTCCTACCCGATCCGGGCAGGAGAGTGTCAGCGTGTAGCGGTGTTCATGCATGTCGTTCCCCGTATGTGTTCGCCTATGTTAACGGATAACGCTGGCGGGTTATGCAGAGTTTGGACAGATGCAGGCGCTCGATCTTGGCTGCCCGAAACGATCAGTTCTCGGTTACGGTCAGTTTATCCATGAAGCGGACCAGCTTCTTCTCCACGTCCTTTTGTTCGAGGCTGCCATCGGCACTGTAGAACGTTGTATAAAGAAGCCGCGAGTCCGCCAGCTTTGACGCCAGATTGCGCGCATAAACATCGCCGATGAGCGTGCGATTGTCCACGAAGAACGCCGTCTTGTTGAATGGATATTGCCGCTGCGCGATCTTACCCCACTCACTCTTGAATTTGTCGTCGAGCTGTTGGGACGGCTGAATGTTGCGTGTAAGCGCGAAGAAGATCGAATTGTCTTTGTTGTCGCCCATTTTGACATGCGTCACGTCCCACACCACCTTGTCGTTTTCGACAAAGTAAGAGAGCCGCAGCTTTAAATCGCTTTGCTCTGTGATGCGCATCTCGTCAGGGCCGTAAGAAAAGGTGAATCGTTTGGACGTGTAGCGGAACTGCTTGCCGTATTCGAAATCGATTTTGAGGTCGGAAAGCGCTTGCGGCAGCAGGTCGCGTTGAGCGAGAAAATCGCGCCACTTCGCCAGCGTGCCGTAATAGGAAACGTAAATAAAATCGGTGAACACCTTGAGATCCGCCACATTGCCCGGCATTTGCCCCGTCGATACGATGCGCATCATTCCTTTAAAGCCGCCGGGTACCGGTAGCGCGAACAAGGCTACCTGTTCGTCGCTGTAGTCGATATTCCACAAACGCACCAGCCACTTGCGGCCGTAGTGGTCGGTGTGGACATATTCTTCGCGGGCCTTGCCCATGGAGGTGATCTTGACTCTTTCCGTACCGACCGTGCGATGCAAAGAATATCCGCGCAGGATCATATCCATCAGCAGCTTGGAATCCTTATACAAAGCGCTGGTTTCGACGCCGTCTGGTTTCTGGAAGCGCAGGAATTCCGATCCGCCGAGCGTGCCGTGAATCAGGCTACCGTTCTCGCCGATGTCATTGTTGTTGGTCTTCTGCGGGAAGAAGGCATCCCAGAGACCATCCTCGCCCCGGGCAATCACGCCGGCCATGGCTCCAGAATCATAATCAGAATTCAGCAGGCGCAGCGATTCTTTGTCATTCGGGAAGACGTGGTCATGCTGTTGAGTAAAGAAATCGTTCTGGAGTTTTATGCCGAAGTCATAGAGATCGCCGGTCAGCTGGGTATCCAGTTCGGCAAAAGATTTTGGCAATGGGATTTTCTTGCGTATGCGGTCGGAGCTGGACTGGTTCGGGATGTTGTCAATCTTGTACAACACTTTTGCATCGAGATCGGCGACCCGATCCTGCGCCTTCAATACTTCGTTTATCGGCAAGGCGTAGTTGAGGTTCTCATTCTCCGATTTGCCCATCACAACACCGATGACCTTTCCCTTCAGGTCGAGCAGCGGTCCGCCACTGTTGCCCGGCGAAGCCGCGGCGGAAAAACGTATCCATTTCCACTCACCATCCTGCTCTTCCGGGGTAGCGGAGGTATAGAGGCCGTCACGAAATACGACACCCTCACCGAGAGCGTTGCCTACCGCGTAGACTTTGTCATTGATGCGCGGCGCGGTGTTGACGGCAAGCGGTTTTATGGCTGGCGGGGTCTTGATGGTGAACACCACGAAGTCACGGTGCATCGAATACTTTAATATCTTGTCGATGTCGTAGACTTTGCCGAGGTGGTCGCGCAAGCGATAAGTTTTGACCAGGCTCTTGCTGCCGAGCCCGAAAACATGCGCCGCAGTGACCCACTGGTTCGCGCCAGTCGCAAAGGCGGTTCCGACGGAGTAGTACAAGTCATTGCGGATGGTAAAAGGGATGAGATCCATCGGCAATGGGCGTTCGTAGGTGAGCGGGTCGTCGGTAGGCTTGAGTGCCACCACCTCGAAGGTCGCGTTGCTCACGGCCTCAATTGTGGCCTTGTTGATATCTGCGGCCACTACGGTGGGTACGCTGGCAGGGTTGGCGAACAACAATGTGCCGAATGCGCACAGCAGGGCGATATGGGAAAGCGAACGTGGCATTTTGCTTGGCTCCAGTATGGGTGTGGTTGGTCGGTTAATGTCCTCGCTTAAGAGGCGGCGGAGCATGCATCCGAATTTTTATAATACCATAGCATATATATAAAGCTCGCTACAGAACCGGGAATGGTTGCTTGCATCAGTGCCCTGCATTTGCCGTAAACGAAATCCGCTAATGCGTGCGAGATGCCTTGGGAATTGAACGGGGATGGCATTGGTGCAAAGCACAATTGCCTTGTCAATCCCGTGTCACTGTAAAGGGTCCGCAATAGAATTCAGGAAGGCACCAGTCCATTTGCTGGCGTTAGTTAACTTGCCAAGCACCGTCACGATAAATCACCTCGTGGTCCAAAGTGAAAGATTCCGTAATCGCGAAGACATCGACATGGTGCCTTGCCGCAGCCTTCTTGATGTTGGGCTTGGTGTAACTGCCGTGTTTGGCGCCCAGCGACAGATGTACGCCGCACATCCGTTCGAATGTGCCGATATCGCTGACCGTTCTGTCCTGCGTAAATGCCTTGTTCAACCCCAAGCCCAGTTCGCGCAGCCAGATTTCCCCTTCGTCGGCGCGTATGTTGGCGAGTACCCGGTCGAACTCGGGCGTGGAGTCGATCGCGTCAACGATGCGTCCCTTGCTGACAACCAGTGTGATGGGGTGGGCGGGTTTGTTGACCGCAAACGCAGTGTCGCCAAAAATGGCAATGCGCACGCGGCCATTCACCGCCTCCAGATCTTTCGATTCCGTGAACACTTCGCCGATAGGGAACTGCCCGCCGACATTGTGCATATTGCGGTAGTCGCCCACATTGAGTTTGGCGGGTTCAAATCCCGATGCAAACAGCAATTGTTCTCCGCCGCTGTCGATGACACCTGTTTGAGCGATATCGATGCGCGCTTTCAAAGCGTTGCCCACCCCGCGAAAATAGGCCGGGTCATAAGCCAATGAATCGATGTAGAGCAGCGCCTCCACACCCGGCATGCGCGACAGATGCGGGTGCTCGACCACCTTGAGCGAGCGTTTGAAAAGTTCGACGCGGATGCGGAACGCGTCCAGCCTGAAGCTGGTGGACTGGATCAGCACCACCAGATCGCCGGGCGCAAGCCGTTCAAACGCAGCGCGCACCGCCTCAGGCGCAAGACTGTCAAAGTCGATGAAGGTCGCGTCGGGAAGGCAGCGCCGGTAAGCCTCGGTGAGCGCAAGCGCGAGATCACATTGCCCATCCCATACCACGATGGCGGATTGTGCGGGCGAGTGCTCGATGGCCAGCGTCAAGATGTCGCGCAGATTTTTTTCGGCGGCATCGATCGCTGCGTCGGGGATGGTGGTTTGAGTTTTTATAAAGCCATGCCCTGATCGCGCAAATATTCTTCGTACGTGCCGTGGTAATCGGAAATACCCTTGGCAGTGATTTCGATGATGCGCGATGCCAGCGATGAAACGAACTCGCGGTCATGGCTGACGAAGATCAGTGTGCCCTTGTATTCCAGCAGCGCGGTGTTGAGCGACTCGATGGATTCCATGTCCATGTGGTTGGTCGGCTCGTCCATCAGCAGTACGTTGTTGCGTTGCAACATCAACTTGCCGAACAACATGCGCCCTTTCTCGCCGCCGGACAGCACCTTCACGCGTTTCTTCGCATCGTCGCCGGAGAACAGCAAGCGGCCCAGCGTGGCGCGCACCGCCTGATCGTCATCGTTCGGGCCGCGCCAATAGGTCATCCAGTCGGTCATGTTTTTGTCTTCGGCAAAATCGGCGGTGTGGTCCTGCGCGTAGTAGCCGATCTTGGCCTTGTCGGTCCATTTGATGGTGCCGGTATCGGGTTGCAGATCGCCAGCCAGGCAGCGCAGCAGCGTGGTCTTACCGATACCGTTCGGGCCGATGATGGCGATCTTTTCGCCCGCATCGATGCGGAAGTTCACGTTGGAGAACAGCACTTTGTCAAAGCCCTTGGCCATGTGCTGCACTTCCACCGCGGTGCGATGCAGTTTTTCGCGCTCGTCGTATTCAAAGCGGATGAACGGATACTGGCGGCTGGATGGCTTGATATCCTCGATCTTGATCTTGTCGATCTGGCGTGCACGCGAGGTGGCCTGCTTGGCCTTGGAGGCGTTCGCCGAGAAGCGCGCGACGAAGGCTTTCAGCTCGGCGACTTTTTCCTTGGCCTTGGTGTTGTCGGACGACTGTTGCTCGCGCGCCTGAGTGGCGGCCAGCATGTATTCGTCGTAGGTGCCGGGGTAGGTGGTGATCTTGCCGTAGTCCAGATCGGACATGTGGGTGCAAACGCTGTTCAAAAAGTGGCGGTCGTGCGAGATGATCACCATCGTGCAAGTGCGCGCGTTGAGGATGTTTTCCAGCCAGCGGATGGTGTTGATGTCCAGGTTGTTGGTCGGTTCGTCGAGCAGCAGGATATCCGGATTGGAGAACAGCGCCTGCGCCAGCAGCACGCGCAGCTTGAAGCCGGGCGCAACCGCGCTCATAGTCCCCTGGTGCAATTGGATGTCGATGCCCAGACCCAGCAACAATTCACCAGCGCGCGGTTCGGCGGTGTAGCCATCGAACTCGGCAAACTCGGCTTCCAGGTCGGCGGCGCGCATGTAGTCTTCTTCGGATGCGTCCGGGTTGGCGTAGATCGCATCGCGCTCCGACATCGCTGCCCACATCTCGTCGTGGCCCATCATCACCACGTCCAGCACGCGCACGTCTTCATAGGCGAACTGGTCCTGGCGCAGCTTGCCCAGGCGTTCGTTCTTGTCGATCATCACATTGCCGGAGGTCGGCTCCAGATCGCCGCCCAGGATCTTCATGAAGGTGGATTTGCCGCAGCCGTTCGCGCCGATCAGCCCGTAGCGGTTGCCGTCGCCGAACTTGACAGAGACGTTTTCAAACAACGGCTTGGCGCCGAACTGCATGGTGATATTAGCGGTGGAAAGCATGTAAAAATCAACTTCAGAAAATTTTGGAGCGCGATTTTAACACCGTGTGACATTATTGCCCGTCATATTGACAGTTGCAGCCAGAGCAGGGAGACTTCGGGGTAAATATGATGTGGGGAGACATCATGAACCTTAAACAAAAAATCGCATTGTGGCTGGGTGCGGCCAATCTTGTCGTGATATGGCTATTCCCGCCATTCGATTCCTTTTCATTCACCGATACCCGGGCGCTCATATTTGTGGGCTTTCATTTTAGATTTTCTCGCGAACTGAACGAGGTGATCAACGGCGATGTATTGTTTCTCGAAGCCGTGGTGTTGCTGGTGAATGTCGGGGTTGCCTGGCTGCTATTGCGCGATGGCAAAAATATCATGGGCGCAAAGGGCCGATTCAATTTCCAAAATATCATATTGTTGGGGGTGGCCGCTAACTTGACGCTGATTATGTTGTTCCCGCCATTCCAGTTTTTTTATGCGGTTACCAGTGCGTTGCTGCCTTCTTTTCATGGCTTCTACTTTATTTTTATGGCTGGCCCCATGCTTACTATCGTGACGCCGATAATGTACCTGGAGGTGGTGTTCGTGTTGATCAATGGCGCTGTGTTGTGGTTATTGTTTAACCGGGTCAAGGAACGGGAACTTTCTTCGCAGGAAGCCACGGAACTGATGCGCAAGCTGAGCGGCAAGCATAACCAGTAAAATTCCGGGTTTTTACAAAGAATACACAGGGAAATTATCCGGGCGGGTCAAGGTGGATGCGCTAACGGCTAGAGATTTATCCGGAGGCAATGGCTATCGGCTAGAATGCGCCGAGTTAATTATTTGCAGAGCATTATGGTCCCCCATCTCACCACCGCACTGACCGGCCCCTTGCTCGACCTTGAGCGACGTTTCCTGGATTCCATGCCAGTCATCGAGCATTGGTTCCGCACGCAATGGCTGGAACACGCCGTGCCGTTCTACGCCTCGGTGGATTTGCGCAACAGCGGCTTCAAGCTTGCGCCGGTAGACACCAATCTGTTCCCCGGTGGATTCAATAATCTCAATCCGGATTTTCTGCCGTTGTGCGTGCATGCGATGCAAAGTGCGGTGGAAAAGATCTGCCCCGAGGCGCGCGGCGTGTTGCTGATACCGGAAAACCACACACGCAACCTGTTCTACTTGCAAAACGTGGCACAGCTCGTGACGATACTCAAGCAAGCCGGGATGCGCGTGCGGGTCGGCAGTCTGTTGCCGGAGATCACCGCGCCTACCGCGTTTCATTTGCCCAGCGGTAGTACCTTGACCCTGGAGCCGCTGGTGCGGCGCGGCAACCGGCTGGGATTGGCAGATTTCGATCCGTGTGTGGTGTTGCTCAACAACGATTTGTCAGCAGGCGTGCCGGATATATTGAAGAATCTTGAACAGGGGATTTTCCCGCCGTTGTCGGCAGGTTGGCATGCGCGGCGCAAGTCGCAGCATTTCGCTGCCTATGATCATGTGGCCAGTGAGTTTGCCCAGCTGCTCGACATTGATCCGTGGCTGATTAATCCTTATTTTGCCACCTGCAATCAAGTCAACTTCCAGGAGCGTGTTGGCGAGGAATGTCTCGCGGCTCAGGTGGATGCCGTGCTGCAAAAAATGCGCATCAAGTATGCCGAGTACGGTGTAAAACAAGACCCGTTCGTCATCGTCAAAGCCGATGCGGGCACTTATGGCATGGGCATCATGACCGTCAAAGATGCCAGCGAGATCGTCGGCTTGAACCGCAAGCAGCGCAACAAGATGGCGGTGGTGAAGGAGGGCTTGCAGGTGCATGACGTGCTGGTGCAGGAGGGGGTGTATACCTTTGAGCACATCAACGAGGCGGTAGCCGAGCCGGTGATCTACATGATCGATCATTACGTGGTTGGCGGTTTTTATCGGGTGCACACCGGTCGCGGGGTGGACGAAAATCTCAATGCGCCCGGTATGCATTTTGAGTCGCTGGCGTTTCAGACCTGTTGCACGCTCCCCAACCCGGATTGCGCGCCCGATGATTTGCCCAACCGTTTTTACGCGTATGGCGTTGTGGCACGGCTGGCGCTGATGGCGGCGGCGCTAGAAATCGAAGCGGCTGAAAATCCCCAAGGAGAATCTGTAAGTGCATAAGGTGAGGCGTGTATTTGTCGCCGTCGCGGTGCTGCTGCTCGCCGCCTGCGGGAACAAAGGGCCAGAACCCCTTTATCAGGAGCAAGGTTATGTGTTCGGCACGCTGGTGGAGATCAGCGTTTATGGCGAAACCGAGGCGCATGCCAAGCAGGTGGTGAGCGAGGTGATGCATGAGTTTCAGCGGCTGCACGATATGTTGCATGCCTGGCAGCCCAGTGAACTCAGCGACCTGAATGCGGCCTTTGCCAAGGGGGAGAGTGTGGCAATTTCGGCGGAGCTCGTTGCGATACTGCAGGATGCCGCGCAGCTTTCCAGGCAATCGAACCGGCTGTTCAATCCTGCGATTGGCGGTCTGGTGAAGTTGTGGGGATTTCATGGCGACGAATTCAAACCTGTGCAACCTGATGAAAAACAGGTTGCACAATTGGTTGCGGCCAATCCGCAGATGAGCGATATCACGGTTGAACACGGCAGAGTACAAAGCAAAAATAAATCTGTTCAACTCGATCTGGGCGGTTACGCCAAGGGTTACGCGCTGGACCGCGCCGCAGAATTATTGCGCAAGCAGGGTATCAACAACGCGCTGATCAACATCGGCGGCAACATTCTTGCGTTGGGCCAACATGGCAAAAATCCGTGGCGCGTAGGCATCCAGCATCCACGCAAGTCCGGCGCGCTGGCGACGCTGGAGCTGCGCGATGGCGAGGCTATCGGCACGTCCGGCGATTATCAGCGCTATTTCATGGTGGGCAATGTGCGCTACTGTCACCTGATCAATCCGCGCAGCGGCTATCCGATGCAAGGGGTGCAGGCCGTGACAATTTTGACCCGGGGTAAACACGCCGGGGTATTGTCTGACGCGGCCTCCAAGCCCTTGTTCATCTCCGGTGCAAGTGGCTGGCGAGAGGCGGCCAAGCAAATGAATTTGTCCGAAGCGATGCTGGTGGATACGCAAGGAAATATCCATCTCACAGCTGCGATGCAGAAACGGCTAGAATTTGCAGACAGGAATATTCACCCGCAGATGGTGCAGTGAATAATAATGAATCCAGGTATTGCCGCTGGCGGCTGCCATGGGCTTAGTATAAAAAGGGGAGAAATCTAATTGGCAGGGATTTTATTGGTGACGCACAACGGCTTGGGCGACAGCTTTGCAGATTGCGCCAAACATGTGCTGGGCGAAGTGCCGCCCAATCTTAAAGTGTTATCGGTGTTGGCTGGAGATGATCCGCAACAAAAACTGGTCGAAGGACAGGCACTCATCAAGCAGCTTGATACGGGCGGCGGGGTGTTGATCCTGGCGGATGTATATGGTGCAACGCCCAGCAACATCGGACGGCAACTATGCCATGCAGAGCGCGTGATGGGTGTGGCGGGGCTGAATCTGCCGATGCTGTTGCGCGTGTTGTGCTATCCGGACTCGACCCTGCCCGAGTTGGCGAAAGCCGCTGTCGCGGGAGGTCGCGGGTGTATCACCTATATCAACCCAGACAAGTGAGATGCTGCAACAAGACGCGCTGATTATCAACAAACTGGGCCTGCACGCGCGTGCTTCGGCCAAGTTCACGCAACTCGCTTCCAGTTTTAAATGCGAGGTGATGCTGTCGCGCAACAACCGCCGCGTGAACGCTAAAAGTATCATGGGCGTGATGATGCTGGCCGCGGCCAAGGGCACGACCATCATCATCGAGACGAATGGAGAAGACGAGGTCGAGGCGATGCAAGCTTTGCAGAATCTGATCAACGATTACTTCGGAGAGGGCGAATGAGTTTTACATTGCACGGTATCGCAGTCTCCAGCGGCATCGCCATCGGCCATGCGCACCTGATCTCGCACACCTCGCTGGAGGTGGCGCATTACGTGCTGCCCAAACAATTCATTGATGAAGAAATCGCGCGCTTCGACGCTGCATTACGGGCAACCCGCAACGAATTTTCCAGCTTGCGCAACATTCGCCCTGCCCATGCGACGGCCGAGTTCGATGCCTTTCTCGAATTGCACCAGATGATACTGGACGACCCGCTGCTGAGTGTCGCACCGCGCGAGATGATCGCCAGCGAGCAGTGCAACGCCGAATGGGCGCTCAAGACCCAGACCGAGACTCTGGTTGCGCAGTTCGATGAATTCGAGGATGCTTATTTGCGCGAGCGGCAGACCGATGTGACCCAGGTGGCCGAACGCTTGCTCAAGCAATTGCTCGGACAACCCGGGCACCAGCCGCCGTCGGCGCGACACGATGTCGAGACGATACTGGTGGCGCATGACCTGAGTCCCGCCGACCTGATCCAGTTCAAGCCGCATCAATATGCCGCGTTCATCACCGATGTGGGTGGCGCGACTTCTCATACTGCCATCGTCGCGCGCGGCTTGAGTACGCCGTGCGTGGTGGGCCTGCATCATGCGCGCGAACTGATCCGCGAAGACGACTTGCTGATACTGGACGGCGAGCAGGGCGTGCTGATCGTCAATCCCGACAAGCCGATACTTGCCGAATACAAATTGCGCCAGAGTGCATGGGAGCTGGAGCGCAAGAAACTCAAGCGGCTGCGCACCGCGCGCGCCAACACGCTGGACGGCACGGTCATCGATTTGTTTGCCAATATCGAAAAACCGGAAGACATTGCCGAGGTGAAAGAAAACGGTGCGACCGGGATAGGTTTATTCCGCAGCGAATTCCTGTTCCTCAACCGCGACCACTTGCCGGATGAAGAAGAGCAGTTCGAGGCGTATCGTGCGGCGGCGGCAGGCATGGATGGCCAGCCCGTCACGATACGCACTTTCGACCTGGGCGGGGACAAGCAGCTGAATGGCACCAAGCGTGTCTCTAATAATCCGGCGCTGGGGTTGCGTGCTATCCGTTTTTGTCTGGCAGAGCCGCAGTTGTTCCGCACCCAATTGCGCGCGCTGTTGCGCGCCACGCATTACGGTGACGTCAAAATATTGATACCGATGTTGTCCAGTGTATCGGAGCTCAACCAGACCTTGCAGTTCATCGCTGCGACTAAACAAAGTCTGGATGAGGAAGGTATTCCGTATGACCGCGAGGTAAAAATAGGTGGGATGATCGAGATCCCCGCCGCGGCTTTGGCGCTCAATGTGTTTGCCAGGAAGCTGGATTTTCTGTCCATCGGCACCAACGACCTGATTCAATACACGCTGGCGATAGACCGCACCGATGAGGAAGTCGCGCACCTCTATGACCCGCTGCATCCCGCCATACTGCAATTGCTGTCGCACGTCATCGGCACATCCAACAAGCTCGGCGTGCCGATCTCCGTGTGCGGCGAAATGGCCGGAGAGCTGGCTTACACGCGCTTGTTGCTGGGCTTTGGTTTGCGCCAGTTCTCGATGTTCTCGGCGCAAGTGCCGAGCATCAAGCAACGCGTGCTGACCACCAATTTGCCGGAAATCACAAATCTCACACAGAAGATTTTGCGCGCCGACGACCCGATGAAGATACGCGATCTGCTGGACAGGCTCAACGCCTAGCGTTGAGTTCGCCGGCGCGACGACCACTTCAGGCCTGACACAGTAAACATGCCACTGAGGCGCGTCCGGTGCAACGCATGGCTATATCGTACACAAAAAATCGTCATCTGATAATTTGCAACGGTTTGTTTCCCCATGCCGCCTGAAAACTCCCTTTAAACTTCTTCTTCCCATCCAGGGTTGCCAATTCATAAATTCCTGACACTGGATGATCTTTCTGTAAAGCATTGAAAGAAACCGAACCTACCAAGTTTTCTGGCCACGATTTATTAAGAATGGTTTGAAAAGAAGCGCGTCCACTGCCCCTGGAAGGTCCGCCACCAGGATCTTCTTTCCCAGAAAAAAAGAAAGTTTTTGGTTCCAAAAATTCAGGGTTTCCCCAAATGTTTATGCGGATAAAAGGTTGGGAAGCATCATTTGTACGTTCCAGCGGAATTTCTATGCTGTAGGCAGCGCCGTCCCACGGAGCAGCAGAGAAGTAAATGGCCGCATGATCTTCCGACCCGCTTGCTGGAGTTTCCGCAGCCTTGATCGGTGAATTAATGAGGGACAAAAACAGAAATGACACTGCGCCCATTAAAAAACTCCGATGGTTCATATCATCACTCTCTGAACATGTCGATATAACGCCTGAATTAAGCTGCGCCACAAAGTGGCGTCGGCTTGAATAAATTGTTAGCGCGCACTGATGTCCTCTTCACATCACGGCATTTCATTCGCCATCCTTTTGCGTCGAGCCAACTCCTTCTCACTCGGCTCGGCACCCACGAACGAACCGGGCCGGACGTCGCCACTTGGTATATAGGTACTCATCACAACACCAGTGTTTGAAACCTGGGAGCGAACGAGTCGCAGTGCGAATGGTTTGGTGGTCTCGCCAAAGAGGCGCTTGCCCCGCCCCAGCACCACGGGAAAAGTCCACACGTTGTACTCGTCTATCAGTGACGCGGCCTGCAGCGTTTGAATCAAATTGCCGCTGCCAATAATCTGCAGGTCGGGCCCCGGTTGGGCCTTGAGAGCGATGATTGCCGAGACCACATCGCCGTGGAGCAGGGTCGAATTGTTCCAGTGGAGTGTCGTCAATGTGCTCGAAGCAACATACTTTTTTGCTGCATTGAGACTCCTCGCAATCGGATCGCCATCGGGCTGGTACGGCCAGTATGCTTCGAATATTTCGTAGGTTCTACGACCGAGCACCAGCTCTCGATCCTTGCTGTCGAAACCTGCTGCTGAGATGTCTACGGTTTCGTCCCAGTAGTTGAACGTCCAGCCGCCAAGGGTAAAGCCGCCAGTGGGGTCTTCTTCCGGTCCGCCGGGTGCTTGCATGATGCCGTCAAGCGACACAAACGTTGATACGATGAGCTTTCTCATGGGAGCACTCCTGTAGTTTTTAAGAGACGAGTCTTGGTCATGCGCGCTAACGTCGAAGTTCAGCGGACACCCGCTTGCGGGCAGTCCGCTGGAACGTCCTGTTGGGCGGTAGTATGGAGTATCCAGTGTCATCCATTGGGGGTAAATGGGGGAATATTGGCATTTAGACGGAAGAAATTAGTCGGGTCAAGCCGCGTTTTGATTTCCCTTAAACGCTGATAGTTCACAGGCCCGTAGGCACTTGGAACACGGTCCCCTTCTTCCGCGGCAATGAAGTTCGAGTAAACGCCACCCGTCGCAAAAGGCGTAAGGGATTTCAGTAGATCACATGCCCATGCGAGATTCTCTGCTGTGTCCTCTGAGTGCTCCCACCTGGCTTGAATTACCACGGCAAAACGTGCCTTGCGATTGCCAAACGCTGTCGCATCTTCTGGAATCCGACTGACGGCCCCCCCTAGATGAAAGATCTTTACATCGCTCCACGGCGATCGCAGCCGCTCGATGAACTGAGCGAAAATATCCACGCAATCGGGCGTCAGGTCATTCAGATAGTGGCTACGCCAGTCATTGTAGAATCCATTTCCCCACCGGGGATCGAGACTCCGCTGCCATTCAGTATAAGGGGTTGGGCGGATGAGGCAGGCAAGGGGTTTGCGAAAATCTCTCAGCCGCTTCGCCCATGGCTCACCTTCAGCTATGGCACCGCAGTAACAAAATCCGACTGCGACAACAGGCTGACCTTGGCTGTCTTCGGGGATGGCTGGATGGGG
>JANXXX010000127.1 GCA_025350405.1 Gallionella sp.
TTAGCACGCGATTTCAGCGGGCGATTTGGGGATAGCAGCTATGCCTTCGAAGAGTTGATTGCAGAGCTTGGAGCAGCCTTTCTTTGCGCTCATTGCAGCATCGACGGCCAATTACAACATGACAGCTATATCGGAAACTGGTTGAAGGTGCTTAAGAACGACAAGCGAGCAATCTTCACCGCAGCGGCAGCGGCACGTAAAGCGACCGAATATTTGGTGGGTACTCAGGACCAGGAAGAAGATCAGGCGGCAGCATGAAAGCCGAAGGGATTTCGCACCTCGCCCCCTCGTAGGTAGAGGTACCGACCACCGGCGGTTTTAACCGGTGGACTGATTAAAGGAAATGAATATGAAAGTAACTTTGAAAATTGATATGGAGGAAGCGATAGCCGACATCATGCTTAGTCAAATCGACTTCACCGAAAAAAACCTGCTCCCATCGGGTGAACTGCGTCCAGGCATCAACGTTGACTTCGTGGGTGGTGTGGCTGCCGGACAGCTTCTTGGTCTTCAGGTATTTTTGAATGACATAAAGGACCAGTTACCAGGCTTGCAATTTAAGGAATTGATGGGTTGTATCGGACAGGCGATGGAGGACATCAAGATATGGGCTGATTTAGCCAAAGAAGGAAAAAATGTGTAAGCCATGATAGTCTTGGCTACACCACCGCCAATGAGACTACATTAGAACACATAGGGAAAATCGAATACGTAGGACGTCTAGGGAAAATCCGGGAAAAAATGCATGGGAAAATACATGTTTTGAGATGTTTCCCAATGATGCCAGATGTAACTAACATCATGTTTTATTTGGCGTCCCCAACGAGATTCGAACTCGTGTTACCGCCGTGAAAGGGCGATGTCCTAGGCCTCTAGACGATGGGGACTTTGACTGTTAAATCAGCTCTTTTGGTGGAGATAAGCGGGATCGAACCGCTGACCTCTTGCATGCCATGCAAGCGCTCTCCCAGCTGAGCTATACCCCCGGTACCTCGAAAGAGCGCGCATTATAGTGATGCGACCTATGCTTGTAAAGCTGAAGCCATCCAATGTGAAATAAATGTGCAGAATGACTGCACTTCATAAAGCCCATAAGGGGGCGACAGTCATTCCTGCCATATGTTTATGGCGGTATTGTTCAGAGCAGGAAACTGTACACGGCTAAGGACCGAGCAAATTGTAAGTAATCCCTTACAAAACAACTGTTGTCCGAAAAATCCGAATCGTCGATACTTGTCGTTCTCATGCCCAATCAATTGCATCGCTATACCTTTTATTGGCTGCTCTGTCTCTGGAGCGGCCTTGCCATGGCCGGAGAAACCTCCGATCCGTTCAACACTGAGGCGATGCTGCCGCCCAAGCCTGCGTTGCGCCCCGCGTTGGGCATGGGTGACGCGGTTGGCGATCCGTGTACCGAGGCGATGCCAAATCGCGCTCTCAATCTATTCGAGGTGGTCAACCTCGCCTTATGCAACAACCCGCAAACCCGCGTGGTGTGGGCAAGTACGCGAGTGCAAGCAGCGCAAGTTGGCGTGAACAAGGCGGGTTATTTGCCTGGTGTCAGTCTGAGTGCCTCCGACAATCGCACCAAAACAGGAAGCGCTCCCAGCGTGGATCAGCGCAGCGTTGATGTAACGCTTTCATACCTGCTCTACGATTTCGGCTCGCGCGCCGCCAATCTGGAAAATGCGCGCCAGTTGCTCGCTGCTGCAAGTGCCACACAAGACAGTACGGTGCAAACAGTATTCCTTGGCGCAGTGCAGACCTATTACCAGACTCAGGCAACGCTTGCAGCGCTTAATGCAGCGCTTGAATCGGAACGTGCCGCCAAGGAAAGTTTCGCCGCCGCTGAGGCGCGTTACAAGGCCGGTAGCGCAACGCCTGCCGACAAGCTGCAAGCTCAGACCGCATATTCACAAGCCACACTGAATCGCATCACCGCCGATGGCAACCTGAAGAACGCACAAGGTTCGCTGGCCAATATGCTCGGACTGGATGCCAACCGGAGTGTATTATTGGCGCCTGCCAACACAATGGCAATGCCCAACGATTTCGAGGGCAACATCAACACGCTGATTGAAGAAGCACGTCAACGCCGACCGGATTTACAGGCTGCCTCCGCGCAGGTGAAGGCGGCTGAAGCCAGTGCCGATGCAGCCCGGGCAGCAGGCAGGCCGACGATCTCCCTGGCTGCTTCAGCCAACCAATACAATACCGCAGGTGTCAATTCAAACGGCTCACTGGTCGGCATCAATTTGAATGTGCCGATCTTTTCCGGTTACTCAACCACCTATCGGGTGCGTGCTGCCGAAGCGCAAGTGGATGCCAGAAATGGCCAACTGGAACAATTGCGTTTACAAGTAGCGCTGGATGTCTGGATGGCTTATCAGAGTCTGACCACAGCGACGCAATCATTGCGCACCAGCGCTGATTTGCTGAACAGCGCTGAGCAATCGGAACGTGTCGTGCTGGGTCGCTACAAGGCAGGTGTGGGCAGTATGCTGGATGTGCTGAATGCACAAAGTGCTTTAGCCAGCGCGCGCCAACAGCGTATACAATCCACGTTAAACTGGAACATCAGCCGCGCCGCGCTGGCCCAGGCCATGGGTAGTCTGGATGCGAGCCTGTTGCAAACCTTACCGGATTTAGGCGGTCAACAACCCAGTGAAAGTACAACGCACACCAGAAACCAATGAAAAAAATATTCCATTCCCGGCTGGTTATGTTTTTTCTCTCCGCCGCCATTATCGCAGTTGCCCTGGTCGTTTATTGGCAGTTCTACATGGTTGCACCGCTGCAATATCGTGCGCAGGCTGTGGAGAAAGGCGATATCAGCCAGACGGTGTCGGCCAACGGCACGATCAATCCGGTGACGCTGGTGAACGTTGGTACGCAGGTTTCCGGCACAGTGAAAAAACTTTATGTGGATTTCAACAGCAAGGTCGAAAAGGGCCAGATTTTATTGGAGCTTGACGATGCGCTGCTCTCCGCGCAGCAGAAGCAAAGTGAGGCCAATGTGCAAAACGCCGAAGCTACGCTGGAGCTGGCTACTGCCAATGAAGCGCGGATGCGCAGCCTGTACGCGCAGGAATATGTATCACGTCAGGAACTGGATAGCGCAGTGCAAGCCAAGAAATCTGCTCAAGCCCAATTGAAGTTGACTCAAGCGACGGTAGAAAAAGACCGCGCCAATCTCGCCTACTCGGTGATCCGTTCGCCAGTGTCAGGTGTGGTCGTCGACCGGTCGGTGGATGTCGGCCAAACTGTTGCCGCCAGCTTGCAAACCCCGACGCTGTTCAAGATCGCGCAAGATTTATCCAAGATGCAGATCGACGCCAATTTTGCCGAAGCCGACATCGGCAACATCCGTATCGACCAGATCGTGCGTTTCACCGTGGATGCCTTCCCAAATCGAAATTTTAAGGGCGTGGTAAAACTGATACGCCTGAATCCAACCACGATATCAAACGTAGTCACCTACGACGCCGTGATCAGCGTGGACAACCCAGAGCAAGTTTTGTTACCCGGCATGACTGCTTATGTGAACATCTCGGTGGCCGAACGCAAAGATGTGTTGCTGGTTCCAAATGCCGCGCTCCGTTTCAAGCCCTCCAACGCCGAATTGCAAAAGCCCCTAGCTATTCAAAGTCAAAACCCAGGAGCCAATCAGAGTGGCGGCAGCCGTCCCGCCGATTCACCGGGTGGTGCCAAACCCAAGCGCGACGCATTTTCCGGCAAGGTATATGTAATGGAGAATGACAAGCTGAAACCTGTCAGCGTGACTCTGGGCATCACCGACAACCGCAGTACCGAAATCGTAGGCGGAGAACTCAAGGCCGGCGATCAGGTTGTCGTTGGCGAAGCGCAGTCGGAAAAACCATCAAGCTCCGGCAGCAGGCCGCCGATGAGAATGTTCTAAGTCAGGTTGAACCCCGACCTACAAACCAGTAATTTAAAATGACTGACTCCGTCATCCATATCGAGAATTTGCATAAGTCATATGAGACTTCTGCCGGATTATTTCCTGCGCTTAAAGAGGTGGACCTGAACATCGCAACTGGCGAATTCGTCGCAATCATGGGGCCATCCGGCTCGGGCAAATCCACCTTCATGAACATTCTCGGCTGTCTCGACAAGCCCAGTGCCGGCCGCTATGTGCTAAATGGTCGTGATGTCGAGAACCTGGGCAAAGACGAGCTGGCCTTGCTGCGCAATCGCACCATTGGATTTGTGTTCCAGGGTTACAATTTGTTGCAGCGCATGTCTTTGCTGGACAATGTCGCGCTGCCGTTAATTTATTGCGGGGTAGAAAAGGAAGAGCGCCAACAACGAGCGCATGAGCTTCTTGCCAAGGTAGGACTTGCGGATAAAGCGGCTTCCCTGCCCAACAAAATTTCCGGCGGCCAGCAGCAACGCGTTGCGATTGCGCGCGCCTTGATCAACCGACCGCGCCTGATTCTTGCCGACGAACCGACCGGCAACCTGGACAGCCAGACCAGCGAAGAGATCATGACTTTGTTCGAGGCACTGAACCGCGAAGGTATCACCATCGTGCTGGTCACCCACGAAGAGGACATCGCCCGCCATGCCAAACGCAAAGTGCGCTTCTTCGACGGGCGCATCATCAGCGATCAGGCCACGCATCAACTAGAGGCGACCGCATGATATTCGCGATGCTTGGCGAAGCGTGGCGCGCGATGGGCGCGAACCGTCTGCGCACGATGTTGACCATGCTCGGCATGGTGATCGGTGTCGGTGCGGTAGTGCTGATGATGTCGATCGGGCAAGGCGCGCAATATGCGATCAAGCAAACCATTGCCGCGATGGGCAGCAACTTGTTCATCCTGATATCCGGCAGCACGTCGGCGGGCGGGGTGCGTTCCGGTGGCGGCGGCAATCTCACCTTGACAGTCGGCGATGCAGATGCGATTGCCGAACTGCCCGGCGTACAAGCTGTTGCACCCATCCACCCCGGCAGCGCGCAAATCGTGTACGGGCCGAACAACTGGAACACTTCCATCATCGGCACTACGCCGAAATATCTGGATGCGCGTTCCTGGGCGGTGATTTCCGGATCGGCCTTTACCGATTCGGATGTGCGCTCGGCTACGCGTGTCGCACTGATAGGCAAAACTGCTGCGGATAATTTATTCGGCGATGAGGATCCGGTCGGAAAGACCTTCCGCATCCGGCAAAGCCCGTTCGTCGTGCTCGGCACATTGGCGGTCAAGGGTCAGAGCATGGATGGTCGCGACCAGGACGACACCATCCTGATCCCCCTCACCACCGCGCAACGCCAGGTGTTCGGCTCGCAGTTTCCGGGCACGGTGCGCATGGTGATGGTGCAGACCGCAACGCAGGAAATCATGCCCGCGGTGGAAAAATCCATGACCGAACTGCTGCGCCAGCGCCATCGGATACGAGAAGGAATGGACAACGACTTTTTCCTGCGCAACCTCACTGCCGCGGCGGATTCCGCCGCAGAAAGCACTCGTATCATGTCGCTGCTGCTCGGCGCGATCGCCTCGGTTTCGCTGCTGGTGGGCGGCATAGGCATCATGAACATCATGCTGGTCTCGGTGACGGAGCGCACCCGCGAGATCGGCATCCGCATGGCCATCGGCGCGCGCGAACGCGATATTCTTCTGCAATTTCTGCTGGAAGCCATCATCATCTCGGTGGTCGGCTGTTTTATCGGTCTGCTATTGGGGATCGGCGGAGCGCTGCTGACCAACGCGTTGACCGGCACAATGGTCATCATCTCGGGTAGCTCGGTCCTGGTGGCATTCAGCGTCGCGGCAACGGTGGGTATTTTCTTTGGTTTTTATCCGGCTCGCAAAGCAGCGCGCCTCGATCCAATCGAAGCATTGCGCTACCAATAAAATCCCACCTAAATGCGGCGGCCTCACCCGATCAAGGCTATCTGGTAACCGATTTTTAATATAATATTGACGCAGCAACGCTTATAAGAAACAATTATGGCGGGTTCGAGTCCCCTGTCAGGAGAATGCATGTTGCACAGCAACAAAAACATTGTCGCCATTTTGACCATAGTGCTGCTCGCAGCAACGACCGCCTATGCTGGCGACAGTCCATCAGAGGTCAATCAGCGCATCGGGATCGGCGATCCGGTCGCTGGCAAGGACAAGTCTGCCCTGTGCCAGGGTTGCCACGGCGAGGACGGCAACAGTGTCGCAGCTAATTTTCCCAAGCTCTCTGGTCAATGGTTTGACTATATCCAGAAGCAAGTTCGTGAATTCCAGAACGGCGCCCGCTTTAATGAAACCATGACCGATGTGGCCATGAGCGTGGATAACTTTCAGGATTTGTTCGATATCTCCGCTTATTTTGCCAGCCAAAAGACGATGGGCGGCACGCCGATCGCCAACGAGGCAGAGCAACAGCTCTATCTTGAAGGCCAAAAATTATACCTTGAAGGCAACGAAAGGACCGGTGCTTTCCGCTGTATCAAGTGCCATGGTGAATACGGTAAGGGCCAACCGCTCAACAATAATCTGTTCCCGGTGCTCGGCGGTCAACATAAAGAGTATTTGATAAAGCAACTGACCGACTTCAAGATGGAAGAACGCGAAAATGATCGCTCTGGCATGATGCTGCGCATCACCACCCGCCTGACCGACCATGACATCGAAGCCCTGGCAACTTACCTTTCCCGTGAGCCGCCTCCCGTTCCGGCACCCGCCCCTGAACCGACACCCGTCTCGGACGTGTCTGACACTACCGTTTCTGAAGTATGGCAGACTTTAATGGAAGACAAGCCAGTGCATATCGAAGACACCAACTTTGAAATCGGATCTGCAAAACTAAAATCAAATGTCTTCAAGACGCTAGATGAAGTGGTGGGATTTGTTAGCCAGAAATCCGATGCCAAGCTGGCATTGGTCGGATATACCGATACCACCGGCTCGGCAAAAACGAACCGGCAACTGTCTTTAGCGCGTGCCGAATCGGTCAAAAAATATATAGTTAAAAAAGGTGTGTCCGCCGACAGGATTACTACCCAGGGCGAGGGCTCTGCCAATCCTGTTGGTGATAACAATACGAAAGCAGGCCGCGCTAAAAATCGTCGTGTAGATATTCGTTCAGTGATGAAGGAAGAAAAGAAAATAAAAGTAAACTTGTAATTCCCCGCCGCCTTATTGCGGGAATAGCGTGGTTTATTTGGTAGATTTCGCTAACATTTCTCGAAAGCGGGCTGGAAGCAGCCCGCTTTTTTATTGCTGACAACAAGCATGCAACACGATGGTAAGATGCGCAATATTCGATTGTGACGTTTCGAATATATGCATTTAGAATCACATGATATTTTCGAACATCCAGAAAGCAGCCCCAGAACCATGTCCGTTTCCATCAAGACCCCACAAGAAATCGAAAAAATGCGCGTAGCCGGTCGACTGACCAGCGAAGTGCTCGATTACATCGGCCCATATGTCAAGGCAGGCGTGACCACCAACGAGCTGGATCAGCTCTGCTATGACCTGATCGTCAAGGTGCAAATAGCCATCCCCGCGCCGCTCAATTACGCACCCAGCGGGCACAAACCCTATCCGAAATCAATCTGCACCTCGATCAATCATCAGGTATGCCACGGCGTGCCGAGCGACAAGGTGCTCAAGAACGGCGACATCGTCAATCTGGATATCACCGTCATCAAGGATGGTTATCATGGTGACAGCAGCCGCATGTTCTACGTCGGCGAGCCGTCGATCCAGGCCAAACGTTTATGCGAGGTCACCTTTCAATCGCTGTGGCGTGGCATATATGCGGTCAAGCCGGGCGGATATCTGGGCGACATCGGCCACGCCATCCAGAGCTTTGTCGAACCGCTGGGTTACAGCGTGGTGCGCGAGTTCTGCGGGCACGGCATCGGCCAAAGTTTTCATGAAGAACCGCAGGTGCTGCATTACGGCCGCGCGAAGACCGGCCTGAAACTCGAACCCGGCATGATCTTCACCATCGAGCCGATGATCAATGCCGGCAAGGCGGGCATCAAACAGCTCGGCGACGGCTGGACCGTAGTCACCAAAGACCACAGCCTGTCGGCACAATATGAGCACACCATACTCGTCACCGATACCGGCTTTGAAGTGTTGACCGTTTCCGATGGCTGCCCTCCCCCGCCAAGCATCTGATGGAACTGCTGGCCATCTGACCGGGCAAACGGACATCGCTCGCCTGGTCATCGGTCATAACCCCACCGCCGAACTACGTGAGTCGTTGCGTAACGATAGACTGGTTCTCGAACACGACTTTCTGCGGCACGGCAAAGCGGCACGCTTACTCAGCGCGCACAGCAAGCTGATCGACCGCTACCTGTGCAACGTCTGGCAACAGCTCGCGATGCCGGAACACATTGCGCTGGTCGCGGTGGGTGGCTATGGACGCGGCGAGTTATATCCCAGGTCGGATATCGATCTGCTGATCTTGCTGAATGCCGAACCGGATGCTGCCTTGCAACAAAAATTGCAAGCGTTGATCGGCATGTTATGGGACATCGGCCTGGAAGTCGGCCACAGCATCCGCACCATCCCACAATGTCTGAACGAGGCCGCCGACATCACCGTACAGACCAACCTGATCGAAGCGCGCCTGCTTATTGGCGATGCAAGACTGTTCGGCGAATTGAAAAACGTCTTGCATCAATACCTCGATCCGCAACAGTTTTTCCTCGCCAAACAACACGAGCAGCAGCAACGCCATACACGCTTCCTGGATGCGGATTACAACCTCGAACCCAATCTAAAAGAAAGTCCGGGCGGCCTGCGCGACCTGCAAACCATCACCTGGATCAGCCGCGCAGCCGGCTTGGGCATGCGCTGGACAGAACTTGCCCAGGCGGGGTTAATCAGCATTGCCGAGGCGCGCCAGATCGCGCGGCACGACGCGCTGCTGCAAACCTTGCGTATCCGTTTGCATTACCTCGCCAAACGACGCGAAGATCGTTTGATATTCGAGTTCCAAACTCTGCTGGCCGAACAAATGGGCATCGCCGCATCGGCCAATCGCCGCGCCAGCGAACACCTGATGCAACGCTATTACCGCACCAAGCGCGCGGTGCGCCAGTTCAACACCATCCTGCTGCAAAGCCTGCACGATTACCTGTTCCGCGAGACCCCACCACAGAACATACTGAACGAGCGGTTCAGAAGCATCGGCACGCTGCTGGACATCCGCGACGAGCATTTGTTCGAGCACACGCCCGGTGCGATTTTCGAACTGTTTCTGTTGCTGGAACAACACCCTGAGCTGACCGATCTCAGCGCCAAAACTTTGCGCGCACTGTGGCGCGCGCAACATCACATCGACGCAAAATTCCGCCGCGATCCACTGAACCGCGCGCACTTCATGGAGATCATGCGCCAACCGCAAGGCGTGCTGCACGCGCTGCGCCGCATGAACCAGTACGGCATCCTCGGCGCTTACATTCCCGCGTTCGGGCGCATCGTCGGGCAGATGCAGCACGACTTGTTCCATGTCTACACGGTAGACGAACACATCCTGATGGTGGTGCGCAACCTGCGCCGCTTCGCCGTGCCGGAATTCGCGCTCGAATACCCGTTATGCAGCAAACTGCTCGGCGAATTCGCGCGCCCCGAAGTGCTGTATATCGCCGGACTATTCCATGACATCGCCAAAGGCCGCGGCGGCGATCACTCGCAACTCGGCAAACAAGACGCGCGCGCCTTTTGCGTGCAGCACCAGCTCAGCGATGACGACACCGACCTGATCGTGTGGCTGGTTGAACAGCATCTCACGCTCTCCGCCACTGCGCAAAAACAGGATCTGTCCGACCCAGAGGTCATCGCTAACTTCGCCGACAAGATCAAGAACGACCGCTATCTGGTCGCGCTTTACCTGATGACCGTCGCCGACGTGCGCGGCACAAGCCCCAAGGTATGGAACGCGTGGAAAGCCAAGCTGATGGAAGATTTGTTCCGCCTGACGCGCCGCTATCTGAACGACGGCCGAGTCGCCGACCAGCTCGGCACGATCCGCCACGAGGCAACCAACGCGCTGAACCTGTATGCACTTTCGCCGGACTCCTACCAACTGCTGTGGGCGCAACTTGACGACAGTTATTTTCTCGATCACGAAGCGCAGGAGATCGCCTGGCATACCCGCTTGCTTGCGTTCAAGGTGAATGCCTCCGAGCCCATCGTCAAGGCGCGGCTGAGCCGTGTCGAAGAAGGCTTGCAGGTGCTGGTGTACTGCCCCGACCAGCGTGGCCTGTTCGCGCGCATCTGCGACTTTTTTGCACGCATGAACTACACCATCGTCGAAGCCAAGATCCACACCACCCGGCACGGCTACGCACTGAACAGCTTCCAGATCATGGAAGCGGTGCGCAGCGACACGGTGTATCGCGACATCATGAACTATATCGAATTCGAACTGATGCAACAGATCGCGCAAGCCAAACCGATCTCCCTTGCTGCGACAGGACGCGTCAGCCGCCAACTCAAACACTTTCCGATCAACACCGAGGTTGAGATCAAACCTGACCACAAGGGCATGTATGTGCTGTCGCTGATCGCGGGCGACAGGCCGGGACTGTTGGCGCGCATCGCGCTGATCTTCGACCAGCATGCCATCAGCCTACACCGCGCCAAGATCAACACCTTGGGCAGCCGTGCCGAGGATGTGTTCTGGATCAGCGGCGCAATACTCGCCAACCCGGAGCAAACTGCAGCTTTTCTCGGCGAACTGCGGGAAAAATTCTAGGGGTTAGTTTTTAACTTAAAGTCGCGGTGATGTGTGACTTTTCTGGCACACCGCACCTGCAGCAAGCGGCACCAGCTCTGCCCTTTGAAGGCGCTACTCCCACTCAATCGTCGCGGGCGGTTTGCCGGAAATGTCGTACACCACGCGGTTGATGCCGCGTACTTCGTTGATGATACGGTTGGAGACTTTACCGAGCAGTTCGTACGGCAGGTGAGCCCAATGTGCGGTCATGAAGTCCTGCGATTGCACCGCGCGTAATGCCACCACCCATTCATAGGTGCGTCCATCGCCCATCACGCCTACGCTCTTGACCGGCAGGAACACGGTAAATGCTTGAGCCGTGAGTTCATACCATGATTTACCACTTGCATCGCGCGTGTTGCGCAACTCTTCGATGAAGATCGCATCGGCACGTCGCAACAGGTCGGCGTATTCCTTTCTCACTTCGCCGAGGATGCGCACGCCCAAGCCGGGGCCGGGAAAAGGATGTCGGTACACCATATCTGCTGGCAGGCCCAGCGCCACACCGAGTTCGCGCACCTCGTCCTTGAACAGTTCGCGCAACGGCTCGAGCAGCTTGAGGTGCAAACTTTCCGGCAAGCCGCCGACGTTGTGGTGCGATTTGATCGCGTGGGCTTTTTTGGTTTTTGCACCGGCGGATTCGATCACGTCGGGATAGATCGTTCCCTGCGCCAGCCACCTGGCTTGCGGCAATTTCTTGGCTTCGCGCTGGAACACCTCGACGAACTCGCGCCCGATGATTTTACGTTTCTTCTCCGGCTCGGGCACGCCAACCAAGTGATGTAAAAATTCGTCACTGGCATCGACATGAATGATTTTCATGTGCATGTGGTTGCCGAAAGTCTCCATCACCTGCGTGCCTTCGTTCAGGCGCAACAGGCCGTTGTCGACGAACACACAGGTGAGCTGGTCGCCAATCGCGCGGTGGATCAGCGCTGCTGCCACCGACGAGTCCACGCCGCCGGACAAACCCAAAATCACTTCATCGCTGCCGACCTGCGCACGGATCTTTTCCACTGCCTCGCTGATGTAATCCGGCATGTTCCAGTCATCGCCGCAACCGCAGATGTCATGTACGAAACGTCCAATGATGGCCTTACCCTGATAGGTGTGGGTGACTTCGGGGTGGAACTGCACCGCGTAGAAGTGGCGCGATTCGTCCGCCATCGCCGCATAAGGAGTTGCCACATTGGAAGCGATCGCCGTGAAACCGGGCGGTAATACTGTCACTTTGTCGCCATGGCTCATCCATACATCGAGCAGGCCGTGGCCTTGCGCGTTGGATTTATCCTGTATGCCATTGAACAGTTTGGAGTGACCCTGTGCACGTATCTCCGCATAGCCGAACTCGCGCACCTTGCCGCTCTCGACCTTACCGCCCAGTTGCGCCGCCATCGTCTGCATGCCGTAGCAGATGCCCAGCACCGGCACGCCCAATTCGAACACTACCTGCGGCGCCTTGGGAGTCTCTACATCGTAAACCGAGTTAGGCCCGCCGGAGAGAATGATGCCCGCCGGATTGAAGGCGCGTATGTCAGCTTCTGTCATGTCCCATGGATGCAGTTCGCAATAAACATGCGTCTCGCGCACGCGGCGCGCAATCAATTGGGTGTATTGGGAACCGAAGTCGAGGATGAGGATTTTTTTATGGGCAGTCATTGAGAATTTTAAACGTTAAAGATTGAGGATCAGAAGGCGGAGATCAAGGGCTGATTTTCCTCAGTCCTGAATCCTCGATCCTGAATCTTATTCAATATGGTAATTCGGCGCTTCCTTGGTGATCTGCACATCGTGCACATGCGACTCGCGAATGCCGGAAGAAGTGATCTCGACAAACTCGGCTTTGACATGCATCGTGGCGATATCGGCGCATCCCACATAACCCATACTGGAACGCAGCCCGCCCATCAGTTGATGGATCACCGCCAGCACGCTGCCCTTGTAAGGCACGCGGCCTTCCACACCTTCCGGCACCAGCTTGTCCTGATTGTCTTCGTTATCCTGAAAATAGCGGTCGCTGGAACCTTGCTGCATCGCGCCCAAACTGCCCATGCCGCGATAAGATTTGTAAGATCGCCCCTGGAATAATTCGATCTCGCCGGGCGCTTCTTCGGTGCCGGCGAACAACCCGCCAAGCATCACCGTATGCGCACCCGCCGCAATCGCCTTGGCAATGTCGCCGGAGTAGCGAATGCCGCCGTCGGCGATCAGTGGCACACCAGTTCCTTGCAACGCTTTCGCCACACTCTGGATCGCGGCGATCTGCGGCACTCCGACACCCGCGACGATGCGGGTGGTGCAGATCGAACCGGGCCCGATGCCGACTTTAACCCCATCCGCGCCGTGATCCAGCAAGGCCATGGCCGCACCACCGGTGGCGATGTTGCCGCCGATCACTTCTACATGCGGGAAATTAGTCTTGACCCATTTGACACGATCCAGCACGCCCTGCGAATGACCGTGCGCAGTATCCACCACCATCACATCAACACCGGCCTCAGCCAACAACGCAACACGCTCATCCGTGCCCTCGCCCACACCGACCGCCGCGCCGACGCGCAGGCGGCCGTGACTGTCCTTGCAAGCCAACGGGTGTTCGCTGGCTTTCAAGATGTCCTTTACCGTCATCAAGCCGCGCAGCTCGAACGCGTCATTGACCACCAGCACCCGCTCGATGCGGTGCTTGTGCATCAGGTTGCGCGCCTCTTCCAGACTGGCGTTTTCTTTGACGATGATCAACCGCTCGCGCGGTGTCATGATGTTTTTGACCGGCTGATCGAGATTGTTCTCGAAGCGCAGATCGCGATTGGTGACGATGCCTATTAGCAACTTGCCCTGCACCACCGGCAAACCGGAAATCTTGTGCTGGCGCGTCAAGCTAAGCACACTGCGCACCGTCATGTCCGGCGTGATGGTGATCGGATCCTTGACCATTCCGCTTTCAAAGCGCTTTACCTTGGCGACCTTGACCGCCTGTGCCTGGGCTGACATATTCTTGTGGATGATGCCGATACCGCCTTCCTGCGCCAGCGCGATCGCCAGGCGCGACTCGGTGACGGTATCCATCGCCGCGGACAACAGCGGGATGTTCAGATCGATGTTGCGGGTAAGTTGCGTGCGCAGGCTGACATCGCGCGGTAACACATTGGAGTAGGCAGGAACGAGCAGGACGTCGTCAAAGGTGAGTGCTTTTTGAATGATGCGCATATGAAACAGCTCCCGGCAAAGGGAGCATTATACGCAAGTCGGGAAGTCATAACCAGCCACTTGGTTGGCTAGATGGCATCAATGGTCTTATGAACTTTTATCCCGCTACCGGTTTATTCAGCATCGCCTTCAACCTAGCCAGCTTATCCATGCCCTCGTCTTTGCTCACAGTGGGCACAGCTTCTGCGTGACCACCCGCATAGACCAATTCATCCTTCGGCATTTCTTCCAGAAAGCGGCTCGGCTCGCAGGCCGTCCAGTCCTTGCCGCGCTTGCGGCGATTGCAGTAGCTGATCTGCAGGCTGCGCTCGGCGCGGGTGATGCCGACATACATAAGGCGGCGCTCTTCCTCGATCTGTTTTTCGTCGCTGTCGCGGAACGGCAGGATTTCTTCTTCTGCGCCGATGATGAACACGTGCGGGAATTCCAGTCCTTTCGCGGCATGCAGCGTAGACAGCGCGACGGCATCCGGCTCCTGGTCTTTGCCTTCCAGCATATTGATCAGCGCGATGGTCTGCACCATCGCGATCAATGACTTCTCATCCGCCTCGGCTTTGCGCTTGAGCCAGCCGATGAAGTCTTCGACATTTTTCCACTTGCTCTCGGCCTGGCGCGGGTCGTGCGAGTCGTACAGCCAGGTCTCGTAGTTGATCGCGCGCAGCAATTCGTCCAGCAACTCGGCGCAGGGGTCTTTGTCGGCACGATCCTGGATGCGGTTGATGAAGTTGCAGAACAGCATCAGCTCTTCGTATTGGCGCGGTTGCAACTCGTGCTGAACATGCGCTTCGAGGGCCGCATCGAACAGGCTGATATGGCGCTCTCCGGCATAGCTGCCGAGCTTCTCCAGCGTGGTGTTGCCGATGCCGCGCTTCGGCGTGGTGATCGCGCGGATGAAAGCGGGATCGTCGTCAGGGTTGGCGATCAATCTCAAATAAGCGGTGATGTCCTTGATCTCGGCGCGGTCAAAAAACGAGGTACCGCCGCTGACGGTATAGGGCACGCGCTGGGCGCGCAACTGCTCCTCAAAGGCGCGCGACAAATGGTTACTGCGGTACAGTATCGCGTAATCGGCGAAGCGCGTGCGATGTTCGAACTTGTGCGACATCAGCTTCATCACCACGCTCTCGGCCTCGTGCTCGTCGTCGCGGGCCGCGTAGATTCGTATCGGGTCGCCGATGCCGTGATCGCTCCACAGCTTTTTCTCGAACACCTTGGTGTTGTGGTTGATCAGGTGATTCGCCACCTTGAGGATGCGCTGCGAAGAGCGGTAGTTCTGCTCCAGCTTGATCACGCGCAGCTTGGGGTAGTCTTCGCGCAGGTTGTGCAGGTTCGCGATGCTCGCACCGCGCCAGGCGTAGATCGATTGATCGTCATCGCCCACCACGGTCAGTGCGGCGCGCATGTCCGCCAGCAGCTTGATCATCTGGTACTGGCAATCGTTGGTGTCCTGATATTCGTCCACCAGCAGATAGCGCAGCTTCAACTGCCAGCGCAGCAAGGCTTCGGGATGCTGCTTGAACAGCACCACCGGCAGATGAATCAAGTCGTCAAAATCCACCGCCTGATAGGCGCGCAGCGTTTCCTGATAGCGGGCATAGATGCGCGCATGGACTTTGGCCTCATCATTCTCGGCAACAAGTGCAGCCTGTTCCGGCGAGACGAAGGCGGATTTCCAATTTGATATCTGCGTCTGCATGTCGCGGATCTCCTGCTTGTCGGCGGTGTTGGTCAGTTCGCTGTATATCTTCCAGGTGTCGCTGCTGTCGAAGATCGAGAACTGCGGTTTGTAGCCCAGCAGCTTTGCTTCGGCACGCAGGATGTTCATGCCCAGCGAGTGAAAGGTGCTCACTACCAAGCCCTTGGTACTGGTGTTCTGCAACAGCTCGCCGACGCGGGTACGCATCTCGTTGGCGGCCTTGTTGGTAAAGGTAATCGCCGCGATGTTGCGTGGCTCATAGCCACACACGTTCACCAGATAGGCGATCTTGTGGGTGATGACGCGCGTCTTGCCGCTGCCCGCCCCGGCCAGCACCAGCAAAGGACCGTCGAGGTGAGTCACTGCTTCGCGTTGAACCTGGTTGAGCTTGCTTAACATTCAGAGATACTTAACATCAGGGATACAGAGGGTGAAGTGTTGCGTAAGGTTGCTATGATACCAGGCTGTGTAAAAACGCATGATGAATTCCGCTAAATACTTCCCGTTTTTTTCGACCGCCGTGTAAACAAAATAAGCCCTCAAACGCTATATGCATATTGCATTCAACGTGGAGGAATTTGTATGCCGCGCTTTGTTCAA
>JANXXX010000130.1 GCA_025350405.1 Gallionella sp.
TTCAGCATACTCACTATAAACAAAATTTCGCCGCTGGGTCTCAAGCGTTTTCCGGCTGAGCGTTACGTTGTCAGCCCCGACATAAAAGAGCCTGATGCAATCATGGTGCGATCGCAGAATATGCTGGAGATGGATATTCCCGCCAGTGTGAAAGCGATAGCCCGTGCCGGTGCAGGTACCAATAATGTTCCGGTGAAAAAGATGAGCGCTCGTGGCGTGCCGGTGTTTAATGCGGCGGGTGCCAATGCGAACGCGGTGAAGGAACTGATCATCACCGGCATGATGCTGTCGTCGCGCAATGTCTTGCAGGCGCTGAGTTTCGCCAACGGTCTGACAGGCGATGACGCTACCCTGCATAAGCTGGTTGAAGCAGGCAAGG
The DNA here is from genome assembly GCA_025350405.1 of Gallionella sp. Classification (GTDB taxonomy): domain Bacteria; phylum Pseudomonadota; class Gammaproteobacteria; order Burkholderiales; family Gallionellaceae; genus Gallionella. Next base: position 380 of record JANXXX010000130.1, read on the forward strand.
CTAACTATGCCGGTATCGAGTTGCGCGGCCGTACGCTCGGCATAATTGGCTTGGGTGCAATCGGTCGTCTGGTGGCGGATGCAGCCATAGGCTTGGGGATGCAGGTTATCGGTTACGATCCGGAAATTACCGTGGATGCTGCCTGGAGTTTGCCCGCGCAAGTGAAGAAAGCACAGAGTGTAGAAGAGCTGCTGAAGCAGAGCGATTTTGTCACCTTGCATGTTCCCTTGCTGGATGCGACACGCGGCCTGATCAATGAAAAGCGCGTGCAGGTGATGAAGCCGGGCAGCGTGCTGCTGAACTTCTCGCGCGATGCCATTGTGGATGAGGATGCTGTTATTGCAGGACTTGCCAGCAAACATCTGCGCAACTATGTGTGCGATTTTCCATCGGAAAAAAATCGTGGTAATCCTGCGGTGATCTCGTTGCCGCATCTGGGTGCATCTACGCAGGAAGCGGAGGAAAATTGCGCGGTGATGGTGGCGGAACAACTGCGCGATTACCTGGAGCACGGCAATCTGTTCAATACCGTGAATTTCCCCAATGCGTCGATGCCGCGCGAGTCGTCTTTCCGTATTTCCATTGCCAATGCCAATGTGCCCAATATGCTGGGACAAATCTCCACCGCGCTGGCGGCGGCAGGAATCAATATTCATAACATGCTGAACAAGTCGCGCGGTGAAATGGCCTATACCCTGGTGGATACCGATAGCGCGATACCTGCCGCAGTGATTGCGCAACTTGCCGCCATACCCGGTGTGTTGATGGTCAGAGACCTGCCTTTGGAAAGCTGAACGATGAGTGATGAACTCAAAAAATTTCGCGCGCAAATTGACAGTATCGATGACGAACTGCTCAAGCTGTTTAACCAGCGCGCTAAACTGGCGCAGCAGATAGGTCATGCTAAAAATGGCAGCGCGGTGCTGCGTCCCGAGCGCGAGGCGCAGGTATTGAAGCGCATGGTGGATGCGAATAGCGGCCCCTTGTCAGCACAAAGCGTGAGCACACTTTTTACCGAAATCATGTCGCATTGCCGCGCACTGGAGGAGCCGCTGTCTGTAGCTTTTCTCGGCCCGCAGGGTACCTTTAGCGAAGCCGCGGTGATCAAGCGTTTTGGTCAGGCTAGTCATGGTGTGCCTTGTGCGTCCATCGACGAAGTGTTTCGCAAGGTGGAAAGCGGTGAGGCCAATTACGGCGTGGTACCGGTAGAAAACTCCACCGAGGGTGCCATCGGCCGCACGCTGGATCTGCTGATGCAGAGCCCGCTCAGGATGTGCGGTGAAGTGCTGCTGGCGGTACACCAGTGCCTGTTGTCACAGGATGCCGATCTGTCAAAAATCAAGCGTGTCTATTCGCATCCACAGTCGCTGGGCCAGTGCCAGGACTGGCTGAATACGCATCTGCCGCATGCCGAACGTGTATCTGTGGCGAGCAATGCAGAAGCGGCCTCGCTCGCGGCAAAAGAAAAACACAGTGCGGCAATTGCGGGCATGCAGGCGGCTGAGCGCTTCAATATCGCGGTGCAGGCTGCCAACATCGAAGATGATCCGCGCAATACCACGCGCTTTCTGGTGATCGGCAATCAGGATGTGGCGGCTTCGGGTAACGATAAAACATCGATGGTGATTTCCGCACCGAATCGCCCGGGTGCGGTGCATGATTTGCTGGTGCCATTCGCGAAGCATGGCGTCAGCATGAGCAAGCTGGAATCGCGTCCTGCCAAATCAGGGCTGTGGGAATATGTTTTCTTTGTCGACATTGAAGGGCATCAGACGGACAGTAAAGTTGCAGCAGCACTCAAGGAATTAAAAATCGTTGCCGCGTTTGTAAAAATACTGGGTTCTTATCCTGTAGCAAGCATTTAAGTTATGTAGGTTGGGTTAGGCGCGTTTTTTGCGACGTAACCCAACATGCTATTGAATATGAATACATTCAAATATTGATGTTGCAAATTTGATTTGTTGGGTTACGCGATATAGCCGCTAACCCGACCTACATTGAGAGAAATTTTGTTGAAGAGAAATAAATGAATTACACCGAGTTAGCCCCTGCCTACATTCGCGCCATTGCGCCCTACCAGCCCGGCAAGCCGATTGCCGAACTGGAGCGCGAGCTTGGCATCACGGGCATTGTGAAGCTTGCCTCCAACGAAAATCCATTGGGCGCCAGCCCCAAGGCGGTGGCTGCAATGCACGAGGCGATCAAGACCATTGCACTGTATCCGGATGGTAATGGCTTTGAATTGAAGGATGCGCTGAGCAAGCGCTATGGTGTGGCGCATGCCAATCTGGTGCTGGGCAATGGCTCCAACGATTTGCTGGAGCTTGCTTCGCGCGCGTTTCTGGCACCGGGCGATGTGGCGGTTTATTCGGCCCATGCGTTTGCCGTATATACCCTTGCCACGCAGGCTGTCGGTGCCAAAGGAATAACCGTTGCGGCGAAAGAATTCGGCCACGATCTGGACGGGATGCTCAAGGCTGCGGTGCAGCACAAAGCCAAAATGGTGTTTATCGCCAATCCGAATAATCCGACGGGAACTTATCTGACGGCAGAGGCATTGCAGAATTTCATGCAGGCATTGCCGGCTAATATTCTGGTGGTGCTGGATGAGGCCTATAACGAATATCTGCCGGTTGCACAGCGCTACGACAGCGTGAGCTGGCTAAGCAAATATCCCAACCTGATTATTTCGCGCACCTTTTCCAAGGCCTATGGCTTGGCGGGTTTGCGTGTGGGTTATGCCATTGCGCACGAGCAAATCACCGATATGATGAATCGCGTGCGCCAGCCGTTCAACGTCAACAGCATCGCGCAGGCGGCAGCGGTGGCGGCTTTGCATGATATGGATTTCGTGCAGCAGACTTTTGAGCTGAACCAGCGCGGCATGCAGCAGATCATCGCGGGGCTAAACAAGCTGGGTCTGAGTTATATTCCGTCTTATGGCAACTTCATCAGCTTCCGCATCGGCGGCGCGACCGCGATGTATCGACGCTTGCTCGAACTGGGTGTGATTGTGCGGCC
>JANXXX010000037.1 GCA_025350405.1 Gallionella sp.
GCGTGAGTAAGATGAAGAAGAAAACCCCGGCGAGAAGTCTGCTGGGGGTGAAAAAAAGTGAAAACAGATCAGTTTTTTAACAATTCGGGCGCGCCTGAATAGTTTCCGCTTCATGCGGATACTTGTTCGGCGCTTCCTTAACTTTATATTTTGTCTTGCATCTCTGAGTGCCAGCAGCCCAGTTTCTGAGATAAAGTCTTTAAATTGAGGCACGAGAGTTTCGAACAGTTCGTGATTTTCTCTAGGTTGTGAAATACGCTTGGCAAGTGGTGTCTTGGGTTCGTGTTTCAGTATTATTTCCTTCATCGGCCAGAACCGCGCTCTCTGTGAAGCATCATCAGCGATTCCAAGTGATTCGTAGAATCCTGGTGGAGGATTAGTTCTCGCCATACCACCTACATATATTGTTCCTCGGTGTTTCGAGACGTCATGTTGCTCGAAGATGGTTGATAGCAATTTGGCGTTGTTTCTCCAGTATTTCTGTACGGACGGGAATAACATTGAATAGCCGCCTAGGGCCGGCACAGGTGGATTAGCATCAACTTTTCCAAGAATATCGTATGGAGAAATATTCCGGATAGCCGCCGGCACAGATACGTCCTTAAACGATTTAGGCGCTGCACAATACCCGAGAGCGTTTAACGCGAAAGTTACGCATTCGATGGCAGAGTCCATATTGAAAAATGTAGATGCCAAGTGATATTCAGTCTCTGCTGGTGAACGTGGATTGGAAACCCATGTATGTATTTCATAGTAATGTGTGGCTACACCATGAATTCTTGCATAGCTTCCATAAAGGCCACCCCTGAATGCACCGAACCAATCATTCACGCCTCCGTAGTTGTAGTCTTGGCGTGCAAGAAGCGCAAATTCATCTAGCTCTTGAAATGTGCCCAAGTCAAATTTCAAGAGGAATTCAGGCATTATGGGATGCCGTTGTAAAAGGACTGACGACTATATATAAAAGTATCATCGGTGCATCCTGCAGTGAATCAAATGGAATATCAAGTTGAAGTTCCGAATTTGGCACTGAGCAGAGCCTCAAAGTACCAATTTCGATGCCCGAAATCAGCCAGTCATAATCGCACAGTCCCGCTTGAGCGCAGAGGTGGACATCAAGGCTTATCCCCTGATATTCGCTGTTCAACGTAATTAAACGAGCGTAGGGTGGGCAAGTTTTATCTGCCCACCATCATTTTTTTATCCGCGTGGGCAGGTAAGTCTTGCCCACCCTACCTTACTCATGGTTCGACAAGCTCACCACGAACGGAGGATTTGTTCTGCGCTTCTTTCGCCAAGGTTACTTTTTCTCCGCCGCAATCACATCCATGCTCTGCGCGCCAACCGAGCGTGCCTGCACATTGCGCTCGTACAAGGATTCCGCATAGGCGGGCGGTATGACGAAGTGCCCGGCATTGGTGGCTTTGATGCGGTAGCTGATCTCGCCCACATCTTTGCTGAGCGCGCCGTAGAACACCACGCGATCTTCGCGCACGTCGGCGTATTCGATACTCCAGCTCGACTTGGCACCAGCCAGGCCTGCGAGTGCGGTGCGGCGATTTGGTGAGCCGCCCCCATCTTCACCGTTATTGCCATCGGCCTGCATGGACGCGGGTTCGGACGGTGTGTCCAGTACCGGTTCAAAGCCGCCCGGCAACAAGTCGATCAACGCGACAGTCGATATATAAGTCCGGTCGACTGCGCGGAACTTCAGCTTGACCGTGACTTCGTCGCCGACATTGACCTTTTCTACTTTATTGCCGTGCGCATCGACGTATTCGCGCAACACTTCCATGCCGTTACGCAACTCTGCCGTCTGCGGCTTTTTGTCGTAGCCGGTTTCGGTGACTGCATAATAGGTGGTGATATTCGCATCGTTGCCGAAACGCAGCTTGCGGATTTCCGGGCCGAACGCCACGCGCGGGATCAGGTTGTCGGGCAACACCAGCGGCGTCTGCTTGCCGTTGGCGTCTATTGAGGCGATGCTCAACTTGCCCAGTCCTGCCGGATTGTTCATGCTGGCGTAGGCGTCGAATGCCAGTATCAGATAGGCCGACGACAGCGTGTTGAATTCGCCATCGGCAATCGGTTTGACCATCGCCGCCATCACGCTGACCGGCAAGGTTTTGGCGCGATCCGGGAAATGCCGCGACAGCAGGTAGAGTGTTTGCGCATCGCGGATCAACGGATCGTAATAATGCTCGAAGCTGAACCGGCTGCCGCGCTTGACCAGCAGCTCCACGCTCTTGTCGATCAAATCGGACGCGAGGCGTTCCTGTTTCAGCAATTGATACGACGCAGCCAGGTACGCGCCCGCAAGATCGGCCTGCCATTCCTTGGGATAACGCTTCTCCAGGGTTTCGCGCAGGCTGGCGAGTATCGGCGTGGTGACCACTGTTTGCCGCGTCAACAGATACGCGGCGTAGCTGCGGGTGCGCAAGCCCCACAAATTATCGCTGGGGCTGGTCGCAAGCGTTTGCAGATAGGCCACGCCTTTTTGCAGCATGTCGGCAGGCACGGCATCGCCGCGTTCATGCGCTTCCATCATCATGTGGATCGCGTAGACCGAAGCGAACTCGTCAGCCTGCACGGATGCAGTCCACAAACCGAATCCGCCTTCGCCGTTCTGGCGGGTGCGCAATATCCGCAGCGTTTCTTCCAGCGTGCGTGCGACCTGTGTTTTAAGGTTGCCTTTGCCGAACTCGGGAAGCTTGTCGAGTATCAGCGCGGGCATCGCCTGGCTGACCAGTTGCTCGGTGCAAAGATGCTGGAAGTTGGCCAGATATATTGATAACCCGGAAGTCAGCACCAGCGGCAGTCCCGAGACGCCCGCTTCCAGGTGGCGATGTTCCGCGTACATGTTGCGCTTGATCTCGACTTCGGTGCTGCCGGTGAAGTTGCCCAGCGTCACTTGCGTGAAACGCGGCGACGAGGGGCGCACGGAAATATCGGTCGCAAGTTTAGAACTCTTGTCGCCCATGCTGGCCATGAAGTTCAGTGAGGCCGAACCGAGTTGCGCCTTGTCGCCATCCGCCACCTTGACGTGGAAGGTTGCGCTTGCCTCGCGCATCTCGCTGATCTTCAGCGGCTGGGTTTCGTTGCCCACCACTTGCAGATGCGGAGTGGTTTTGAGCGTCAGCAAAACAGTCGCATTCGCGCCGGAATTCGTGACGTTGTTGGCGACGCCGACGCTGACGTCGAACTCGTCACCCGGTGTCACCGCCATCGGCACATTGGGCGAGATCACGAAATCGCCGCGCACCAGCGACTTGGTTTGCGCAACGCCCACGCTCTGTTCATTGACCGCGACAGCCATGATGCGCATCGTGCCGTTGAAGTAATCGGGCACCTGATAGCTGAATTCCTTTTCGCCGCTGACCTCGACGATCCCCGACCAGTACACCACGGGTTTGTCGCGCTTGCGTTTGAACGGGTTCAGGTTCTTGCCCAGAGCCGCTTCGGCATCGCCGCCGGGCGCGCTGGCTTCGAGCAGTTTTTTGAATTCCGGCAAGATCAGATCCAGTATCTGCGAGGTCTGCACTTCCAGCATGCGCTTCTGGAAGAACATCGCCAGCGGATCGGGTACCTGATAGCGGGCGACTTGCAGCACGCCTTCATCCACCGCGAAGATCACCGCGCGGGTGCGCTTCTCGGCGGACAATTTGATCTTCAGCATCTGGCCGGGCTTGACCATGTCGGGTGCGGTCAATTTGAGCTTGTTGGTGCGCGCCGATAGGCTGGTCGCGAACGGCACCACGCCGTGCGACAGCGGACTCATGAATATCTCGTCCGAGCCCGGATCGCGGATGTACTGCACGCTGATGTAACCGTTGCCCTCGAAATTCTTGGGCACCTTGATCTTTTGCACCGAGGCCAGCGTGCTGCTCTTGAACCACTGCGTCGCATATACCTTGTCGCGCTCGATGGTGATCAGACCGGCACCGGTATAGGGCGCGTTGACGCTGATCTCGATCTCTTCACCCGGCGCAAAGTCGGCCTTGTTCAATGTCAGTTGCAGTTCGGAGTTGCGCTCCAGATTGCGCGTGACATTGCCGTTGCCCGCCACCGCATATTCGATGCGGCTCAGCTCCATGCCCTTGTCGTTGCGCAGCACGTAGGCAAAATTCCCCGGCGTGTCGGTGGCGAGCGCCAGGTTGTAACCGGCAGCAGGAATGGACAACTTGCTTTCCTTGAGCAGCACTTCTTTTTTGCGCGACTCGTATTTGTAAGTGTCGTTGCTTTGCTTGCTCAGCACCGAAACGAATTTACGCTCGACCAGTTGCAGCGTGAGGCCGTCGACTTTGGTCTTTTTCACTTGCGGGTTGATCGCGATCAGCGACACTTCGCGCTTGCTGCCGCGCGACACATAATTCAACGCGCCATCGGCCTTATAGCCAAGCAGGTAATCCATGTCGGACACCAGCACCGCGCATTCCGCCGCGACACTGCGCCCGCCCTCAAGCTCGAATGCATGCGCGAGGAAATGCACGCGATAAGTCGCCTGCGCATAACGGCTCAGTTGCAGATCGAATTCGGCATCGCCTTTCGCGTTGGTGGTCTGCGCGGTAAGCGCTTCGTTGTAGCCTTCCTTGGCGCGCTGCGGATCGTAGAACTTGTAATCGGCCAAGCCGCGGAATGAGGGGTAGGCCGGACTCAGCGTGAGCTCGGCGCGAACCTGCCGGTTTTCGGCGGGCGTGCCGAACAGGTTCTGCACGTTGACCAGCGCTTTCAAATCCTTGGGGTGTACCCAGCCATCGTTCAGCCCGGTAGTCTCTGCGGAGAAATGCGCGCTGGCCTTCATGCGGTCGGGCTGGAACTCTTGCACCTTGATCGAGGTGGTGCCGATCTGTGCGCCTTTTCTTCCATCCTTGACCAGATAAAGATTGATGTTGTACGTGCCGGTCGGCGAGCTTTCCTGCGTGCTGTGGCTCAGCTCGATGAAGCCGTCGTCAGACAACTTGACCTTCTCGCGCTTGATCGTCAGGCCGCGCGCATCCAGCACTTCCGCCTCCAGCGGCAGGCCGGCCATGTTGCCGGACCAGCTTGCCGACTTGACGATCATGCCGATATGGAAGGTGTCGCCCGGACGGTAGATGCCGCGATCCGAGAACAAATAGGCGCTCACCTGATCGACACTGCGTGCATTGCTGGCGCCGCCGACATCGAAGCGCGACACATCCAGGCCGCGTTCGCTGCGGTTAAGCGGCATGAAACTCAGGTCGCCGGATTTTTTGACGATGATCATCAGCGGTGTGCGTTCGCGCGTCAGGTTGTCGATCTTTGCAAAGCTGGCGCGACCCGATGCGTCGGTCGCTTTGGAGAACAGCGTCGTGCCATTTTTGGCGATCACTTCCACGTTTGCGCCTTCGACCGGGCGTCCTGTGTAGATGGATTGCACGAACACATCCTGCGTGCCATCGAGCGATTTCTTTACCAGGATGCCGAGATCGGTGACCAGCACCAGACGTTTGTCGCTGCGATTTTGCATCTGCGGCGAAACAGCTGCCTGGGGTGCTTCCTCGCATTCGTCGCCGCAGTCGCCCTCTGCTTCGCCATCACCCATCCCACCATCACTAACTTCGTTGTCGCCAACTGCTCCGTCGCCAGTCTTGCTGTCGCCGGAATCTCCATCGCCAGATGCATCTGCATTGCCAGACTGCACGCTTTGCCGTTGCAGTTGTTTGATCTTCTGCTGCAATTGTTTGGCGTTCTGATCCTGGGCCGGATCGTAGCTGGATACCGTCATCAGGAACACGCCGCGCCTTTCCCCGCCGCCATCGGACTTGAGATACTCGGCCATATCGACCGCTTCGTAGTGAGCCTTGCCGTGTTGCAGTTTGGACAACGGCACCTTGCGTTCGAAACGCTCGATCAAATTATCCTGGCCGAATCGCCCGTAAAATTCCGGATTTGCGTAATCGCCATCCGCTTGCGACACCAGGTGCTGCAACTGGTTGGGCAGCACGCGGCCGATTTCGACTTTCACGCCCGGCAGGTCGCGCACCAGTACTGCGACTTTTTTCTCGCCGCTCAATGCCAGCAGCGCGCCCTTGCTCAATATTTTCAGCTCGGCTGGGAAAGGCGGTACTGTTACGACGCGCACCACTTTGTCGCCCAGCATATAGCCGCCAAAAGACTTGATGCCTTTTTCCACCTGCACGAACAATTGCGCGCCGACGTCCGCATGGTATTTGTAGCTGTGCACCTGGGTGTGGTCGAATTCGGAAGGGATCGCTTCCGGCGTCAAGCGCGCAGATTTCTCCAGCAGCCCCGCCGAGACTTCGGCTGCACGCCAATGGTAGGGTTGCTTGCTGTTGTGGTTTTGCGGAGTCGGGTTGGTTTTGGGCAATACCCATACCGACACGGCTTTGTGCATGTCGTTCTCGTTGACCGATTGCGTGGAATGCAGCACCAATACTTGTTCCGGTTCGTTGCGGTCATTGGTGACAACCTGCGGTCTGACATCGTCGATCTGCAAACTGTACAAGCCGGGAATGTCTAAGCTGTGCGTCAGTTCTTCATCGTAGCCATCGCTGCCGCGCGCGGCTGTCGTGCCTTTGCCCAGTGTGAATACGAGCGTGGAGCTGTCCTTGGGAATATCGAGAGGCTCGGAGTGTATATAGGCATTCAGCTTCAGCGCATCGTAGCTGACGACGAAAGAAATGGTTTTCTTGCCGATGCCCAGCAGGCCGCCGGATTGGCCAGCCAAGCTCATTTCGATACGCTTGTTCAACTCGACCGGATTGACCGGGTGCGAGAAATTCAGCTCGACGATGATCTTCTTGAGTGAGGGATTGATCGGATCCTGGTAGAACTGCTTGTTGCTTATCTGGATCTTGAAGTTCGGCGTATGGAATTTGGCGTCGTACTCCTTGAGTTTGACTTCTGGTTTGAACAATGCTTTTTCAAAGCTGACTGAGAATTTTTTACCGATCGGCCAGTCTTCCGACGGCGTGAACCTGAGCGTGCGGTCATCCTTCCATATCCATTTGCCGGGGTGTTCAGGCGCAAGCGTTACGCCGCTGCCGACTTCCTTGCCGCTGGCGGCCAGGGCAGCGACAGACTCACTGAACGAGATGGTGAGCGGTTTGGGCGCGCGTGCCGCTTCTTCTGTAGCCTCGATCTCGGTGCGTGTTGGCGCACTAACCCTGAACGTCACCTCAACCGGATGCGGAAGATTTTTCCACCATGCATAGCCTAATATTCCGCCGATGCTCAGCACGATGAAAGCAATCAGGCCAAGTGCAGCTTTTACCGGGCGTGCTTTGATTGCTCGCCAGGCGGCGCCTGACCACTCCCCAAGCTTGCGCATCCAGAAAGGTGCAGACCAGCTGAGACTGCCGAACAGTTGTCGCCACAAGAAAGAAACTAACCAGATCGGTAAACGTACGACAGTTGCGATGTTAGAAAAAACCTGCTTGACCACAGCAACGACCGCACCCAATCCGATAGACTTCATATGTTGTTTCCCCTTAAGCGTTTGTTGCAAAATTCCCGCATGAACGGAGTTGACCGTTGCAGGGGGTAGAGACGATCAATTGCCGCTGGCCGGATGAAACTTCGGGAACGGAAGCTCGCAAAATCTCTCTGGCATCAGAGATGGATACTATGCGACGTACAGGAATCATGCAACGGTGGCAGGGAGCTCAGCGCGACATTACGAACCAAGCTTTTCCGCCAGCCACTCCGCTACCTGATGTGCTCCTGTCGGCATCACTGGTTTGGGAGGTGGCGCACTCCAGAGACTTTCCAGTTCACCGGCGATGCGTCCTTGTTCCAGGGCCTGTCGCGACACTTCGCGGCAACGGCAATGTTGTTGCAGCCATTCGATCAACGGCGGTGCTTCCGGCCAGTCGCGGCTGACATAGAGCACCGGCACGCCGCTGCATGCCGCTTCGGCGAAGCTGCCGTAGCCCGGTTTGCAGATCAGCGCATCGCTGCTGGCGAGCAGGTCGCTGAAACTCATCCGGGTGCCCGGACAAAAGTTTTTCGTCTGCAATGTTTCCAGGACGATGGCGTCGGGATGATCGACCTGCCAATCGCTTTGCACCAGCCAGCGCACCCCCGCGATGCGCGGCCAGCGTTCGATGGGCAGCCTGCCGGAGATGCCGCCCATGCTGACCAGCACCAGCTTTTCATCGCTGGATAGTTTGAGGCGCTGCCTGAGTTCTGCGCGCCGGTTCGTGCCGACTGCGGCGATGGGTGCGACGGGAATCAGGTTGGGCAGATTGCTCATCGCCATGCCCGGCGTGGCACGCAGGAAGGCATCCGCGTTGGCGTAGCAAGCCTGTATCTGTGCAGCGATAGCGTCATCACCGAAGTAGCAGCGATAGATATCAAACCAGTTCAGCGAACACAGCGCGGCATTCGGAATGCCGCGTTGCTGTGCACCCGCCAGCGGCAAATAACCGACGTTGGAGAACACCATGTCCGCGCCGAGATCGCGCAGCAGACGCGCCTCATCGGCGACGCGCGCATCCCAATCGGAATGAAAAGCGCGGTAGGCCGCGCGGCTGTCCTCGATGCGAATGTCCAGCGCAGAAGACATCACCATGCCGATGTCGCCCTCGCTGCTCAGATGTGTGAACGGAGCTTGTATGCGCGCCCGCAGATGAAAAAGTGGCACGGTGGAACGCACCGTGATGCGCAACTGCGGCATGCGCTGATGCAACAGATTCAGGATCGGCGCTGTCTGCGCGACATGGCCGAAACCGTGGCCGGAAATGGAAACGACGAGGTGGGGCATTTTATTGAGAGTGACAAGTTGCTTGAATGACTCTGACCCTTCAGTAAGCCGTACAGCTTTGCTAACGATTAAAATTTTCGGGGTGCTTCCTGTAAGCGATACCAGGCCGGAATGCAGTACTTGTTGCCGCGCCGAACCATAACATAAAGCAAACAGCCATGCAGCAAACCCAACCGCTGCAAGGCATGGCCAAGCCCCCGGTTGACCGCTCATTGTCATATTCCCGGTTGTAACCTGGCCATTACTTGATATCATGTGCCTGTCGAACTGCAATATTCAGGGAGCGGTAAAAATGGGGAGTGAAATTAGCCAATTCGATATTCCAGGCAATCAACTGCTGGAAACCGACTCGCAGTCGAGAGTGGGTGTGTGGACAGACATCGGTGAGGCGAAAATAAGCTATACGATTTTTGGCAAGGCCAAAGTTCGCGTAATCCGCAAACAGGATAAAATCCGCCGCGCAGCGTTGCTGACGGTGCTGGCGGTGACGGTGCTGGCTACCGCAGCCTGGCAGGGGTGGATTGCATTGCAACGGCTGCAGAGCGTTGTCCCTCCCCCTTTAAGCGAAACGGTACGGGTAAGCCCGCCAGCTTTCGAACCGGCGTACATCCCCCTGCCGGCCATTCCTTCGTTACAGGAGAGCAAACCGGCGCCGCCGCCGCAAACCGAAGTCAACGACCTGATGGCCACCCTGAAGAGCGCGCAGCAAGCACCACTCGTGAATGACGCAGTACAGTCGGCTGCAAAGCCCGTTACGCCCCAACCGTTGACAGTAAGCAAGCCACAAGTGGTGCCACTTGCAACAAACAACCCGGTCAAGAATCCAGTGGTCGTACCACAGCCCCCCAAGCCGTTACCCCCGAGACGGCCCGCAGCACCTAGTGTTGTTGCGAAACCTTCCGTCGTACCACCCGTATCACCCACCGTTGTTGTGACACCTGCCGCCACGAAGTCCGTAGTGCCAAGCGTTGCGACGCCTCCCGCTACGCAGCCCGCGACCAGCCAACCAACGGCAGTTGCCCCGCTTGTCCAGCCGTCGAGCAAGGAAAACACTTCGACCACTTCGCCTGCAGTTACCAATCAATCACTGGGTCCGGTTAACGCACAACCTCAGCTCAACACGCAACCTTAACCCGCGCCGGAGGTAAGCCTGTAGACGAGCAGACGGCGGCTTCAGCACTTGCCGAGCAGCATGCTATACTTTTTCTACAGCATGAATGCGGCCATGCGTTGCATGCTGCGAGCGTTTCCTGAACTTTTTCATGACCAGCAGAGGTCTGTAATGTCAGACTCAGATAAGACGACGATCAAGCTTCGCGCCCATCCCGATAAAGCGAAGGGCGTTGTTGCGCAGAGCAATTTGACGGAAGAACAAGAAAGAGCTCTTGAACTCGTAAATAAAAAAGCCCGGCTTGAGGAAGAGAGTAGAAAGTCGCTCGAATATGTAAAGACAATCGAGCAGCTACGCGAGAGTCTCAAGCAGGAGCAGGCAAAAACGGACGAGTTGGCAAAGAAGGCGGCGGGACTGGAAGCCAATTTAAAAGAACTGGCCGAGCTGGAAGCCAAAGTAAAAAAAGTGGCCGAGTTGGAAGCCAAGGTTAACGAATTGACCGAGGTGATCGACAAGATATCGGGGATTGCTGCTACGGGGAAATCGGGTTAGCAACACCCTGCGTGGTTTAAATCGCGCAACTCTCCGTCTCACGCAACTCTTTCAGATAATCCTCTACCCGTTCACGCAATGTCTGCGGCGCAATGACGATGTCGCGCGCCAGCGAGAACAGCGGATACGCGCGCCAATCGAACAGCTGATATTTCTCCACCATCTGCAAGGTATGCACCCCCTCGCCGGAAATGTCCGACCACTCGCCCAGAACCAGATGACGCCCCAGCGTATGGTGATGCGAATCCTCGCTGGTGCCTGTCGAAACCAAATCGCCCAGTCCGGCATAACTGTATGGCGTGTGTGCCTGCCCGCCGAACGATTGCACGATGCCGGACAACTCCGCAATCGAAGCGACCATCAGATGTCCGCGCATGTTTTTGCCCAGCTTCAGTTCGTCCGCCATGCCAAACAGGATCGCATACACATTCTTCAGGATCACCGACCAGCTCCTCCCGTGCATGTCCGATGCCTGCTGGCACACCAGCGTGCTGCCACGGAACAGGTTATCGATCACCGTATAGTCAGCCGTGTCCGACAACACCACATCGGCAAAGCCATACAGACTGGCTCTGAGTTCCTCCGAGATCATCGGGCCATACACCACACCGTAGCTGTGCTTGCGTGCGAATATACCGTCGAACACATTTTCAAATATTTGGGCCGCCGTGCGCCCCGATTCATCCAGCCCCTTCGCGATGGTCAGGCACAAGCTGTCTTGCGCAAGATAAGGCTCAATGTGTCTCGCGATTTCGTGGTGCGGGTTCACCGGCAGGCAGAACAGCACCACCTGCGCATCGGATACCTCGGCCTCCAGCGATGCACCAAGTCCTTTGACCACGGTACCCATATTCCAGATGCGCACATCGTGCCGCCCCTCCAGCAGAAACTCCATCGCATGTCCCATCTCGCCATAGCCCAGAATCAATACACGTAGTTTCATGCCTGTACCTTTAGTTTTTAGTGGTTCGCGGCATCATGCCGCCATTCCGGCGCAGGCCGGAATGACAAGCCATATTTTCTTGGCACCACCCTAGAACCGCAACTCCAGCGCCCCGCACAAAAAGCCCATCACAGGCGCAGCCTGCTTGAACCGTTCCACCACCAGTGCGCGGAAATTTTTTGAAGTAACCTCTGCCGCGCTCAGTGGTGCAAGGCCGATGAAATCCTTGCGCTTCAGGTCTTCCACCAACGGATGATCCTTGGCGTAGCCGCGCGGCGCGTTGGCGAGCGAGTCGCCTTCGAGAGTAAAGTGTTTGTTGAATGCCTTGTCGTCGCGCGCCTTCACCCAGGCCTTGCCGTTCTTCAAGATGCCTTCGCGTATCCTGAAAAGCACGTCCGGCTCGGGATGCCATAGCCCCACGCCAACGAAACATCCACCCGGCTCAATGTGCACGTAGAAGCCAGGCGCATGCACATCCTTGCCCACCTCGTGGCGGAACTGGATGCCGATGTTGGTCTTGTAAGGCGTCTTGTCGCGGGAAAAGCGCAGGTTGCGCTGCACGCGCATCAGCGAGCCGCCCACCTTTTTCGGCAACGCGCGGAAGTGTTTCGAGATGGCGGGCAGCTCATTGCCCATGTCCGTGATGAAATCCAGCGCAGGCGTGCGCACCAGGTCCTCGTATTCCTGCTTGTGATCCTCGAACCACTCGCGGGTGTTGTTAGCCGCGAGCGTGGAAAGGAATGAAAAGGTCTGACGGGTGAAGTAGCGGTCGGCCAAGATCAAAGACCTATCCGCGAGGCAACCGGGTCTAGCCTGCGCACCATCTGCAGTATTTCCATGCCCTGCAGTGCTTCAGGATCGTATTTCACCATCAGCTCATGGGAATGCGGGCGGTGGCTGAATTCCGCGCAGTCAATTCCGATGTGGCCTTCAAGTTGTCTTTCCAGTTTGTTTCTCTCCTGCATACCCAGCTCCGGGTGCACATGGATTATCATGTCTGCCATGTTCATGATCGTCTCCTTTCAGGGAAAAGGACGGGCACGATACGCCGCGTCCTGACTGGCAATTGTATTCCTGTCGAGGGACGATAGAAATAGATGAGGGGAGTAGGGGTGTTGGGGGATTATTTCGAGCTTGCTCCATTAGTTCCTTTAGCTGGTTCAACGGCAGTGGAGCTGACCGAAACTCCCTTGTTGATAAGTTGTACAATTAAACGAGTTCGAGCCTCTTCCATTCATTCTATCTGTTTGCCTTTGTAGGTAATCAGAATATTGAATCAGACTCTTTGATAATCCATCTAAAGCATCAAGCTTTCTTTGTCGTTCAGCTGCTTCTTTTTGCTGCTCCATTATTGCTTGTTGTTGCTTTTCTGTTCGTTCGGCTATTTCTTGTTGTTGCTTCAGTAATTCCTGTTGTTGAGTTATTTGTTGTATTTCTTTGCTCCAAGCTTGCTGGTATTCCATACTACGTTTAGCGCGCTTATTAGCAAAATTTCCATAAGTTAATTTCCCACCATAAAGTTCTGCGGCAAAAAACAATTCATCTGAATTAAATGAGTTTATAAGTGAAACAAGGGTAGGTGGCAAATACTGATTGCGCCATCCTTCTCCCAATTGGTTGCACTTATTCCGTTCGTCAACCCAAATGGATATCACTTTCCGTTCTTTTTTGGTAGGAATATCTGAATTAGCAAGTATATCTAGTGGCTGGATTTTGACATCAGTAAACACCACCTTTCCTTGCAGCATTTTAAGCTCACCATTTACACCGATTTTTGCTGTACACGCCAAGGTTGGATCAGTGCCCATCTTGATTCTGGCAAGCATATTGGTAGCATATTGCTTAACTTCATCTGTCGCGGTGGGATTCGACAGAGCTAATTCATAAAGGCGTATAGCTTCAGTTTCGTCTTTGTTTATGCCTCGTCCATTCTCATACATGATGGCAAGGTTGCCTTGTCCATAAGCATTATTCTGGTCGGACGACTTGCGATACCACTTTACTGCCTCAGCCTCATCCTTGGTTACACCTATGCCGTTTGAATACATGTTCCCGATATAGTTTTGGGCAGTTGCATTTCCTTGTTCTGCCCGCGGCTTCCAGAGACTAAGTGCTGTCGTGTAGTCATTTCGGTTGTAGGCCGCTAATCCTTCATTTAAGTCTTGAGCTATATCTTGTTCTGTTGCGACTGGCTGTATCCATAAATTATTGCATCCCACTAATACAAAAAAAGTGGAAATAGAAAGTATCTTTAGAATCTTCATGGCTCACTCCCCTTGTGAAAATTAAAGGTTCCAGGCTCAAATTACTTTTCCGCGAATCTACTTTCAATATCCATTGCCCCATGCAGCACGCGCACGATGCAAAGCTCTTCTGGTTCATCCTGAAAGAAGATTACATAGTTTCCATAAGCGGAGGAACGTATTTTGTCTCCGAGTTCCGGCCTCATGCGGCAAGCCTTGGGCGATGCTGCGATTATGGCGCATTGCTTGCGCAATTCGGCGATGAAAGTGAGTGCGCGGCGCGGACTGTCTTGCGCGATGAAATCACCGATGGCTTCCAGGTCCTGTTCGGCAAGCGGAGATATCCGGTATCGCGCCATGCCGATTATTTTTCGGCTTGCTTGCGGTATTTGTTCTCCAGCCGGTCGAATGTTTCATCGGCCGGGCGGCCTTTGCCGCTGGCGATGCCTGCCGCGATGGCGGCTTTCAATTCTTCGGTGGTGAGTTTGGGAATCAACTGGATGACGGGGCCGGACGAAACCAGTTCGAATTCCTGGCCGGGCCGGAGGTGCATGGACTCGCGCATCTCCTTGGGTAGTGCGATCTGGTAGTCATTCGATAGTGTGGCAGTACTCATTGGTAGCCTCTCAATTTAACGTTGTATCAATTTACACCTGTATGGGGAGCTGGACAAGACGCTACACCAGCTTCTTCAACTGATACAGCTTCTCCAGCGCCGCCTTCGGGCTCAAGTCATCCGGCTGCACATCGCGCATTGCTGATATCAGCGGATGTTCTTCCGGTTCCGGCGTTTCGGGAGCAGTTGCAAATAAATCTCCTTGCGGGCTCTGCGCGGCGCTCTGCTGTTCCAGTCGCACCAGTTGCTTCTTCGCGTTGCGGATGACGCCGTTGGGCACGCCCGCGAGTGCGGCGACCTGCAGGCCGTAGCTCTGGCTGGCCGCGCCCTCGTTGACGCTGTGCAGGAACACGATGGTGTGCTGGTGTTCGATTGCGGCCAGGTGCACGTTGGCGAGCTGCTTGTATTCCTCGGCGAGCCGCGTGAGTTCGAAGTAGTGCGTGGCAAACAAGGTGTAACTGCGATTGAGTTCCAGCAGATACCGCGCGATGGCCCAGGCGAGGGCAAGGCCGTCGAAGGTGCTGGTGCCGCGCCCGATTTCGTCCACCAGCACCAGACTTTTTTCGGTGGCGTTGTGCAGGATGTTGGCGGCCTCGGTCATCTCGACCATGAAGGTGGAGCGTCCGCTGGCGAGGTCGTCCGATGCGCCGATGCGGGTGAAGATCTGGTCGATCTCGCCGAGCACGGCTTCCTGCGCAGGCACGAAGCAGCCGCAGTGCGCGAGCAGCGCGATCAAGGCGACTTGGCGCATGTAGGTGGATTTGCCGCCCATGTTCGGGCCGGTGATCAGCAGCATCTTGCGCGCATCGTTCAGTGTGGTGTCATTAGGCGTAAATGTGTCGACTTGTGCTTCTACTACCGGATGTCGCCCTTGCGTGATGCTGATCTGTAGCTCGTCGGAAAATTCTGGTGCATTAAGATTCAGCGTGGCAGCGCGTTCGGCAAAAGTGGCGAGCACATCGAGTTCAGCGATGGCGGCGGCGATGCGTTGCAGTTGCGCGATGTAAGGTGCGAGTTGGTCGAGCAGTTGTTCGTAGAGAAATTTCTCGCGCGCTAACGCACGCTCGTTCGCAGACAGCGCCTTGTCCTCGAAGGTCTTCAACTCAGGCGTGATATAGCGCTCGGCATTCTTCAGCGTCTGGCGGCGGCGGTAATCGTCCGGCACGTTGACGCTCTGTGCGTGCGTCACTTCGATGTAGAAACCATGTACGCGGTTATATTCCACCTTGAGCGTATTGATTCCGGTGCGCGCGCGTTCGCGTGCCTCAAGTGCGAGCAGGAAGTCGCCGCAGTTGGTCTGGATGCCGCGCAGCTCGTCGAGCTCGGCATCGAAGCCGTCGGCGATCACGCCGCCTTCGCGCAGGACGGAGGAGGGTTCTGCTTTCAGCGAGTGTTGCAGGATTGCTACGAGCGGGTAGGGT
The DNA here is from genome assembly GCA_025350405.1 of Gallionella sp. Taxonomy (GTDB): domain Bacteria; phylum Pseudomonadota; class Gammaproteobacteria; order Burkholderiales; family Gallionellaceae; genus Gallionella. The sequence continues at coordinate 15,633 of JANXXX010000037.1, forward strand.
GGGCATGTTTCTGTGCCCACGCGGCCAGCATCGTGGGAGTCCATGTGGGCAACCGAGTTGCCCACCCTACCTGATTCTGTTCGGAGTGCATCGGCCAGCTCTTGAATGAGCGGCGCATCGCATGTGAACAGTTCGGCATGCAGTTGCGGCAGTGTCAGCAGCGAGTCGCGCAAACCGGACAGGTCGCGCGGCCTCGCACTGCGCAACGCGATGCGCGCGGTGATGCGTTCTACATCGACGCTGGGTTTGAGTTGCTCGTGCACCTTGAGGTGCAGTTCGCCCAGCTTGTCTACTGCATCCAGCCTGGCATTCAGCGTAGTACGGTCGCGCAGCGGATGATGCAGCCAGTGGTGCAACAGACGGCTGCCCATGTTGGTCGCGCAGGTGTCGAGCAGCGACAGCAGCGTGGGCGCGGGTTCGCCGCGCAGGGTCTGGGTGATCTCCAGATTGCGTCTGGTCGCGGCGTCCATGCGCACGTAGCGATCCGCGCTGTATACCTGCACGCTGCGGATGTGGCTGATAGCTTGGCCTTGGGTGAGCCTGGCATAACCGAGCAGCGCACCAGCGGCTTCCAGCCCCACAGTGAAATCATCGCAGCCGAATCCGGCGAGATCGAGTGTGGCGAATTGCTGGCACAGCGCGCGGCGCGCCGTGTCGAGTTCGAAATGCCAATCGGGCAGTGATTTTGTTGGCGCATTGTTTTGCGGCGCGTTGGCATTTTCTGCGAAAAGAATTTCCGAAGGTTGCAGGCGTTCCAGTTCAGCGGGCAGATTTTCCGGCGTGGTCTCGCATACGAAGAATTGTCCCGAAGCCAGATTCAACCAGGCCATGCCCAGCTTGCCGTGATGCTCATGTACTGCGAGTAACAGGCTGTCGCGCTTCTCTTCCAGCAATGCGGAGTCGGTGACGGTTCCCGGCGTGACGATGCGCACCACCTTGCGTTCTACCGGGCCTTTGCTGGTGGCGGGGTCGCCGATCTGTTCGCAGATCGCGACCGACTCACCCATTTTCACCAGCTTTGCCAGGTATTGCTCGGCGGCGTGATAAGGCACGCCCGCCATCTTGATCGGCGATCCGTTGGATGCACCGCGCTGGGTCAGCGTGATGTCGAGCAGCTTGGCCGCACGCGCCGCATCTTCATGGAACAGCTCATAGAAATCGCCCATGCGGTAGAACAGCAGCATGTCGGGATGCTCTGCCTTGATGCGCAGATATTGCTGCATCATCGGCGTGTGTTTTGAGGTAATATTTCGCTCGTTCATCGCGGCCGTGGTAATGGGCTGGGTTATTGTTTAATTAAACGGAAGTTATCATGACCGGTTTGAAGTGCAAAGCGAAGTTTGATCAGTATGATTTGAAGACCTTGTTTTCGGGCCATTGAGCCATGTTCGCCAACCGGCATCCGCTGCAATTATTCATGATGTTGCTTACGCTCGTGTTCTGTGGCGAGATGGGCATCATGCTCTTGCTCGACAATATTCAGGATAAGCACTATTTCGACTGGACCGTAGCTTTTGTCGATGCTTCATTGCTGACCTCGCTGTCAGCCCCGTTCTTCTGGTTTGCTTTTCTGAGGCCGCTGCAACGTGCTTTGCAGCTGGAGAGCGTCAAGTCGCATAAGATCGTGGAAATGGCGGCAGAAGGGATCGTGAGCATCGATCCCAAAGGCAAGATACTTTCATTCAATCGCGCCGCGCAAAAAATATTTGGTTATAACGAAAAAGAGATCATTGGCCAGAATGTCAGAGTGCTGATGCCTTCACCACATCGGGAGAAGCATGATGGATATCTCTCGCACTATTTGCAGACTGGTCAGGCGCATATCATAGGCAGAACACGGGAATTGCAGGCGTTACGCAAGGATGGCACAACTTTCCCGATGGAATTATCGGTGAGCGAAGTCAAGCTGGGCAATTCCCAGTTATTTACCGCCATGCTGCGCGATATCAGCGATCAAAAGCTTGCGCAGCAACGCATTGAACAATTGGCACACTTCGATGAGCTGACTCATTTGCCGAATCGTAGCCTGTTTTACGACCGGCTCGGGCAGGCCATCACGATGGCGAAACGCAATAAGAGCAGTATCGCGCTGTTGTTTATGGATATGGATGGATTCAAGCGAGTTAACGATACACTGGGGCATCATTTCGGCGATATGCTGCTGGTGAAGGTGGCGGAGCGTTTGAGCCGGGACGTGCGGGAAAGCGATACTTTGGCGCGCCTGGGTGGTGATGAGTTCACGCTGATTCTGAATGATACCCATGGGCGCGAGGCTGTAGCTATGGTGGCCAAAAAGCTTATCGAATCGATAGGCCAGTCGTTCGATCTGGAAGGACACACAGTGCGCATAGGTGTGAGTATCGGGATCGCGCGTTATCCCGATGATGCCGAGGCCAAGGGTGCGTTGCTAATCGTGGCGGACAAGGCCATGTATGCCGCCAAGGCAGTAGGCAAGAACACTTTCCGGTTCGGCTTCGCTAGTGATGCGACCGCATCATTCCCGGCAATGAAAAGCGGCATATAAATTATTGCTATTTTCCCTTAAGGCCCGCTGTCAGATGCGGTGCCATCACCTGTAGCAGCAACGGGTGGATGTTGGAATTGCCCGCGCAGATGAATCCGGTCTTCATGAAAGTATCCGAGCCGTGCAGGTCGCTGACCAGTCCGCCTGCCTCGGTGGTCAACAGGCAGCCTGCGGCCATATCCCAGGGCTTAAGCCCGATTTCAAAGAATCCGTCGTAGCGCCCTGCTGCCAACCAGGCAAGATCAAGTGCGGCGGAGCCGGGGCGGCGCAGCCCGGCGGTCTTTTGCATCAGGTCTTTGAAGATGGCGATGTAGGCATCCATGTGCTCGAACCGGGTGTAGGGGAAGCCGGTGCCGATCAGGCTGTCCACCAGATGCAGGCGCTTGGTGACGCGCAGGCGCTTGTCGTTGAGGAATGCGCCGCGTCCGCGCGTGGCGGTGAACAGTTCATTCTTGGTTGGGTCGTACACCACAGCCTGGGTGATGATGCCCTTGTGCTGCAAGGCGATGGACACGGCGAATTGCGGCAAGCCGTGCAAATAATTGGTCGTGCCATCCAGCGGGTCGATGATCCAGAGGAACTCCGATTCGCCTTGGCTGCCGCTCTCTTCTGCTAGAATCGCGTGGTCCGGGTAGGCTTCCAGCAAGGTTTCGATGATGGTTTGCTCGGCGGCGCGATCCACCTCGCTGACGAAATCCGCGTGGGATTTTTTGGTGATGGTGAGGTGGTCGATCTTGTCGGCTGAGCGCTGGATCAGATTACCGGCGCGACGCGCGGCCTTCACCGCGATGTTGAGCATGGGATGCATATTTGGTACGACCTTTTTAATGAGCAGTGGAAATTCAGCGCGCATTCTAGTTGGAATCGCGTTTTGTATAAACCCTTAAAAATAGTTATCCGCAGATTACGCAGATGAACGCAGATTAAACCAAACAAGAAACTGCGACGCGCCGCATGAGATTGCCGATTTGGATTTTGAAATCTGTGTGAATCTGCGTAATCTGCGGATAGGAAGTTAGCTTGGATATGCTAAATAACGTAAGAGTCGTACTCAGCCACACCACCCATCCGGGCAACATCGGTGCGGCGGCGCGCGCGATGAAAACCATGGGTCTGCGTCGTTTGTATTTGATCAACCCACGCCATTTTCCCGATCCGCAGGCCGATACGATGGCGGCGGGAGCCGATGATGTGCTGCGCGATGCGGTGGTGTGCAACTCGATAGATGAAGCCTTGCAGGGAGTAGTGTTCACGGTGGCGATGACGGCGCGGCTGCGCGATATCTCCATCGAGGTGAAGACCCCGCGCGAGGCGATGCCGCTGTTGTTGCAGCAGGCTGCCACACAGCCGGTGGCATTGTTGTTCGGCACCGAGATGTCCGGCCTGACCAACGAAGAAATGGGCCGCGCGCAGGTGCTGGTGAATATTCCCGCAGACCCGGATTTTTCCTCGCTCAACATTGCCGCGTCTGTGCAGGTGATCGCTTATGAATTGAATGTGGCGGCGCAAAACTATCTGCCGAGCGTGCCGGAATCCCAGCCTGCGCCGCATGAGCAGGTGGAAAGATTTTTTGAGCATATGGAAAAGACTTTGTTCGCGATCGGCTTTCTCACCACGCAAAATCCGGCGCGGCTGATGCAGCGGCTGCGCCGCTTGTATGCGCGTGCGCGGCTGGAGCAGGAGGAGATCAATATCCTGCGCGGCATATTGAGTGTTGCCACCGAGTATAATGAGCGCCTCAGAGCGCGCTACCAGAAAGAGCATAGGGAAGAGCACAGGAATGTTTCGGAACATTAAAGAAGACATCGCCAGCGTATTCGACCGCGACCCGGCGGCACGCAGCACCTTCGAGGTGCTGACCTGCTATCCGGGTTTGCATGCGCGCGTCCTGCACCGTCTGTCGAACATGCTGTGGCACGCCAATTTGAAATGGATGGCGCGCTTTCTGTCGCATATCGCACGCTGGCTAACCGGCATCGAGATCCATCCCGGCGCGACCATCGGGCGGCGCTTCTTCATCGACCACGGCATGGGCGTGGTGATCGGTGAGACCGCCGAGATCGGTGATGATGTCACACTCTATCATGGTGTCACGCTGGGCGGCACGTCGTGGAAGGAAGGCAAGCGCCATCCGACGCTGGGTAACGGCGTGGTGGTGGGAGCGGGCGCCAAAATACTCGGCCCGATTCACATTGGTGACAACGCCAAGATTGGCTCCAACGCCGTGGTGGTCAAGGATGTTCCAGCCGGCGCGACGGCGGCGGGGATCCCGGCGCGGATACTGGATGAAGAAAAGAAAAGCGCCGGCGGCTTTAATGCCTACGGTATCGGCAACGACCAAAACGACCCGGTCAACAAGGCCTTGCACGGGCTGCTCGGGCATAGCGTGACGGTGGATCAGCGTATCGACTTCATTTTGCAGCAACTCGAAAAGATGGGGGTGCGTGTGGATGAGGAACGCGCCACCGCCGACAAATTTGACCCTAATCACTTAAACAAGATTGTTGACTAAAAGTCGTGGGTATTCTATGATTCCCACCGATTGGTATACACAGTGCACCACAGACTGGATTGAATTGATCTAACTCTATCAATGACTAGGAGATAACATGCGATTAACCACCAAAGGAAGATTTGCTGTGACCGCAATGGTTGACCTTGCGATGCGTGGCGGGAAATCTCCGGTAACGCTGGCGGCAATCAGCGAGCGACAAAAGATTTCGCTCTCTTACCTGGAGCAATTGTTCGGCAAGCTGCGCAGAAACAATATCGTCGAAAGTGTGCGCGGACCGGGTGGTGGCTATCATCTGGCGCGTCCGGGCAACAAGATTTCCATTGCGGATATCGTGATTGCGGTGGACGAGCCGCTGGATGCGACCAAGTGCGGCGGCAAGGGTAACTGTCATGGCGAAAACCAGCCATGCATCACCCATGATTTGTGGATGGGGCTGAATGAGAGCATATTGGATTATCTGCAGGCGGTCTCACTGCAGCAGTTGGTGGATGATAGCCACAACAAAGGAAATTTCAGGACTCAAACCATTCCCTTGAAAAAAATGATTAAGCCGGAGATAGTCCCGGCTTAAAAAATACCATGCACGAGGCGATTGGTTGAACGGCTTCTTGCATGGGCAATCACGTTGATTCCCCCGCGTCCGACGGATAGAATCTGTTCTCCTTGCCCCACCGAAAAATTGGTAACCTGGTCGTCATTCCCTTGTGTTTAGATGGGAAGTTAGCGGGTGCGCCTGATTGCCGCGCGAACAGATTGCGCGCCGGTGTATGCAGTTTCCCCAAAAGTCGTTATGAGGACGCCTGTTGATGTGTAAACTTTGGTATAGCATTTCCATTCGCTGGCTATATCTGGCCGGTGCACTATTTGCCAGCGGCCTGATGGGCTTCGGCCTCTATTTGCAATACGTCGAACATCAGGATCCTTGCCCGTTGTGCATGGTGCAGCGCGTGATCTTCATCGCCATATTGGTGGTGTTCGCGCTCGCCGCATTGCACGGCCCGAAGCGTGCTGGAGAGCGCGTTTATGCGGCGCTGATCGCATTGCTGTCACTGACGGGTGTGGGTGTCGCGTCACGCCATATCTGGATTCAGAACCTTCCCAAAGACCAGGTGCCCGCCTGCGGCCCCGGCCTGGATTACATGCTGGAAACCATGCCGATGTCCAACGTGCTGAAAGAGCTGATGCACGGCTCCGGCGAATGCGCGGCAAAGGGTTGGACTTTCCTCACTCTCGGCATTCCGGAGTGGTCGCTGCTGTGTTACCTGGCACTGGGCGTGTGGGCCGTGCTGATCGCCAGCCGAAAGAATCAGACCTAGGTTTTTTCCGCATGCATCAATCCGGTAGGTGCGACCCGCCTATCCTGCCTTGATCCCGGCAGAAATGACAAAATTGTGGAGCACTTATGAATTTGAAAGAATTTATTTCATCACTCAAGCCGAGTTTCGATCCCGTTCCCCTTAGCGAAAAAATCCGTGCCAGCCTGGCAGCAACGGCGGGCATTTTATTGCTGGGATTGGCATTTCGTTTTCTGCCTCAGGCCGGTTATCCGCTGATCATACTTGCCTCATCGGCGGCAGCGGCAGCGTTGCTGTATGCCGCGCCGCATAGCCCGATGGCGCAACCGTGGCCGCTGGTTGGCGGCAACCTGCTTTCCGGTATGGCCGGTTGGGCGTTCAGCCTGCTTATCCCCGACCCGGTTCTGGCCGCAGCCTGTGCCGTCGGTATGGCGGTATTCCTGATGCACCTGTCGCATTGTTTGCATCCGCCCGCTGCGGCGACTGCGATGATCATGGTGTTGGGAGCCGAGCAGTTCCATCAGCATGGGTGGGGCTGGACCGCCAGCGTGTTGCTTGCCAACACCATTCTTTCCCTGCTGCTGGCGCTCATCATCAACAATCTGATCCACGGCAGGCGTTATCCGATGCCTGGGGCTACGATGTCCCTGTTGCGACAAGCTAAGGGCAGTTCTGGCGAGCTGAGGCAAGAGGATATCGAATGGGCGCTGACCCAGATGGACGGCGTTATCGACGTAAGCGAACAAGACCTGCTGAACATATATCACCTGGCTTCCAATCACGCCGCGAAGCGCACAGCCAAATAAGCAATCAAACAGCTTGCGGCTCCTTACAGGGGTGTTCCAGGCTCAGATCGTGCCCGGAAATATTTGCATCGAAAATTTGCATCGAAAATTTGCATCGACATGCTGTATAAGTTTTCGTATAGTGCAAGCCTATGCAAACCAGCAGCTCTCCATATCCAGGCAATATCCTCATCAGCAAACGACTGTGGCTATTGCGCCTGTCCGCAACCGCAGCTCTGTCTTCCTAAAGAATTTCTTTAACAGCAAAGCGCGGGTCTGATTAAGGTTGTTTAGGCCGCGATTGCTTAGGCTTCGCATCAAGACCCGCAATATTTTCCGGAGTCTTGCATGTCTACAGCAGCAAAAAATAGTTTTTCTGCGCGCCAAAAAATCGTCGGCATCATTTTCGCGTTCGTCGCGGCGATAGGATTTTCCGCCAAGGCGGTCATGGTCAAGCTGGCTTATGTCGAAGCGGTGGATGCCGTCACTTTGCTGGCATTGCGCATGGCATTTTCCTTGCCCTTCTTCTTGATCGTAGCAGCAATGGCAAACCGGAACAAACGCAGCGAGGCGCTTACCGGCAAAGATAAACTTGCGGTCGTCGGCTTGGGCCTGGTCGGATATTACCTCGCCAGCTATCTCGACTTTCTGGGCTTGCAATACATTAGCGCGGGACTGGAAAGACTCATCCTGTTTTTGTATCCGACCATGGTGGTGCTTATCTCCGCGTTGCTGTTCAAACAACGGGTCGGGCGCACCGCTTTGTTCGCCTTGTTGCTCAGCTACGCAGGCATCGCGCTGGTGTACATGCATGACATGCAAGTATTGCAGCACGACGCGCTAACCGGATCGGTATTGGTTTTCGCCAGTGCCCTGGCGTACGCCGTGTACCTGGTCGGAGCGGGGCACACGATCGCCAGGATAGGTGCGACTAGATTCACCGCTTATGTGTTGACGGTGGCGTGTGCTGCCTGCCTGGTGCAATTCGTGCTCACGCATACTGTCGCGGACTTGAATCTTTCATCCAGAGTGTATGGGTTGGGTATCTCGATGGCGGTGTTTTCCACCGTGTTGCCAACATTTTTGCTGGCCGAGGCGATGCGCCGTATCGGTTCCATGCACACCTCGATGATCGGGTCTGTTGGTCCCGTCTCCACCATTTATCTTGCTTATGTGTTTCTGGGCGAGCAGTTGTCGTCGATACAGATCATCGGCTCGATACTGGTGTTGACCGGCGTGCTGATGATCAGCCTGAAAAAGCAGGCGTAGAGTTAAGCTGGTATTTTTAAATCGCCGCGGGGAATAGCCCCGGCTTATTGCGGAGGCCGCATTGTGCAATGTCCGCACTGTGGTGAATCAAGAGCCCGCTTACTTCAGTTTATCCTGCAAGGACTGCCCGGTTTTTTCCAGCGCATGTCCGCCTTTTTCCAGCGTTTCTCCGGTTGCCTTTTTGAGTTTCTGATTCAGCGAACTGGTGTCAAACGGGTTGGAATAAAAAGGTTCGTCGCGCCCGATATTCACCCCGAACCACATTCCGATTGCTACTCCGATAACAAGGCTTAGCAAGATGGCTTTTAGTTGCTTCATATATTTCTCCTATGACTGAAAAAAGAGTGAGCGATAAGATTCGTATTCTCCGGTGTTCAGTCTCGCATAACAAGATGCTAGCACGACATTGCTGTAGATTACCCACCGCGACGACTCAATGTGGCGCCTACGTATTTCGCCGGGCTGAAACTGATGACCGTCTGGTATGGAACGGTGAGACGTAGAATTGAAAATGAAACAATCAGTCTGGCTGGCGGCAGCGTGTGCCATAACCAGCTATTCATCATTTGCGTTGTCGCGGGCTTATGGATCTGGATCTGAACCAGCGAACTTGCCGTCGAAAATACCCGGATATTATTGTCATGTTGCTGATAATGAATTGTGTCTATAATAATCTTTGTGTATCCGTAGCCGCAGAATACATAAACGGGAAATTCATGAAACCAAATTTTAAAGGGCCGTGAAAAATGAAAATTAAATATGTCGTATTTTCTTTGCTGTTGTTGGCTGCCGGGATATTGGCGGCGTGTGGCGGTAGCAGTTCTTCATCAGGTTTTTCACAAACCTTTACTACCTCAGCAGGGGCGGGTGAAGTATTGCAGTTCAGTGTGGATACCACGGCTATGACCTATAGCTATAAGGTGGTCCAGTCTAGTTATGGCGTCACCCTTGGGCAAACCAGCACGGGCTCCCTTTTCGGCAAGACTGCGATAGGAAGTTACACAGTTGGAGCGTCGTCCGATGGTTTCATTCAGGGTGGCGTGGTATTCCCGGTTCAAAACGGCTTACTGGTAGGTCATGTCCAGATCAGTCTTATTGGCGGTGCGGCAAAGATCCCCGTTTTCGGCGTATCCAACCCGATTACTACCCTCCCGGGACTGGCTGGTACCTATAATTATGAGGGCTTTGGTTGTGGTGTAAAATCCGGTGGAAATGTTCTTGGAGCCTTTGGCTGTCTTTCACATTACGGAACTATAAAAGTTGATCCTGCAGGAACCACCTTCACCGTATGCAAAGGTGGGAACATTTCTGCGGTCACCCCAGCATGTACAACAAACTCGGCAGGAACCATTGTGGCAACGGCCACTCCTGGCGTTTTTGATTTTGTAAAAACCGGCACTGGTCATATTGGCTGGTTCCTCGCCTTTACTGCACCGAATGGCCAGAAAGTTGCGGTAATCGACCATGACGATATATATACACCAGCGTTTGGACATTCGGTAGCATCAAGCCAGGTCGCTATGGTGTCAGGGGCGGCTGATGGGAACTACTTCACCAGAAATAATTGGGGCATGGCAGGTTTGTTGACCGTTAGCGGCACCAATTTTACGGATGTCATCGCTGCAACTAGCGGTACGCTGGCACTCAACACACCGTGGACAGGTTTGGCTACCTACACCTACAATACTCCTGCTGCTGCTTCGGGAGTGGCGATGATCGCGGGCACGGGCGCGTTTACGGATAACAGCACAAGCGCCCCGTCATTATTCGGCGTCGGCTTAAGATATTAACAAGCAACTCACCCCCGGCCTTGCCGGGGGTTTTATTTTTGTGCGCCGCGCGTATTTCAAATTCTCCGGCATTAGTCGGTGATTACTGGGGTGGTGTATTAATTCCAGTCGCGACACAACTTGTCGGTTATACCATAAATCGCTAGTACAAATACTATATATTCAAAAGGTTACAGAAGCTAGGTACACCATAAGCCGTTATTGATAACCACCACAAATCGCTAGTTTCCTACTAAAAAGACGCATAAAGCGCTAGTTTATTAAGTAATTGTTTATTAATAATTTATATTTGCCATGAGCCTATATGTGGGGTTTCTCCATCGATCAAAGCGAGAATGGAATATTTATTTCAGTATCACATAATTTTTGAATGCAAGCAGCAGGTCATCAACTTCCGCCAGGTGATCTCACATTATCAAACTTGATTTTCAAGCACCAAGGACGGCTTTCGGGTAGGCAAATGCATGACTCAAAGGGTTGCTTCGTGCTATGACGGACTGTCAGCGGGATCGCTGAGATCGTCCGGTTGTCGGCCATAGCGGACTTTAGGCAGTTCGCTGAATCGGCTGTCTGCGCAGGCCGGGGTGATTTCCACTTCTCGCACAATAACGGTCGTTGCCAAGCAGTGTTTTGATGGTGATCGAAGGTCGCCACCCATTTGAGACATTCGCTTTGTCAATCTGAGCGACCGCGGGAGCAGACGTTTCGCCCCTTGGACAAACAGCCGCCTAATCCTTAGGGCTGCGACGCTTGCCCGGCGGCTTGTGATTGCGGAGCGAGTTCGGATGCTAAGGCAGTCCCACCGAAAAGCCGTTGGATTAACCCCGCCAAGCGAGGTGATGACGCATCGTTGGCGATGGTTCGGCAGGCATCCACAAAGCGCTCCGTGGCTGTACCGAAATGGGCATCGTAGGTCGCATGTTGAAGCCGCATCTCAATCATCTGGCGCATGAAACGGCGAAGCTTGTCCAGATCCTCCATCTCGCGGATAGCGGTCTCAAAGTCAGCCGCCGTGGCTTGCCTCATGGCCACCTCCTGTAGAGCCCCCCAGCCGCTGTTCTCGATAATGTGCGTGCACGCATCGACGACTGTGGCGTTTGCCTGAGCAGTGGCTCTAATTGCGGCAAACTCGGCTTGGATCTTGATATGGAGCGGGTTGTTGAATGGATTCTCGTCATTCACCGTAGTTGGATTGCGAGCCCTGAACGCCTCGATCCAGCCATCAATGATTACTTGGCCAATTTCAGCCCCACCAGGAAGTTTCGCGAGTACTGAATCGAGTTCCGTTACAACGAACGGATCGAGAAGACCTGCGTTTGCAGGAAAGGCAGCTGCTTCGGCAACCAACTGCGCCTCGTCGACACGATGGTCCCAAAAGACCCGATGGAGAAAGTCTTTGGCGGCCTCCCTCGCCTCCATCGCTTCCTTTTCAGCCACATAGCGATCGATAATCGCTTCGATGCTGGCAGCTTCGAAAAGGCCGGACTCCAAAAATTCGACCAACCGCTTTTCGAACTCGTCGCAGCAGTGGATGCCCAACTCCTGCATGAGCATCCGCCAACGATCCTCCCGCTTCTCCTCGGATGTTGGCTCCTTGTTCTTATCTCGACCGAAACTCAGCCAATCAGGGTTGCCTGCATTCAATGCGAACTTAAAATCCGGACCATCATCCACGCCGCGATAGTAGATGGCCGAAAACAAGACGATGGATGGCACCACCCGAGCCTGGATCGCCTCCTCCAAGTCTCGCCCCGCCAAGATCTGATTGGCCACCTTGATGACTTTGACGACAATGCGGATATTGGTCAGGCCGCATGCGATCGACGCTCGCTTGATCGCCTCCGCGTATTTCGAAGAGGCTAGTCCAATCGCGATGGAAAAGGCTTCCTCTGCGGACGTCGACAGCTTGATCTCTTGGTCGATGACTTTCTCACGGAAGGTCGCCCAAAGCTTCTCTTGATCGACGTTACTTGAGAGCTGGTCGTCATTGAGAACTAGTACGAACCGCGATTTGTGCTGCTTTGAGTACTCGTCGATGAAGCCGAGTACCTCGTCGATGCCCAGCTTCTCGTGCTTGCGCTCAATGTCATCAATGACGACTAGTTTGCCTCGAAGCACCACAGGGGCCATCAACAACAAGTTCAGGTCTTTAATAGCCGCCAATGCCTTGTAGTGCTCTGACGCAGCTTCGACGCCTACCTTGAACAGGTTCTTGAAGCCGTCGAACATTCCACCATGTGACTCTACGCTTGGGATCGCTGCCTCGATGAGCTTTCGCTTGACTTGGTCGATGCTCGACAGGCCAAACAGAGACACATAGAGTGCATTCTTTACCTTGTCATCCCTGGACTCTTTCTTGATTTCATCCCAAAGGTGAGTCTTGCCTGTGCCCCATTTTCCTGACAGCGCGATCACGCTGCTGTCCGCTTGGCCAAGCAGTCGGACCATCTGCTCCTTTGTCTTTTTCAACGACATACTCCCCCCAATATATTCAAGACGACATGGGCCACCAGAACTTCGAAGAAATCACGGGAGACACAGCCTCGCTGGTGATGACATCTGCATTAGTAACGCTGCGGGCCACATTGAGTATAACGGACATCCTTGCGGTTCGAACAGACTGCCTTTTCAGCAAATCGTCTAAGTCCGCTTTGGCCGAGAAGCGGAAGTACAGGATCGCTCTGCCGAATGACAGTTTAGTATCTATTGTGTTGAAAAATTCTCTCGCTGATCTTCTTTGTCGAAGTTATTGATTAGGGACGCTGCCTCCGGGTTCAGATAGAAAACGTTCCTGTCAAAGCCACCTAACCTGGCTATTGCCGCTTTATTCGGCTTTCCTCCACTGCGTGGAAGAGAGTGCTTGTTGCTTCTAAGTTGCCCCAAATATCGTCGCAATTCTCGCATGGCGCTGCCTTTGATGGTCGTACTATGGCGCTTGCGTTCTTTCATATCGAATTTTTCAAGAAGGGCCCTAACATCTGAATTTGCGTAAAGCGTATTTCTGTCAAAGCCACAGGCTTTGGCTATTGCAGCGTTGTTCGATTTGCCAGCGCGGCGAGGAAGACGCGCCCCATTTCTTTGCAGTCCATCCAGATATTCGCGCATCAACTGCATGGAACTTATTCGTGGCGCTCTCTTGGAATTCGCAATGATCTCATTTAAATGCGTAAGGTGTTCGCGATTTACGAAAGGCTGCCCGACTTTGCCATGTTCACGATGAAATACAGCCAAAGGAATATTATGTTTGATGCACATCGACTGCAAACGACGTGAACTGGTAGCATTATTCTTTGCCAGCTTGGCAAGGGAAACACATCTTTCATCAAATTGCTTCACCGATATTGCCGTCACACGCTTGCCAAAGGAAACGTCAACTGTTTTGAGAAAGCCTTGCTGAATGATGGTCGGCAAGGTCATTGGATCACAATGCAGATATTTTGCTGCCTCACTAAGGGACCAGGTCCCGTTCTCCGCCTCAGAGCGCTTATCCCGCAAAAACTCTTCGACTTTTTCGCGATCAAACAACAGGTCGGTCAAACCATCTCCGGTACGCCCCAGTACTTCGATATGATGCGACAGAATACCCCTTATAAAGTCAGCCTTGCCCTCGTCGTTCCTGAATTTAAGTAGCATCACGTCACACAGCGAAATGCTGCCATTCGGAATATCAGAAATTAATTTCCCTAATGACAAGATCGACTGAACGAATGTTTGCAGATCTTTTTCGTGGAAGGTTTTAAGGCGACTCGAAAGATGATGGCGCGAACAGTGCCCAGAGTCGCGAAGCGACATCAAAACGCTTGCAGGCAATCCAACGTGTGCAGCAGCTTCCCTGATACCGATGGATTTGCCATCTGACCCATTCTTAACGGTGATTGCATTGCAATCCACAACATAACGCTTCTTGAGTCCCGCATCGACTACTTTCATTGGCACGATTCCGCGTGCGGCCCAAACCTTCAGGGTGGTTGGCCTTAACCCGAGTTGATTGGCGAGTTCTGATTTGGAGATATAGCGCTTTACTTCGTCCTTTGCTCTGAGCAGTTTGTTGTCGACGACACTCTCACCCCACGTCTCAAGCCCAAACCGAACGAATTCTTCTCGCATGAATTCGATGCCCTCAAATCGCTTGATTCGTTTAAACATGGACCCGTAAAACTTTTCAAATTGTTTTCGTAGTCCAACAGCTGTCGTCGGAGATTCATTGATGAACTTGCGGCCGAGCCTCCGTAAGAATTGATGATATCCGACTGGCCAGTCCCGAAGAACCGCGACAACGCTCCTGGCAAGAACCATTGGTTTGCTGCTTTTATTCAGGCCATAGCTAGATAGGTTGAATCGTCCCAATTGCG